>NZ_DBMACH010000004.1:0-274678 GCF_057861365.1 Enterocloster sp.
AAGGAGGTGTAAGACATGTTAAAGATGAACCTTCAGTTATTCGCTCATAAAAAGGGTGTTGGTTCTACTAAGAACGGCCGTGATTCCGAGTCCAAGAGACTGGGCGCCAAGAGAGCTGATGGACAGTTCGTACTGGCAGGAAACATCCTGTACAGACAGCGCGGTACTCACATTCATCCTGGCAACAACGTAGGCAAAGGCGGCGACGATACCTTATTTGCATTAGTAGACGGAGTTGTTAAGTTTGAAAGAAAGGGCAGAGACAGAAAGCAGGTTTCTGTTTACCCAAGAGCAATCAACGAATAATTCTGAGGGGCCCCATACCTGGTGTATGGAGCCCTTTTTTTAGACAGTGTACCCGAAAAGACGGGGCATACAAAAACCATGCGTTCCGGATGACGGAGCGTGTGCCACACCATACAGGAGGTGCTGTTATATGTTTGCAGATCGTGCAAAAGTATTTATCAAGTCCGGTAAGGGCGGCGACGGCCATGTGTCCTTCAGACGGGAGCTTTATGTTCCTAACGGCGGTCCTGACGGCGGTGACGGCGGAAGAGGCGGCGATGTGATTTTTCAGGTTGATACAGGAAAAAATACACTGATCGATTTCCGTCATATACACAAATACATCGCAAAGGATGGACAGGAAGGCGGAAAACGCCGCTGCCACGGAGCAGATGCCGATGATCTGATCGTTAAAGTTCCAGAAGGAACTGTGATCAAAGATTTTGAATCCGGCAAGGTGATTGCCGATATGTCAGGAGACAACAAACGGGAAGTAATCCTAAAAGGCGGCAAGGGCGGACTTGGAAATATGCACTTTGCCACCTCTACCATGCAGGTGCCAAAGTATGCCCAGCCCGGACAACCCGGACAGGAGCTGTGGGTACAGCTGGAGCTCAAAGTCATTGCAGATGTAGGCCTTGTAGGTTATCCAAATGTAGGAAAATCCACCCTGCTTTCCGTTGTCAGCAATGCAAAGCCCGAAATTGCCAATTATCATTTTACTACATTAAATCCCCATCTGGGTGTAGTGGACTTAGGAGACGGAGCCGGTTTTGTTATGGCCGATATCCCCGGACTGATCGAGGGAGCCTCTGAAGGCGTAGGGCTGGGCCACTCCTTCCTGCGCCATATTGAGCGTACCAAGGTGCTGGTTCATGTGGTAGACGCTGCCTCTGTGGAGGGCCGTGACCCATTGGAGGACATCTGCACCATTATCAGAGAGCTTGAGAAGTACAATCCAAAGCTTTTGGAGCGCCCGCAGGTAATTGCTGCCAATAAGATGGATGCCATGTATTCCGAAGAAGACCAAAATCAGGTCCTGGATGCATTAAAGTCTGAATTTGAACCCAAGGGCATCCGTGTATTCCCAATCTCTGCAGTAAGCCGTCAGGGTGTAAAGGAACTCTTATGGCATATCAATGATCTTTTAAAGACGGTTGATCAGACTCCTGTCGTTTTTGAAAAGGAGTTTGAAATTCAGTATCAGGGAGACAGAAGCCTTCCTTATACCGTTACCAGAGCTGATGACGGCGCCTATGTGGTAGAAGGACCGAGAATTGAAAAAATGCTTGGCTATACCAACCTGGATTCCGAGAAAGGCTTTGACTTTTTCCAGAAATTCCTGAAAAATACAGGTGTTTTGGATGATCTGGAAAAGGCCGGGATCAATGAGGGCGACACGGTTCGGATGTACGGACTGGAATTTGACTATTATAAATAATGATATCGGGGTCAAAAAATCGTTTGGCCCCTGTGATTCAAGTATAAAGGAGCAGCTATGACAAGTAAGCAGAGAGCCTATTTAAAGGGCCTGGCTATGAATCTGGATCCTGTTTTCCAGATTGGAAAAGCCAGCCTCACGCCTGAAGTAACCCAGGCTGTGGCTGAAGCACTGGAAGCCAGGGAACTGATCAAGATTACTGTATTAAAGAACTGTCTGGATGATGGGCGTTCCATCGCTGATGTACTGGCGGAAAGAACCCATTCTCAGGTGGTCCAGGTAATCGGACGCAAGATTGTTTTGTACCGTCCTGCAAAGGATGAGGCGAAGAGAAAAATCGTACTTCCTAAATAATGCAGGAGGTCTATTATGGCAAATATAGGAATCCTGGGAGGCACCTTTGATCCCATACACAAAGGACATCTGGCACTGGGACAGCAGGCATATGAGCAGTTTAAGCTGGATCAGATCTGGTTTATGCCCTCCAGCCTTCCGCCTCACAAAAGAGCGCAGAAGGTGACTGAAGGAACCGAGCGTCAGGATATGGTAAAGCTGGCTATCAGGGATTATCCGTGGTTTCAGTATTCTGATTTTGAATTCAGGCGTCACGGAAACAGCTATACTGCTCAGACCCTTATGTTATTAAAGGAAGCATACCCCCATGATAAATTTTATTTTATAGAAGGGGCGGATTCTCTGTATGAGATCGAGGACTGGTATCATCCGGAAATGGTGATGCAGGAAACAACGATCCTGGTTGCGGGCCGCCCATATAAACATACCCACAGGCCTCTTGATCTTCAGATTGCCTATTTAAAGGATAAATACAGTGCCAGAATCGAACGGATACATTTTGAGGAAATGGACATTTCTTCAGAAACTGTCCGCAAAGCTGCGAAACAGGGCTGCGATCTGACTAAATGGCTTCCGGACGAAGTAGCGGAATATATAAAAGCTCACGGACTGTATCAGTAAGACAGGGCCGCAGCAAAGAAAGGCGGTTTCGGATGAAAATGGATCACCAATGCAATCAGGTTTTAATGTTTCGGAAAAAACTTAAATCCAGACTGGATCCCATGCGCTATGAACATTCACTCAGCGTTTCCTTTACCTGTATGAATCTGGCTATGCGTTATGGGTATGATATAGATAAGGCTGAGCTGGCAGGTCTTCTTCATGACTGCGGCAAGCGTTTTCCAGATTCGGTTATTTTAAAAAAATGCCTAAAGCATGGAATTCCCGTTACAGAAGGAGAGAGAAAGGTTCTTGCAGTGCTCCACGCAAAGTACGGAGCCTGGCTGGCCCGGCATAAATATCAGATTGAGGATTCTGAAATTTTGAATGCCATTGCCTGTCATACTACCGGAAAACCGGAGATGACCGTTCTGGATAAGATTCTTTATATTGCAGATTATATCGAACCCAGACGTTACAAAGCAGACAACCTGCCTCAGATCCGCCGTATGGCTTATGAGGATCTTGATCAGACCATGTATGCTATTTTAAAAGGCACGTTGGAATATCTCCAAAGAAAGGGCGGCTGTATAGACCCCATGACACTGCAGGCATATGAATACTTTAAGGCTCAGATGAAAGGAAATGAAGAATGACTTCTAAGGAAATGGTTAAAATCGCCTATGAGGCGCTCAGCGATAAAAAGGGACAGGATATCAAAATCATCGATATCCAGCCGGTATCTGTCCTTGCAGACTATTTTATCATCGCAGATGGAAGCAATGTCAATCAGGTTCAGGCAATGGCTGACAATGTAGAAGAAATGCTGGTAAAGGCTGGATGTGAATGCAGACAGATCGAAGGATACCAGAGCGGAAACTGGATCCTGATGGATTATAAAGATGTGATTGTCCATATCTTCTGCAGAGAGGATCGTTTATTCTACGATCTGGAACGTATCTGGAGAGACGGAAAGACATTTGTAGATGTAAATGAACTGTAATATATGATTTATAAAGGTATAATAAGCCGCAGCTTTTCGCTAGAATCCGGGATGGGGATTTTTCGAAAAGCTGCGGCTTTTATGCTGCTTTCATACCTGAGTACCCAGCACCGCTGGCTACATCATCCTGAGCAGACCAATGACCTTTCCTAAAATATCTACATGATCAGTAATGATCGGCTCCATAGCATCATTTTCCGGCTGCAGACGATAATGATCCTTCTCTTTATAATAACGCTTTACAGTAGCGGAATCATCCAGAAGAGCTACTACAATCTCTCCGTTTTCTGCAGTAGAACGCTGTTCTACGATCAGTTTATCCCCCGGAAAGATCCCTGCACCAATCATGCTTTCTCCTTTTACATGAAGCATGAAAATCTCTGCATTGGGAAGGGCTTCTGCAGGAAAGGGAAAATAATCCTCAATACATTCTTCTGCCAGAATGGGTTCTCCCGCGGCCACTGTGCCGATCACAGGAATATTTACCATCTCTCTCCGGTTAAAATTAAACGTATCATCCAGAATTTCAATGGTTCTCGGTTTTGTAGGATCACGGCGGATATATCCCTTATCCTCAAGTGCAGCCAGATGAGAATGAACGGAGGACGTTGACTTTAAACGAACAGCCTCGCAGATCTCCCGAACAGCCGGGGGATATCCCTTCTTTAAAATCGTATTTTTAATATATTCTAATATTTCCTGCTGTTTTGCAGTGATCTTATCCTGTTCCATAATCCTTACCTCCTGTCTGCTGTATAATACGGGCATCATTTGCTGATATTATAGTAACATATGTTCGAAAAAAATGCAAACCTTTGTTCGGATTTTTCTGCGCCCCATTGACAAACGTATGTTCTGATGTTATAGTATAACTGCATCTATGAGAACACACGTTCGAAGAACATACGTTTTACAGAGGAGGAGCTGGTATGAGACAAACCATTCAAATGACAAGGCGGCGCTTTTTTGCATCCTGTTTTATGCTTCTGATTCTCGTGATCGCAGTGACAGGGTACAGTATGCTGACCACACTGGCAGAAGAGGAGCCAGTTCAAGGGCTGCCTTATTACAGCAGCATCGAAATCCAGGAGGGTGACAGCCTGTGGAAAATTGCAGACCGTTATCGAAAAGGAAGCCGGATGACTACACAAGAGTATGTAAAACAGCTCCAGAGGATGAACCGACTGACAGGAGATACAATCCATGCCGGCGCGCACCTTACCATTGTTTATTATAAATAACAGCACCTCTGAAAACAGCCTTGCATTTTTTCCACACTTATGCTAAGATATAACTATAGTTAGATTAAACTAACTTATAATTTTGCAGATGTGAGGTATACTATGTGTAAAGAGACTCTCGAAATGATGCTTTGCCTTAACCGAAAGGAGCTGGAAACACAGGTTGTAATGCAGTGTGCTCCGCTTTTAACAGGTATAAAGATTTCAAACCTTCTGACAACTGATCAAAACAACCGGATCCATACAGCACGTCTGTTCAGCCGTACGCCGGTATCCTGCTTTTTGCTTTGCCAATCCCAAGGAAAGGCTGTTTTTCTCTTATATATGAAGGAGCAGTTGAAGGCATATCTGGATCTGCCTTCTGTCAAGGGACTGATGAAACGTTTTGGTTATACGGGGATGAAGCTGGATGAAATCCTTTCTCTTGTAGGCCAATGCTATAAGGACCATATGGAGGGCAGAAGAGAATTCCCCCATGAAATCGGCCTGCTTCTGGGATATCCGGCAGCGGATGTAGAGGGATTTATAGAAAATAAAGGTCAGGATTCTCTTTACAGCGGTTATTGGAAAGTATACTCCGATCCGGAAGAATGCCGGCGTATTTTTAATAAATATGATCACGCCAGAGAGCGTGTGATCCGTCTCATGGCTGGAGGTATGACCGTCAGACACATTATAGCGCTGCACCACCCATATTATTACAGCACAGCGGCTGTATAGCAAGGAGGACTATATGAAAACAATTCTCATTATATACTGGTCACAGACCGGCAATACAGAGGCCATGGCTCATGCGATCGCCCAGGGGATAGAAGAAGAGGGGAACCAGGCAAAGCTTCTGGAGGTATCTGAAGCGGAGCCAGAGATATTAAAAAAAGCCAATGTATTTGCTCTGGGCTGTCCGGCTATGGGAGGAGAGGTTCTGGAAGAGGACGAGATGGAACCGTTTGTAACAAAGTCTGAACCGTTTGTATCCGGTAAAGTAATCGGCCTGTTTGGTTCCTATGGATGGGGTGATGGGCAGTGGATGCGCGATTGGGAAGCGCGTATGGCTGCGGCAGGAGCCAAAATCCAGGGTGGAACAGGAGTAATCTGTCAGGAAGCACCGGATGAAGAAGCACTGGAGCGATGCAGGAAATTGGGACGTGAATTAAGTAATATATAGGGGGGATATCATTTCTTCCCCCCTGATTCTCGAAGCTGCACCTTATTACGGGCACTACGCCGTCTTTCATCTTCAAGCGCCGCATAATGACGTTTTGTTGTATTTACATCTGAATGTCCAAGGACATCTGCCACCAGATAAATATCACCTGTTTCACGATACAAACTGGTACCATAGGTACTGCGCAGTTTATGGGGCGTAATTGGCTTTAAAGGGGCCACTGTGCGGGCATACTTTTTTACCAGATTTTCCACGCTGCGTACAGCCATGCGTTTCTTTTGGAGAGACAGGAAGAGTGCATCTTCACTGCCTGTTTCCGGAATGATACGGTCCCTTTCCTCCAAGTAATCTAAAAGAGCCTCCTCAACCTCTGTTCCAAAATATACCGTTACTTCTTTGCCGCCTTTTCTGTAGATACGAATACCTCCATTTTTAAAGTCAATATCAGCAATATTTAATCCCACACATTCTGACACACGGATTCCCGTACCAAGAAGGAGCGTCATAATGGCCAGATCTCTAAGTTTTGTCTTATTATGATATGCCTTTTGTTTTTCTGTCAGATTTTCTCCTTGTTCCACCTCATCCAGCAGAAGAGCAACTTCATCTATATCCAGACGAATGATTTCTTTTTCATGAATTTTGGGTAAACGGACTAATGCAGCCGGATTATTTTTAATACGTTCATTTCGGTAAAAATAATTATAAAAGCTTTTGAGTGATGAAATCTTGCGCATGATTCCACGTTCTTTATTCATAATTTCCTGATTTTTGTCATTAAACCGATATTTCAGATATTCCATATATTCTTCAAAATCTGTTACAGAGAGCTGATCTAAAAGATCAAGAGAAAGATCTGTGATAGCAATCTGTTTCAGCGCCGGATTTTCTTTATGGAGAAAATCAAAAAATATATGTAGATCATATGCATATGCAATTCGGGTTCGTGAAGAAGTCCTGGGTTCAATTCCACGGAAGAAATCTGCGCAAAATCCCGGAAGATCCCGGATCAAACTGCGAAGGCGTATAATGTTTTCTTTGTCTTTTTGTTCGTGATAGGATAATGTACTCATAATAAAAACTCCATACAATTCATTTTATAAAAACAGTTGGAGTTATGTGATGAGAGACAGTGTTTAAACTATTCGCGAAACACAGCTTTAACGAATAGTTGAGGCGGGAATTACTGATTTTACTAAACCATCGACTTTTACTGATTTTCAGCTGCCCCTGCTTCCTTCTGTTTTATATCACATACTCTTCATTATTGTCAAATGAATAAAACGTCCCGGACAATTTTTATCCGGGACATATTCGTATCTTACATCTGTGCAGACAAACTTATTTTATTATAAAATCGTCCGAAGTAATCCATTTAAAAATCCGGCAGCCTGTTTTTCGTCCGGACCATCTATCTTTAGTACAAGGTTTTCTCCCTGTCTGGCGTTCAGACTCATAAGTGCCAGCACATTTTTGCAGTTTGCCTCTCCTTTGGCGCTGGATATGGTAATCTGACTCTGATAATCTGAAGCCGCGCGGCTTAAGCTCATAGAATTTGATGCATGAAGTCCCTGTCTGTTTGAAATAACATATCTGTAGCTAATCATTTTTTATCATCCTTTGCGTTTTAGTGTTTAAATTAAATCTTCAATATTACAGAAATAGACGGCATTGTTGTTTGATTTTAATCTTTTATTTATGACATTATTGAAAATCTCTATCCTTATAGTAACACAATTGTCTGTTAATGACAACCATTGATTATAAACACTTGACACCGGAGGAACGGACGATTAGAATAATTTGGTACAAATTTATGAAAGAAAGGATTATAAAATGAAACTCCAGCGTTTATTAAGCTTGGTCCGCCAGGCTCTCGATACATATCATATGATACAGGACGGAGATCATATTGCAGTGGGAATTTCAGGCGGAAAAGACAGTCTTGCACTGCTCTATGCGCTTCACCATTTAAGACGGTTCTATCCCCCAAAATACGATCTTACAGCCATCACTGTAGATCTGGGGCTTGGAAATCTTAACCTGGATCCGATAAGGGAACTCTGCAAAGAATTTGAAATTCCCTATTATGTGCTTCCCACAGAGATTGGAACCGTTCTCTTTGATATACGAAAGGAATCCAATCCCTGTTCTCTCTGTGCAAAAATGCGCAAAGGCGCCTTAAATGAAAAAGCCAAAGAACTGGGATGCAATAAAATCGCCTATGCCCATCATAAAGAGGATGTGATGGAAACAATGATGATGTCCCTTTTTTATGAAGGACGCTTTTACTGTTTTCCTCCCAACACCTATCTGGACCGGATGGATCTGACTGTAATACGTCCTATGATTTTCGTATCGGAAGCAGATGTTATCGGATTTAAAAATAAGTACCAGCTTCCAGTATGTAAAAATCCATGCCCTATGGATGGATACACCAAACGCCAGTACATCAAAGAACTGATCCAGAAACTGCAAAAAGACAACCCCCATATTAAGGATTGTCTTTTTCGTGCTATTACAGACGGAAATATACCCGGTTGGAGCAAAGCTGCCGATTCTGCAGATGCTTAAATCCCTGGTCCCTGGTTACTTACGGACTCTCCGGGCTTTGTATCTTTAGAGGCTCCCGGTAAGGCAGAGATACCGGGGCCTCCGCCCGGCTGCTGGTCTGAGGATGCCCCAGGTCCTGTACTTCCTGCTTCTCCTAAAGGCCTGGAAGTGTCCTCTTCTTCCTTTTCCTCAGAAAGCTTATTTTCCAGAGATCCCGTTTCTTTCTCTGATTCGGTTTCCTTACTGCTGCCCGGTCCCCAAATTCCCGGTCTCTTCTCTTCCTCTTTTGTTGTTTCTTTTTCACTTTCCTTTATACTGATCGTTTCCCTTGTTTCTTCCGTTTTTTCTAAGCTGCTGCTCTCCTCTTCTGTTTCCGTTTCTTCTGCAGAAGTCTCCGGAATTGTCTCCTGTGGCTTTGAAGCCTCTGTTTCCTTTGGAGCATCGGCGCCGCCTGTCTTATCCTTGGAATCTATTTTTCCGGAGCCCGAAGAAGATTTGGAGGGTGCAGCTGCTCCCTCTTCATACAGCCCTGTTTCTTCCGAAATGTGGGCACTGATCTTTTTTAATCCGGAAGATGGATGGTATGGCGTATCCTCTCCATACAGGAACTGATGCAGCTGGATCACATTACTCTCCAGAGTAGTTGCGATCACACAGTCCATTTTTCCAACCCGCTTTGTCTCCCTGGAAAAAGGAAAACCTGCCGTATCTGCAATATGAAGTTGATCAATATCTTTTACCAGAGGCAGCACATCTTCAATCCCTACACTGGTAGAAATCTGAGGTAAAATAGCTTTTGCAAGATTAGTAAGCGTGCCTGCATCTGCCTGTCTTGCTTTTTCCAACGCCAGAGCAATCACCTTCCTTTGGCGCTCTGTACGCTGAAAATCCGTATCCATAAGCCGCAGACGGCTGTATGCTACCGCCTGAACTCCGTCTAAATGATTGGCTCCGGCCTGTTTAAGCTGCGTCGATCCAATACCCGTGGAATTGACGGTTTCTGTAATAAATCCATTGATATATTTGAACTCTGCCGGAGTAATTTCCAAATCAATACCGCCTAAAACGTTAATCGCTTCAGCCACTGCCTTCCAGTTAAAGGCAGCATAATCATCTATTTTTAGATCCAGGTTTTCTTCCAGTGCATCTACGGCCTGTTTTTGCCCGCCTTTAAAATAAGCTTCGTTGATTTTATGGTACGTTCCCTTGGAGTCAATTTTTAAATATGTATCTCTGAATACACTGGCTAACCGTATCTCACCTGTTTCTCTGTCCAGTGTGCAGACCATCTGTACATCTGCCAGCGCTTTTTTCGTATTACCGTCACGGCTGTCTACACCAAATACAGCCACTGTCCAGATCCCTGTAGGACGATGAAGGTATAGAAAGCTTCCATATGCCGTAACCGCTAAAAGAAGGAATATCAAAAGCATCGGCCATTTTTTCTTTCTTTTACGACGTCTTTCTCTGACAGAACTGCCTTTCGGATTGCGGCGGGATTTCTCTCCTGTCCTAAACTTATTTCGGGAACGGCTATAGGATTCTCTGTGGTTTTTGGAAAAACCTCCCGCTCTTTTCGCAGATCGTCCCTGGGATGTACCTCTTTTGGAAGACTCATCTGAAAACGGTATATCCAGTCCGTCTTCACAGCCATACTCGTCTTCAAAATAAGCGTCATCTATGGAATCAAAGGATTCCCGTTCCCGAAAACTGCGGCCGTCATGGGAAGAAGAGGCCCTGGAGCGGGAAGGCACGTTTCCGTAAGAGCCCGCCCTCCTGCGCCTGGACTGCATTCGTAAAAGTTCATCCTCATTATCATGGTAATTCATGGATTTTCACCTCTGTTTCATTTTCTTTCATAACAGCTATTCTACCACAGGAAAACAGATAAATACAGCTGTAAAGTCTTACGGAATCATTAAATCTGATTCATTGTCCACTGATGGTAAAATTTGTAAATATAAAAAATATCCCCTTTCAGACAGACAGATGAAATACCAAAAAACTGCTGCCAGAAAGGGGCATATCAAAAACTTCATAAATTATCGTGATTGAAATTACTTCTGATCCTTCCATTGCTGTTTCAGCTTTGCAAAGGCCATAATAGCCTCTACAGCACCATCAGGACCTACCGAACTGCTGTTTAAACACAGATCATAGCTTCTGGGATCACCCCAGCGCTTGTTGGAATAATAGTTATAATAGCTGGATCTCTTCTTATCTGTCTTTACAATAACCTCTTTTGCTTTGGAATCATCCAGGTTATACAGCGTCTTAATCCGCTCCAGCTTATCTTTTTCATCGCCCGCGATAAATACGTTCAAAACATTGGGATAATCTTCCAGGGCATAATCTGCGCATCGTCCAATGATCACACAAGACTGTTCATCTGCCAGATGCTTGATCGCATCAAACTGCGCAAGAAAGATTTTGTGATTAATAGGCATATCCGAGTATCCTGCGGCTGTATAGCCCATAGAATAAGAATCCATCACCAAAGAATATAAAAAGCTGCTGGTAGGACGTTCATCGTGCTTTTCAAATAATTCCTGACAGAGGCCGCTATGCTTTGCTGCCTTTGAAAGAAGCTCTTTGTCATAGCATTTCACTCCCATCTTTTCCGCCAGCTTTTCTCCGATCAATTTTCCGCCGCTGCCGCACTGTCTGCCGATCGTAATAACAAGATTTCCTGACATTCTGCATACCCCTTTCTCTGGCCTCACAGCAGGAACCAAGCTGTTCCCTGCTCTCTCTGCCATATTTGTATTATAACTCAAAAATTCAGAAAAGTATATAGAAATATACAGAAAATTCTATTTTAAAAGCACATTATTAGACAAGAGTGATAAAATCCACTAATTGTGTCTAATTAATTCAGAGTCTTAAGCAGATTTTCAAAGTAATCTGGAAGGGGGGCGGAAAATTCCATATAAAGACCTGTTCTGGGATGAATGAATCCAAGGACACCTGCATGGAGTGTCTGACCTTTAAGACCGGAAATCGGACATTTAGCCGGGCCATAAACGGCGTCTCCCAAAAGAGGATGATGAATGCTGGCCATATGAACACGAATCTGGTGGGTACGTCCTGTTTCCAGTCTGCATTCTACGTGAGTAAACTGCCTGAAACGTTTTAATACATGATAGTGGGTCACTGCTGATTTTCCCTTGTCATAGTTGATGCTCATCTTTTTCCGTTCCACCGGATGGCGGCCAATGGGAGCGTCAATCGTTCCCTCCTCTTCTTTTATGACGCCATGAACGATCGCCTGATAGCGCCTGGTAATAGAGTGTTCTTTTAACTGAGCCGCAATCGAATTATGTGCCATATCGTTTTTACATACGATCAATACGCCGGTTGTATCCATATCAATCCTGTGTACGATCCCCGGACGCATGACTCCATTGATACCGGAAAGCTGCCCGCGGCAATGATCCATCAGTCCATTGACCAATGTATGGGAATAATGGCCTGCGGCGGGGTGGACAACCATTCCCTTTGGCTTATTGATCAGGATCACATCCTGATCTTCATACAGAATGTCCAGTTCCATATTCTCCGGCTCTATTTCTGGTTCCACCGCTTCTGGAATATCCATGGAAAGAATATCCTCATCTTCTACCACATAGCTTGCTTTTACCGGCTTTCCGTTTACCAGGATCCGTCCGTCCTTTAAAAGCTTCTGGATGTAGGAGCGGCTCAGCTGTCCGGCAGCTTCGGCCAGATATTTATCAATACGCAGACCGCCTTCCTGGTCGCCTACACAGATTTCCTGTTTCACTGCGTTTTCTCCTTTCCATGAGCCTTTCCGGGCTGGAAGCAGTCCAAATCTTCATCATCATAATAAAAAAGCACTAAAAGCACCAGTCCTGCTGCCGCTATGGTAACGTAGCAGTCTGCCACATTAAATACGGGAAAATCAATCAGGCGAAAGTAAAGAAAATCAACCACATAATTCTGGGTCATCCGGTCGATCATATTGCCGACTGCCCCTGCGGCTACCAGCATCAGGCATACTGCTAACGGACGATATTTCGGTGTTTCCGGCATCCGCCACATCATATACAGGATTGCTGCCAATACGGCTATTCCGATCAGGAAGAAAAAAAACTGACGGTTCTGCAGCATTCCAAAGGCGGCACCTCTGTTTTCAAGATAGGAAAATTCAAATACGCCTTTTATTACGGCTACCGGCTCCTGGTTCTTAAGAAACCGAACCGCCAGCCCTTTTGTCCACTGATCCAGCCCCACAAGAATCAAAAAACCGATTAAGAAGCTTACCAGAAGGGATCGTTTTTGTCTGCTCATCATTGTTACTCCTTCATATCAATCGTATTTCTGCCCCGGCCAAAGGCATAATATTTTTTACAGGGAAACAGCCTCAAAACCGGCACGGATTTCATCCTCTGAAAGGGAGTGATCCACATAAGCATCTCCGATTCCATTTAAAAGGACAAATTTCACCTTTCCTGCTTCCATCTTCTTATCACTCTTTGTAGCATCAAATACTTCCTTCCAGATCAGGCTATCTACAGTAGTTGGAAGTTCAAAGGACACCATCGTATGTTTAATATCATCTGCTTCCGTTTCACTCAAAGTACCCTTTAAACAGCTGATACGGGCTGCTGCCACACAGCCCAGGCCGACACAGTGGCCGTGAAGCATAGTAAAATTCTTTAACTTTTCCACAGCGTGACCCAATGTGTGGCCAAAGTTTAAATATGCCCGTTCTCCCTGCTCTGTAGGGTCTTTTTCCACCACTGCTTTTTTTATCTCATTGCTCCGAAAGACCATCTGCCGGCATGTCGTAAGATCACGGGCCATCACCGCATCACGATGTTCCTTTAACCACTCATAGTATGCCTTATCCTGAATCAGTCCATGCTTTATCACCTCTCCCATTCCGGAAGAAAACTGTTCCTCAGGAAGCGTCAAAAGTGTTTCCAGATTGGTATATACCAGTCTGGGCATATGAAAGGCACCCACCATATTTTTGTAATCCGCAAAGTCCACCCCCGTTTTTCCTCCGATGCTGGAATCCACCTGAGACAGCAGTGTGGTGGGGATCTGGATGAAGTCGATTCCTCTCAGATAAGTGGCAGCAGCAAACCCGCAGAGATCTCCTGTCACGCCTCCTCCCAGAGCTGCCAGCATATCTTTTCGGTCAAAATGCTCTAAAATCAGATGTTCATAAAGCATCCGAACCGTATCCAGGTTTTTATGTTCTTCACCTGCTGGAAAAATAAAAACAGAAACCATGCTGCAGCATTGGCTTAGGATTTCTTTTACCTTGTCCAGATAAAGGGATGCCACATTAGAATCTGTAACAATACATATTTTGCGCTTTTCCAGATGAAATGCCGCCAGCTCCTCCTTCAGTCCTTCAAATGATGTTTCCATACAAATATCATAAATGGGATCTCCATCCCTGCAAACCGTCAAACGTTCCTTCATACGTCAAGTTCCTCCTGATCTGTCTGAATTTTGTGTAGTATGAACAGAAAAACGGGGGCTGCTGCAGGAAATAAAATTCTCCCAGTGGCAGCAGCCTCCGCAAATCCTGTCCCTATGTAGTTTAAATGTGAATGGTCATACCTGACATCTCCATACCGGACACATCACCGGCTGCCAGCATGTCCTGAAAATCACCGGACAGCTCCACAGAATTAGGGGTTACAATGAAAATATAGTTGGAAATTCTCTGAAGATTGCCATCCATGGAATAAGCAGCTCCGGATACGAAATCAATGATCCTCTGTGCTACCTCCATGTGGATTCCTTCCATATTAAGAACCACTGCTTTTCCAGATAAAAGGTAATTACAGATATCCTTGGAACTGTCCATAGAGGTAGGCTTTACCATCGTAACCTCCATACCGGAACGGCGCATGGGAACCACCTTTGGCGTAGGACGTCCCAGAAAACGGGATTTGTCCTGAGGTTCATCGTAATACTCTTCATCATCCGCAGTATTCTTCCTTGAGAAAAAGCTCTTTTTAGGCGGCTCATCTTCAAAGTCATCGTCCAGGTAGTAATCCTCACCCTCCTCTTCAGGATTTAATCGCATGGTATCCATCAACTTACCTAACAGACTCATTTTACTCTCTCCATTTCCTCTCTATCAACGCTGCCTTACACAGCGCCGTAATGCCGCTCACCAAAAATACCGGTGCCGACCCTTACCATGGTAGCGCCTTCCTCAACAGCGACCTCATAATCTCCGGTCATACCCATAGAAAGCACATCCATAGTAACATTATCAATGTTTTTCCTACCTATGTCAACAGCAAATTCATATAATTTTTTAAAAATTTCCCGATTTTCCTCTGGATTCTCAACAAATGGCGCAATTGTCATCAATCCGCGGATATGCACATGAGGGAAGGTGCTGATCTCCCGTATGGCCGCCTCGGCATCTTCCATAAAAAAGCCATATTTGCTCTCTTCTTTTGCCACATTGATTTCCAAAAGAATATCCGCTTCCATATTCTTTTTTGCAGCCTCCTCCTCAATCTGTCTGGCAAGGCGCAGGGAATCCACAGAATGGATCAGGACGGCCTTTCCCAAAACCTGATGAACCTTGTTGCGCTGCAGATGTCCGATCATATGCCAGCGCACATCATCAGGAAGGCTGCCATATTTTGCCTGGATCTCCTGAACCTTATTTTCACCAAAATCCCTGGCTCCTCCCTCATAAGCTTCCTCAAGCATGGGAACAGGTTTTGTCTTGCTTACCGCAATAAGCGTTACCTCGGACGCATCTCTTCCCGCTCTTTGGCAGGCCTCCTCGATACGCCTTCTTACTATTTCCAGATTGTCTCTTATCTCTGACATCGTTTCATCCTCCTCTGTCAAATCCTGATTTAAAACAGCGATCCTATTGATACAGGATCTGGCCTTCCGTAACCAGAGAGGCATCCTGCACAATATGGTCATATACAGACAAACCGTAGCTTGCTCCTTTTTTTATGGTATAGTATTCGCTGTTGGAATCCAGAATTTCAATTTCTTTAAATACGGTATATCCCTTGTTAATGTTAAAAACACCCTTTAAAGCCCTGGTACTTCCCACCTGGAACCGCTCCTGGGAATCAGGCTTTACAATATAGTCGCCGGCTTTTAAGGGGCCGTCCTCCTGAACAGCAATATAATAAAATTCTTCATCATCAAAGCCGATTTCTATAGGGGTAAAGACAGCTGTTGTTCCATTTGCATCATAGATTTCTTTATTTACACCGCTGTCTGTACTGTCCCCGCCCTGAGTGACAAAATCTCTTGGGATCTGATAGAAATTTTTCTCAGTTACTGCACTGACAGGGATTTTAAGCCCCTTTGCCTGATCCTGGCGAATCTCAAAATTCACAAAACGGTCTGTGATAAACTGTGCCATGTATTTATTAAAATCCAGCTTACCGAAAACAGAGCCGTCCTTTCCCGTAAAAATGGAAAAAGAAGCGGTGGTTTCAATACTGTGATCCTTAAATTCCACCTCAAGCGAGGACTTGTCCCCATAGAGGACCCTGTCCTCCTCTGTAAGAGGGAATACAACCGACCAGTTTTCAGAAGTTGCAATCTTATAGGCAGGTGTTCCGCTCTCGATCAGATCTCCTGATTTATGAAAGGTTTTCGTATAGGCAGACCGGTCAAAAGATGCCGTCTCCACTTCCTCAGGCTTAAGACTTTCATAGGAATCAAAGCCATAGGATACCACACCTGACTGAGGCGATACCACCTGTTCAAAGACAATGCCGGATTCCCTGGCAATCTGATCCAGCTGATCCAGAGCACTGAAGCTGGAATACTCCATCACTGCCGCTTCCAGGGTATAACGGGCATCATAAATCGCCCCGAAATCCTCGTCCGAACGGCTGGTAACAAAGGAGGACAGCTGTTTTTTTAAATCAGCCAGGTTTTCATCACTGAGCGTCTGATTCTCAACCCCATGCTCCTTTAAAAGGGAATCTAGGCGGCCGGTTTCGTCCAGAGAATAAACCCTGGAACCTACGGAGGCACGTTTGCCTTCCCGTAGGTAATAGTTGATATACCCGCTGTTATCCGCATTATAGACTTGTTCTTCTCTCAGGATCAGTCCTGTGTAGGGACGGTCATTTACAATACCGCCTTCTGCCACCTCATAAAACTGGATTTTTTCATGTCCCATATAGATAAAAATATTGATCAGAAGATACAGAAAGATAACACCGAATATCAGCTTGCCGATATCATTGCGTGGCCGCCGGTAAGGAATGATCTTTCTGTTTTTTCTGTGCTTTTTACTGGCCATGAATAACGGCTCTCCTTTTAAAGTCTTGTTTCGTAAAAAAGCTGCCCTCCGCACCAGGCGTACTTCAAAACCTCGTGCGGCAGGCAGCCTAAGTTCTGTCTGCTATTTTATCACAGAATATGTATCATTACAATGAAATAATCACATCACCCTTTGCATTCTCCGGAAGCTCATCCGCGTCCATGGAAATGCTTAATACGAAAGTAACATGATATTTGTCACTGAGTTTTTTCAATGTCTCGTAGGTCTCGGAAATGTCCGCTCCCTCTAAGCACGCTAGCTTTAAGAAGCTGTCAAGATACATAGTCTCAAGATCATGATCCTGAGAAAGAATGCCACAGATAAATCCTAAAAATCCTTCGCTGTGTGTGATCGGAAATTCGTTCACATTGATAAGACGGATCCGGTTGTTCAGCTCATACATATGCTGAGCGCTCTTATCCAGATATACAACGGTGCCGCTGGCTCCCTTGATTGCTGCATTGGCCATGTCTAACAGATGTTTTGTCTTGCCTTTACCTTTTTTTCCTGCAATAATCTGAACCATACCTATCTCCTCCTTGAGTTATATATGTTGTATAAAAAATCAATTAAGATTACCTTGATTATAGTACAAATTCATGCGGAACGCAATCACTATTTGACGATTTTAGAAATTATATTTGTCATATTATCATAAAGATGGGCGCGGCTGTCCGATTTCAGCACAACAGATATAAAATTTCCTTCCGAGGCATCATCCTTTGATGCAATAATTAAGCAATAGCCGGCTGCTTTTGTGGTACCCGTCTTTCCGCCTAACACGGTAACTCCCTCCGGCGTATCCCGTTCCCCTGTGATAAACTGGTTGCTGCATTTCCAGGTTCTGGATACACTCTCTCCGGCCCCATTAATGTAATCTGCCGTGTACGCCTTCGCCTCAATAATCTCCCGAAATTGGGGGTATTTGAAGGCCTCGTTGAATATCAGATAGAGATCATAGGCTGTGGTATAATGATCCTCATCATGAAGTCCGTGCGGATTTACAAAATGGCTGTCCACTGCGCCCAGACGTTTCACTTCCTCATTCATCCGGTCTGCAAATGCCTCTATACTGCCATCCATATGAACCGCAATGGCTGCACCCGCATCGTTTCCAGACGGAAGCATAAGACCATAGAGAAGCTGCTCCAGCGTAAGGGTATCACCCGGCTTAATGCCACAGAGTGTAGCGCCTGACTCTGTAATTACCGCTTCATCCGTAACCTTTACCTGATCCTCCAGATTGCCGTATTTGATCGCCACCAGAGCAGTCATTACCTTTGTAATACTGGCCGGATACATGGTCTCAAAGGCATCCTTGCTGTAAAGCGTCTGATGGCCGTTCAGATCAAAAAGCGCTCCCGCCTCAGAGGTGAGAAAATTCGGATCAAAGACACTCTCATCGGATACAACGCAGAGATCTGAGGCGAAACCTTCCATGACTTCTTCCTCTGAACCTGCCAAGGCAATCGCCGGAAGGCGCTCTTTCAGAGAATACGCATCAGAAAAGCCGCCAAAGCAGCCTCCCAGACACAAAGAAGCAGCCAATATGAGGGCATTCCAAGCTCTGACATACCCCCGCTTCATTATCTGTCAACCTCTCTCCATTCCATATCACCTCTGTCAAGAGCCTTGATCAAAAGCTCCGCAGTCGCCAGATTGGTAGCCAGCGGAATGTTGTAGGTGTCGCAGAGACGGACTACATCATTTACGTCCGGCTCATGTGACTTGGGCATCAGGGGATCCCTCAAAAAAATAACCAGATCCATATCGTTATGCTCAATCTGAGCCGCCATCTGCTGAATCCCGCCCAGATGACCAGCCAAATGTTTGTGGATATTAAGATTTGCAACCTCTTCTATGAGTCTTCCGGTTGTTCCGGTGGCATACAGAGAATGCTTGCTTAAAATCCCTCTGTATGCGATGCAGAAATTCTGCATCAGTTTTTTCTTTGCATCATGTGCAATTAAGCCAATTGTCATATTCAGACCCCTCCTTAGGAATTAGTAGTGTCGTGGTACCCGCTGCAGTCCTACATTGAGCACAAGCCCCATACCAATAAAAATACTGATCAGCGAACTGCTTCCAAAACTGATAAACGGAAGCGGAAGTCCGGTATTGGGAAAAATACCTGTAGCAACTGCGATATTGGCAAAACTCTGAAATGCAATGAGCGTAGCCATACCGGTACATAACAGCCTGCCGGCCATATCTTTTGCCCTGGCTGCCATCATAAGACATTCATATACAATCAGTAAAAACAGCAAAATCACGATGGCGCAGCCGATAAAACCAAGCTCCTCACCGATAACGGCAAAGATAAAATCAGTCTGCTCCTCCGAAAGAAAATTACCGTTTTTTACAGATGCAATCGTAGTGTTGTAAAGCCCCTTTCCATGCAGCTGACCGGAACCGATCGCGATAATGGAGTTATTCTGCTGATAACGTGCCTCTCCATACTGCTCTGGGTAAAACCAGGCTAAGATACGTCCCGCCTGGTATTCTTTAATAAACGGGATCATACCATGAAGAAGAAGGTACACGCCTGTCGCAATCATAGGGATGACAACTGCCAGTGTCCCCACGATCCAGCGGTAGCTGATGCCGCTGGCGAACACAATCCCCAACACGATCACCACAGTAACGAGACAGGTAGAAAGGTTTGGCTGTTCAAATATAAGCATGGCCGGAACGGCAAAAAGCGCTGCCGCCAGTACCACGGTAGAAACCTTGTCTACCTTCTCCTGATATTTCATAAAATACCAGGAGAAGGTGATGATAAGGCCAATCTTTACAAATTCCGAGGGCTGGAGCTGTCCCAAAACAGGAACCTCGATCCAGCGTTTTGCATTATTGACGGATCTGCCCCAAAACAGCACGGCCAGAAGGCTTCCGATGCAGATCAGATAAATGACCGTGCTGAAATTCAGTATCTTATGGTAATCTACCAGTGAAAGACAAACAGCAATAGCCATGCCAGCCAGTATGCCAAACATCTGTTTTGTCACTGCTTCCGAATCCATATTGGTGGCACTGCGCACGACCAGTATGCCAATGACGCTTAAAGCTGTCATATAGGCAAGAAGCCGGAAGCTGTAATTTCTGAAATCATAATCAAAAAGCATATCAGTAAAGCCCCTTATTGGAAATGGAGCGTATGGGTATATCTGCCTGGAGCACCGGCAGCCCCCGGCAGGAGGCGGAACCGTCTGTGTCCATCAAAAGGCGGACATTGTCCTTTTCTATCTCCATGTATTTGGAAATGACACGGATCATGTCATTTTTGATCAGCCTTATGAGTTCCGGCGAACAGCCTGCCTTATCTGCCACAAGGAGAAGCTTCAGCCGGAATTTGGCCGTATCTTTGGAACGTCTGGTCTTCACGTTGTTTCACCCCTCCTATGCCCGCTTCAGCACCCGGGCCAGCCTTACAAGAAAGCCTCTGGCCTCGCCGGGGGATTCGATGGGGATATTCTGCCCTAAGAGCCTGCGGCATACATTCAGGTAAGCCTGTCCGGCGGCGGACCCTATTCCTACCAAGGGTTCTCCCTGATTGGTGGAGACTACGATGTTTTCATCATCCGGAATAGCGCCAAGGATATCCACGGCTAAAATATCCCGTACATCTTCTAAAGACATCATGTCTCCCCGGCGTACCATATCCGCCCGGATCCGGTTGACTACCAGCCCGATTTCAGTAATGCCCGCGTGTTCCAGCAGGCCGATGATCCGGTCTGCATCGCGAATGGCTGAAACTTCGGGAGTGGTCACCACCAGAGCCCGTCCCGCTCCTGCAATGGCATTGTAAAAGCCCTGCTCAATCCCTGCGGGACAGTCCAGAAGGATATAATCAAACTCCTCCTTCAGGTCTTCTGTCAGCTTAACCATCTGCTCCGGATTTACCGAGGATTTGTCCCTTGTCTGGGCCGCGGGCAGAAGGTAAAGGCTTGGATATCTTTTGTCTCTTATCAGGGCCTGCTTCATACGGCAGTTTCCTTCTACCACGTCTACAAGATTGTAGACAATGCGGTTTTCAAGACCCATCACCACGTCCAGGTTGCGCAGACCGATATCGGTATCAACCAATACCACTCTCTTTCCCAGAACGGCCAGTCCTGTTCCCACATTGGCAGAAGTAGTCGTCTTGCCTACCCCGCCTTTTCCAGAAGTAATCACAATGACTTCACTCATATAGACCTCCTGAAAAAATGAACTTTACCCATCTATTGTACATTAAATTTTGTGAATTTACCAGTATTTTTTTCCATTCAAGAAAAATTTAATACAGTTCGGCAAAATTTTACATATATCAGCCCATATCCCCAAAAATGGATCGTCCTTTTACAGGCCGGAACGCTATTTCACCGTCCCTGATACAGGCGATTATGGCTCCTCGGCCGAACCGGCGGTGTTTTTCATTTGTTGGAATCGGACAGTTTCCGATACGAAGCTGAAAAGGCATCATGGAAAAGGCCATAACTACTGCCTGAGCATTTCCGGAAACACCTGCCGTCACAGAACCCTTTAGCTCGCCCAAGACGATCACATTTCCCTTTGCCGTGATCCTGGCCCCATGCTCCACATCTCCGATCACTATAATGCTGGACTCTGATTCCAGGGTATCTCCCCTGCGGAGTGTTCCACGGTAAAACTGTCCGGTCTGGGCACTCAGCTCCATAAGCTTTTCATTCAGAGCTTTTTCGCAACGTTCGATCCGCTGGGCATCCGTATCCAGAAGACAGAGCACATCAATCTGTGAATTTTCCGTAATAGTATTTACCACAGCCATCTCCTCTTCAGGTGTAAGCCTGCGCCCTTCCAGTGTAAGAGTCATCTGAACTGCCCCCCAGAAACGGGCGCTGTCTTTAAATTTTTTTGCAATAGCGGCAAGAAGCTCCTCAAAGGGGAGATTTGGATCCAGCAGCACAGTCATGCCTGCCCGGCTGCTTTTAATGACGATCCCGTTTTGCATATGATCACCTTCCTCCTGTATGATATCATTCTTCAACGGAGCTGTTTGATGCGCTTAAGGCTCCTGAGCCCACAATTTCTTCAAAGCTCGTATAGCCGTAATAGTATTCATAGATCTGTTTTCCAAGAGAAGCCGCATTGGTTCCCGCATAGCCATATGGGATATTGACCGTTACCGCGATCTCCGGATTGGAATAAGGAGCAAAGGAAACGAAAAATGCATGGTTGGACCGGCTCCGATCCTCCTGTGCCGTACCTGTCTTTCCTGCCACTTCTACATGGGAGCCTGCGAATACGCTTTTTGCAGATCCCTCTGTAACCACCCGGCGGATACCGGACTGGACAGCATCCCAGGTAGAAGTCTTTGCTTCAATCTGTGAACTGGTTTCAGGGGTATAATCTTCAATCAGATTTCCGTCTGAATCCGTAAGCTTGTCCAGGAGGCTCAGTTCAAAGACCGCACCGCGATTTGCCACAGCGGAAATGTAGCGGGAAAGCTGCACGTTACTGTAGGAGTTGGTTCCCTGTCCCATAGCTGAACGCTCCGGATCCTCTGTGGTCAGATGAGGCTCTGTTTCAGGAAGTTCAATACCTGATGTGTGATCCAGACCGAACATGGATGCATATTTGCGGATTGCCTCAAGTCCCTTTTCCGAAGAATAGGTTCCATCCTCTGTAAGGCTTAAACGGTGTCCAAGCTCTGCAAAGACCACATTACAGGAATTTTGGATTCCGGTCACAATATCCTCTACTCCGTGACGTCCCGGGAATACCCAGCAGTTAATAGGCGGGCTGGACAGATCATAGGAGCCTGTACACTCAATGGTATCGGTAAGAGATATCACGCCCTCCTCCAGAGCTGCCACGGCAGTAATCGGCTTAAAAGTTGAGCCCGGCGCCTTGATGGCCTGAGTTGCATTATTATAAAGAGGATTGGACATATCGTTCTGGAGTTTCGCAAAATACGCCGCATCCACACTGCCTGACATCTTGTTATTATCATAGCTTGGGTAAGAAACGAGGGCTAACACCTCTCCGGTGCGCACATCAGTCACAACCGCTCCGGCTGTACAGGGATCTAAGGCCAGCTGCGCTGGAGTCAGCTCCAGATTGGAAATTTTCTTTTTAATAAAGTTGTAGGCATATACACTGTCTCCTCCGGCTAAAGCCGCCTGTGCTCCGGGATCCGGCTCCAGTACGCCCTGGTCAAAGAGGGCCAGACAGAGTTCGCTGCCTCTGATCACCTCGTTATTGATCAGATAGCGGAACATACGCTTAGTAAATTTCCCATCTTCCTCCAGATGAACACAAATGTAGTCAACCAGCTGTGCAAAGCTGTCATCCGCATTGGAATACTTGTTCTCCGAGTCCAGCTTTGTAGTGTCGATCCAGTTGCCGGATATACCGCTGTAGATATAATCCCTGAGGCTGATGGTTCCTTCTTTCCAGGAAAGATACTCCTCTGAACTGGTATCAATCTTATCACGCTTGATGATTCCTGTTTCTTCGGAAGCCAGAAAACTGTAGATATAATTCATATAGCTTTTCATATCCTCCGGAAGATCATTCATCGCTCTGGCATGAGGACTTAAAAGCTCATTCTTTATATCTGTCAAAATCTGTGTTTTGGATGAGGTATAGGTGCTGTAAATCTTATTTTCCACAGAAGAGGCATCCGGCTCAGCCATAGCCTCCAGAGAAAGCACATTGTTATTGATCAACTGATAATACGCATTCTTAACAGGAATCGGCTTTTTAGATCCGTCCTTTACTGTGGCAGGATCTACATCCTCGTTTACAAGGAATTTGGTGATAATTCCTGCCAGCTGCTGCTCCATCAGCTTATAGGTGGCAATCTGAAGATCCCGGTCGATGGTCAGATACACATCATTTCCAGCCTTGGCGTCCTGCTGCTCAATGACCTCCCTTGGCCGTCCCATATTATCCACATACATTTTGGTATAGCCCTTTTCGCCCTGAAGATCCAGTTCCATATACTGCTCAATGCCGATTCGGCCAACCACATCATTGAGGTTGTATTTTTCATCCTCCTCGGTGAGATTTTTACCCTTTTTATTTTCTTCCTCTCTCCACTGCTCATTCAGTCGGTCTACCTGTTCTTCCTGAACCTTTCCCGTATATCCGATAATGGGGGAGAAATACAGGCTGTCATTGTATACACGGATATAGCTTTCTTCTACAGAAACACCCTTTAGATCAGCCGCATTTTCATGGATCTCTGTCATGGTCTCCCGGCTTACATTGGTGGCTACGGTAGTGCTCTCGTATTTCTGGTACTCCGTAAGCTTCATGGTATAGATGATATTGATCATATCGAGAGCCGTCTGATCCGTAAGCTCTAAGGGATTGCCTTCTTCATCCTTCATATCGTTTAAGTTATAGCCGTCACGGCCGGAGCTTTTTTTCAGCTCAAAGGCTTCTCTTGCTGTAATGTCCGAAGGATAACGGCCGCTGGCATCATCCAGCTTTTCGGAGCTGATTCCATAAAAATTAAGCAGAAAACGCTTGTGAGAAGCCTTAGAGGTGGTGGTGAAATACATCTCTCCCTGCTCGTTTATGGCAATCTCCAGCTTTCCTTCTACCTTTTCTCCTCTTCGCTCCAAAATTGTCACCAGGCGGTAGATCATGGCATTTCGATCTGCAGGCCTTGGATAATCGCCTAGATCCTGGATCGTAACCGAATAAGCCAGTTCATTATAGGCAAGAAGCTTTCCATTGCGGTCATAGATATTGCCTCTCGTTCCCGGCGCAGTAACCATTTTTTCCGTTCGCTGCATATAGGACTGCTGATATTCATCTCCGTGGATAATCTGCAGGTCAAACAGCTTTCCAATGAGCCCTGCGTACATCAGAGTGAAAATCACTGCCAAAGCAAATAGACGGGAGGAAAAAAGCTTTTTTAAAAATTCCTTTACAACTTCTTTCAGTTCATCAAACAATGGTGGTATCTCTCCTTTTTCCTATGTCCTCTACCCGCCGGCTGGCAGACAGGAACAGACGATATATGAGAAGGGTGGTAACGGCTGTAAAAATAATCTCCGGAAGCATGATCTTCGTAAAATAATAGGGAAGATCTAATCGTCCGCGGATCAGGAAACGGAATATATAAATATACATGCAGTACCACAGACCGTTTGCCACACTCAGGATTAAAGGCAGGGTAATGTAGTCTTCATAATAATATCGGGTAAAGATTCCGTTAAAATAACCGATATAAATATAGATCAGGGTATAAAAACCAAATGAGCCGCTGTAGAATAGATCCAGCAAAAGCCCCGAAATCACGCCGTAGAACATCCCTGCGTTTTTTCCATGGATAAAACCAAAGGAAAAGGTTAAGATCAGCAGCAGATTGGGCGTTGCCGCCAGAAAGGGAAGCAGGGGGAATACACAGTTCTGGACGGTAAATGCAAGGATAATAAAGCCGATGTTGATCGCAATCTGTTTCACCTTTGCGCTGGTCACTGTTTCTCCACCTCTTCTCCATCTTTCAGATCGGTCAGGATCAGAACCTCCTGGAGGTTATCGAAATTGGCTGCGGGAATCAGATAACCGGACTGGGTCAGATGATCCGGATCAATGGTAACGTCCACCGCATATCCGATCAGAATGCCAGGAAGAAACTTCGTACTGATATTGGAAGTGATGATCTGATCCCCATCCTTTAACACAGCATCCTTGGAAAAATCGGTCAGCTTTAAACGTCCCTGCTCATAGAGGGTTAAATCTCCCGCCACAATACAGTTATAGGAGGAATCCACAGACATGGCGCCTACACGGCTGGAATCGTCAATAATTGAACGCACGGTTGCATAATTGGCTCCTACGTCTGTAACGATTCCTACAAGGCCTCCGTCTGCCACTACATTCATATCCACAGCCACTCCATCGGAAGATCCCTTATTGATCCGAAAAACCTGAAACCATTTTTCAGAGTCCCTTGCAATCACCCGGGCGCCGATTTTATTATACTGCATGTATTCCTGATCCAGCTCATATAGCTGGCGCAGTCGGTTTAACTCGAACTGCTGGGCCTGGAGCCGGTTATTTTCCTCGGTCAGCCGATCCACCTGGATCTTTAAACGGTCATTTTCGTCCAGAGCCGTCTTTAAACGTGAAATATCCGTAAGCTCATTGTAAAGTCCTGTTCCCACACGGTTTACACCGGTCTGAATAGGAATCAGAAAATACCCCACACCGGTTCTTAGAGGCTCTAAGATACCGTCCTTTAAGGAGGTAATGCCGATCAACAGGACACAAAGCAGGGTAAGCCCTGAGAGGATATATTTGCTGCGTTTTGATTCCATGGATATTCATTCCTCTTTCATGTGTTATATGATTATATAAGTTTTTCCCGGCGAAAACTTAAATACCGCCGGTCTCCGATGATCAAATGGTCGATCAGGGTAATCCCTACGACCTCTCCTGCTTCCCGGATCCGGCAGGTTAAAAGCCGATCCGAGCGGCTGGGCTCAGGGTCTCCGCTGGGATGGTTGTGGACTAAAACCATACCTACAGCAAGACAACGAAGCCCTTCAATGAGGATTTCCCTGGGAGTAACCACAGAAGCGTTTACCGTTCCTTTGGAAACAAGGAAATCACGGATCAGATGCTGTTTGGTATTCAGAAACATGACATGGATTTCCTCCTGTTCCAAATGACGCATATCTTCCATGTAATAATCCGCAATCTGATCCGGCTGTGTAAAAGCCACAGGCTCTGCGCTTACCTTCTGCTTCCAAATCCTCCTGGAAAGCTCTCCGATGCACAAAAGCTGGATTCCTTTTACAGGACCTACTCCACGGATGGACTGCAGCTGTTCCAGAGAGCAGTGCAGAAGGCCTGTAAGTCCATCTCCCGGTGCATTTTGTGATAGGATGGCGTCTGCCAGTTCAAGAGACGTGCGTTCACTGCTGCCGGTTCGTATGATGACTGCTAACAGCTCGCTGTCCGTAAGCGTCTTTGGACCGTAAGCCATGCATTTTTCATAGGGACGCTGCTCTTTGGGCAGATCCTTCATTGTAATTCTTTCCATTTATCCTCCTGACTACGCACCTCTCCAAGTACATTTTCAGGATGAGCTTTTAAATCATTTTATAAATAAACAGAGCCACTGCCACTCCAATAATGCTTGCCATGGTAATCTTGATGGTAAGTCCGAAAGTAATGACTAAAAGGCCAAAATCAATGACCAAAGGAGTATCCAGCCCAAAGGACTGGCCATAATTCATCCATTTCAGCCAGGAAATACCATCTGCCAGCTGTCCGATAAATCCTCCCAGTACAATTCCGGCTAAGAGCATAATAAGAAGGATCCAGAAATTTTTACGTCCCATAAACAAACTCTCCTAAGGAAGCCCCGAAGGACGGGGCTGTTTATCATATTACCATAAGTTTTTTTAGGTGTCATCTGAAAAAATTCTTAAGAAACAAGGCTTTTAGGGGACACAACTCCATCATCCGCCAGCTGCTGGAGGGATTTTAAAATTCCAAGCTTGGCATGATACCAGGTAAGCCCTCCCTGGAAATATACGGCATAGGGCGGCTTAATAGGGCCGTCGGCACTGAGTTCAATAGAGGAACCCTGTACAAAGGCTCCCGCAGCCATGATGACCGGACTGTCATAGCCGGGCATATCCCAGGGTTCGGGGGTGACAAAGCTGTCTACCGGAGCAGCTGCCTGGATTCCCTTACAGAAGGAGATCACTCCCTCCGGAGTACCGAAGGTAATGGCCTGGATGATATCATGACGTGATTCGGAGCCGTTTGGCACTACGCCGTAGCCCAGACGCTCGTAGATATTGGCGGCAAAAATCGCGCCCTTTAAGGCTCCTGCTACAACGGTAGGTGAAAGGAACAGACCCTGATAGAGCTGCTGATTCAGTCCTAAGCTGGCGCCCACCTCTTTTCCAAGGCCGGGGGCACTTAATCGGTAGGAAGCACGGTCTACACAGTCCTTTCTTCCGGCAATATAACCTCCAATAGGGGCCAGACCGCCGCCCGGATTCTTGATCAGGGAGCCAACGATCATATCGGCTCCTACATCCGTAGGCTCGATGGTTTCCACAAACTCTCCATAGCAGTTATCTACCATGCAGATCACCTCAGGCTTGATCTTTTTTATAAAGGCGATCAGCTCCCCGATCTGCTTTACAGAAAAGGTAGGACGGGGATCATAGCCCTTGGAACGCTGAATGGTTACAAGCTTTGTCTTTTCATTGACAGCCTTTGCAATATTTTCGTAGTCAAAGGTTCCGTCGGGAAGAAGATCCACCTGGCGGTAGGAAATGCCGTATTCCTTTAAGGAACCCACGGAATCCCTGATACCGATCACTTCCTCCAGGGTATCATAGGGCTTTCCCACAGGGGAAAGGAGCTCATCTCCGGGACGCAGGTTTCCGGAAAGAGCCACATGCAGGGCGTGGGTTCCGCTCATAAGCTGTGGACGAACCAGGGCGCTTTCTGTGTGGAATACGTGCGCATATACCTCCTCTAAGGTATCACGTCCCAGGTCATTGTAGCCATAGCCCGTGGTAGCTGCAAAATGGATATCGCTGACGCGGCATTCCTGCATGGCATGAATTACTTTTAACTGATTAAATTCTGCCCGTTCATCAATCTCCTGAAAGCGGGTTTTTAAATGTTCCTCTATCTCTGCAGCAAAATCCAGTACCTTTTTGCTGATTCCCAGTGTTTCATACATATCGGTTAATACATTCTGTTCCATTGGTCTGACTCCATTCTTTCTTTTTGTGACCTTTTTCAAGGTTCGGTCTGTCATTGTAGCACGATTCCCTCGTCCATGCAATCCTTCAGAATCTGTTTTAACGCGTTTGACGTATCGTCTGGCGCGCCTGAAAGTTCAATCCAGCGCACCTGGCGCTCTCTGCGAAACCAGGTCAGCTGGCGCTTGGCAAAATGCCTTGTATCACGTTTCAGTATATAGACTGCTTCCTCCAGGCTGCAGCGCCCTTCCAGGTAGTCCAGGATTTCCTTATAGCCTAATCCCTGCATGGAGGTCTGCCCCCGATGGCAGCCCATTTCTTTTAAGCACTGTACCTCATCGATCAGCCCCTGCTCAAGCATCAGATCCACCCTGCGGTCAATCCTGTCATACAGTCTGGTCCTGTCTGTATTCAGCACATAATAGAGGAAATGATAAGGGGATTCCTTCTGGCGCATGGCTTCATTATGATGTGAGATTTTTTCTCCTGTTTGTCTGAAATATTCGATGGCCCGGATTACCCGCTTTATATTGTTTGGATGGATCTGGGCGGCTGCCTCAGGATCTGATTCCTTAAGAATATTGTGAAGCACTTCCGGGGCCTGGGAACCGGAACGGGCAGCCAGCTCCTCCAGCTCCTGTCGGAACGGATTTTTCTCACCATCATCTTCATTCTCTGTAAAATCAATATCATAAAGGAGAGCCTGTATGTAAAATCCCGTTCCTCCGGCTATAATGGGAATTTTTTCCCGCATCCAGATATCACCAGCCGCCTTTTTTGCCAGTTTTTGAAACGTCACCACATTAAAATCCTCATCCGGATCCAGAACGTCTATCAGATGATGAGGAATATTCTCCATCTCTTCCGGTGTGATTTTGGCAGAGCCAATATCCATATGGCGGTATACCTGCATGGAATCCGCACTGATGATCTCACCGTTTACAGCCTTTGCCAGTTCAATGGATAGGGAGGTTTTTCCCACAGCCGTAGGGCCGGTAAGAATGATCAGAGGTTTTTTCTCAGAAAACATACACTCTCTCCTTTGCTGTTATACAATACGTTTAAACTTCTTTTCCAGCTCATACCGGCTCATGGAAATGATGGTCGGACGGCCATGAGGGCAGGCGTAAGGGTTTTCCAGCTCCAAAAGCTGGTCAATGAGCCGGTCCGCTTCTGCAGCAGACATAGCATGGCGTCCCTTTACAGCTGCCTTGCAGGACATGGAAGCAATCTTTTCATAAATTATATCCGGGTTATGTACGCTCATATCCTCAGAAAGACCATCGATCATTTCAAGAAGAAGTTCCTTTTTCGCAATGGAAAAAAGATTGGCCGGCACTGCCCGCACTGCGTATTCCCGGCCGCCGAAGGGCTCAATTTCAAAACCGATCCCCTTAAAATATTCCAGATACTGCTCTAATAGCAGGGCTTCTCCCTGATTTAAGGTGAGGATAACAGGGGGATTTACCAGCTGGGAATCATACTGCCTGTCCTTTAAGGAACGGACTGTTTTTTCATACAGCACCTTTTCATGGGCTGCATGCTGATCGATAATATAGAGCTGGTCATTGTACTCCACCATCCAGTAGGTATCAAACAACTGGCCGATGAGCCGGTGCTTTAAACGGGATTTTGGATCCAGGAGCTTTCCGTCAAACAGTTCCAGCTGCTGCATCGGTTCTGCAGCCTGAGAAGCCGGTACAGAAGATCGGGAGATCGGAGCAGCTGCGGCAGGGGGATTCAAAGCCCGCCCAGCATCTTCTGTCTGTTTCGTTTGAAACACTGTCTGAGTTTTTTTCTCACCTTCAGCTGATTCATTTGCAGGCAGATCCTTTTTATCAACATGCTTCCAGCCGGGAGCTTCCTCGCAGAGAAGAGATGGCCGGGAGACACCGGATCTCTGTGCAGACGCTGTCTCTTGGAACACAGGATTAGAACCGGAAGATGACGACCTGTTTCCGGAAGACAAATTTCCCGCGTCCAGACTGCTCTGCCGGCGGATCTCAAAGGGCTCCGGCTGTCTGGGCTGGCGCTCCTCTCTCCGCTTTTTGGCATCCTCCTGCCGCTTTTTGGCTGCTTCATCCAGCGTCACCTGAGGAATCAGTTCCTTGTGTGCCAGCGCTTCTCCCACTGCCTCTAACGTTCGGTTAAACACATATTCCCCATCGCTGAAGCGCAGCTCCATCTTGGTGGGGTGTACATTTACATCCAGGGTTTCAGGATCGATAGAAAGGTGCAGCATGGTAAAAGGATATTTGTGCTGCATCATATAGGGCTTATAGGCCTCTTCAATGGCTTTTGAAATAATATTGCTGCGCACATACCTGCCGTTGACAAAGTAATTTTCATAATTCCGGTTGGATCTTGCGATCACCGGCTTTCCGATAAAGCCTGTAATATGGATTCCCTCATAAACCGCATCGACAGAAAGCAGGTTGGAAGTGATCTCACGGCCAAACACGGTGTAGATCAGATCTTTCAGATTGTTATTTCCGGAGGTATACAGCTTATTCTGGTTATTTTGGATCAGACGGATGGATATATCCGGATGGGAAAGAGCAATCTTTTCTACCACTGCTGCCACGTGTGTCCCCTCTGTCATTGGGGTTTTTAAGAATTTTTTCCGTACAGGCGTATTAAAAAAGAGATTTCTGGCAATGATCGTAGTTCCTTCCGGGGCCCCCACTTCTTCTATCCCGCGCTCCGTCCCGCCTTCGATCTGATATCGGGTTCCGGTAAGTCTGTCTGCTGTTTTGGAGATCATCTCTACCTGGGATACGGCAGCAATACTGGCCAGCGCCTCTCCTCGAAAGCCAAGAGACGCAACGGTGGTAAGATCATCGGCCGAACGTATCTTGCTGGTTGCGTGGCGCAGAAAGGCGGTGGGAATCTCCTCCTTTGGGATACCGCAGCCATTGTCCGTAATGCGGATCAGGCTGCAGCCGCCCTCCCGGATCTCTACGGTCACTGCCGTAGCCTGAGCATCAATGGCATTTTCCAAAAGCTCTTTTACCACAGAAGCCGGTCTCTCGATCACCTCGCCTGCGGCGATCTGATTGATAGTTGTCTGATCCAGAACTGAAATCACAGCCATATAGCAAACCTCCTTTACAGATCCATCAAGCCGTCCAGCACATGAACCTTCATGCGTCCGCCTTCCAGATCCACATTCAGGATGCAGTCCTTGATTGCAGGAAGAAGAAGTTCCTTTCCGCCGGTAAGTTCAACTACATATACGTCATTTGCCCCTGTTTCCAGTACATCCTTCACTCTGCCAAGAACCGCTTCTTCTTCATTTACAACCGTAAGGCCGATCAGATCTGTGATAAAGTATTCATCCTCTTTTAATTCAACCGCCTGATCTCTGGTGATCAAAAGGTCTCTCTGTCTCCATGTTTCCACATCATTGATATTGTCATATCCCTTAAATTTTAAGATTACCATATTTTTAAAGAATTTTACCTGTTCGATGGAAAGCTCCAAAGGCTCTCTTCCATCCAGAATTACCTTTTTTAATGTTTTAAAGCGCTTGGCATCATCCGTTGTAGGGAATACCTTTACTTCCCCCCGTACGCCGTGGGTGGAAGTAATTACGCCTACTCGCAGCATCTGTTCCATGTCTGAACACTCACTTTCTCTTTATCTTTAACGAAACAGACCGCCGGCCAAACAGCCGACGGTCCGTCCTCTTTACTGGATCTCAACAATTACTTTCCTGTCTTCCTTAGAGGCAGCGGCCTTGACTACGGAACGGATTGCCTTAGCGATCCTGCCTTGCTTGCCAATGACCTTGCCCATATCGGCAGGAGCTACCTTGAGTTCGATCAATGTATCTTCGCCTTTCATTGACTCGGTAACGACTACTTCGTCCGGATTATCGACCAATGCCTTTGCGATCACTTCGACTAATTCCTTCATCTCTCCACCTCGTCTGCAAAGAATAATATTACTGAATACCAGCGATCTTTAACAGCTTTGCAACTGTCTCAGTTGGCTGAGCGCCGTTTGCCAGCCACTTCTTAGCAGCTTCCTCATCAAACTTGATCACGCTTGGATCTTTGGTAGAATCATAGTATCCAACTTCCTCGATAAATCTTCCGTCTCTTGGGGATCTGGAATCTGCTACTACGATTCTATAAAAAGGAGCCTTCTTCTGTCCCATTCTTCTTAATCTCATCTTTACTGCCATTTTTCTTACCTCCGTAAAATCATTTTCTATTGATTGTTTTATTTTTCTATATTAGACATACAGGAGCCTTCCTGTGTGACTAGCTTATTTAAAACGGAAGCTTAAGCTTCCCGCCCATAAGGCCACCAAGACCTCCTAAGCCCTTTCGCTTTCCGCCGCCCATAAGGCCCGGCATCTGCTTCATCATCTTCTTCATCTGGTCAAACTGCTTTACCAGACGGTTCACTTCGCTGACATCTACTCCGGCACCCTTTGCGATGCGCTGTTTCCTGGAAGGATTTATAAGGCCCGGATTGGCCCGCTCCTCCTTTGTCATGGAGAGGATAATGGATTCCACACGGCGCAGGGAGCGCTCGCCTTCATCCATATCAATGCCGGAAAGCTGGCTTCCAACACCGGGCATCATGGAAAGAATACTTCCCATACCGCCCATCTTTTTAATCTGCTGCATCTGGGTTAAGAAGTCATTGTAGTCAAACTCTGCCTTGCGCAGCTTCTGTGAAAGCTCCTTTGCCTGCTCCTCGTCTACCTCAGCCGCCGCCTTCTCGATCAAGGACTGGATATCTCCCATTCCCAAGATTCTTGAAGCCATACGATCCGGATAAAACTGTTCCAGATCAGAAAGCTTTTCTCCCATACCAATGTAGAGGATCGGCTTTCCTGTCACGGAACGGATGGAAAGAGCCGCGCCGCCTCTGGTATCGCCGTCCAACTTGGTAAGGATTACGCCGTCAATGCCGACCTTGTCATTAAAGGTACCAGCTACATTTACCGCATCCTGACCGGTCATGGCGTCTACTACCAGAATGGTCTGATATACTTCTACTGCTTCCCGGATGCCTACCAGCTCGTCCATCATACTTTCATCAATATGAAGACGGCCTGCAGTATCCAGAATCACTACGTTAAAGCCATTTTTTGAGGCGTGTTCGATAGCGCCCTTTGCAATATCCACAGGACTGATCTTATCGCCCATGGTAAATACTGGGATTCCCACCTTTTCGCCATTGACCTGCAGCTGCTTGATGGCTGCGGGACGGTATACATCGCAGGCCGCAAGAAGGGGCTTTCTGCCCTTTGCCTTTAGCTTGGCTGCAATCTTTGCCGTCGTGGTCGTCTTACCTGCACCCTGGAGACCTGCCATCATAATGACCGTAATCTCACTTGCGGGTTTTAAGGCAATCTCTGTTGTCTCAGAACCCATAAGCTTTATCAGCTCTTCGGTTACAATCTTGATTACCGTCTGTCCCGGTGTCAGGCTTCCAAATACCTCTTCGCCGACCGCCCGTTCCTGAATGGAACTTATAAACTGCTTTACTACCTTGAAGCTTACGTCGGCTTCCAAAAGAGCCATCTTTACTTCCTTTAAGGCAGCTTTTACATCGGCCTCAGACAGGCGGCCTTTGCCGCGCAGGTTTTTGAAAATATTCTGCAATTTATCGGATAAGCTTTCAAAAGCCATTGATAACCTCCTGAAGGTCTTTTGCTGTAGGGATCACAGCGCTGCCATGATCTTTCCGGACAGGCTTCGGATCTCATCCATCAGCTGTATATCCCGGGTTTTGGTACAGGTCTCTGCCAGACCGTCCAGCTCCCTGACCATATCACGGATTTTCATGAATTTTGCCACAAGATGCAGCTTTTCTTCATATTCCTCCAGTATACGGTCACAGCGCTTTTTCAGATCATGGACGCTTTGACGGCTGATTCCCTGCTCCTTTGCAATCTCGCTGGGAGAAAGGTCATTAAACACCATGTCCTCATAGATGCGGCGCTGGTGCTCCGTCAGCAGTTCTCCATAAAAATCGTACAGCAGACCCTGTTCAACGATCTTTTCCATTTCAACCACCTGTGTTATCATACACGATAGCTGCAATCTTGTCAAGCATTTTTACTTGACGAACGGTACATTTCTGCAATTTCTTTTACAAGAGCTCTGTCCAGGATCAGATTTTCCGTCAAAGGATTGATAACAGCAGGATCTCCCGCTGCTGCCTGAAGTCCGTCTGCCAGGCTGAACACCATGCAGCCCCACTCTTCCCTCTTATATGCCTTTTGAAATTCCAGCCAGTCTGTAAACATAGGCAGGAACTGCTTATGCTCATTGTTTTCAATCCGCGGGAAGAAGAGGTTGTCCTGTTTCTCTGCATCAATGGTATTCTGTCCCTTATTTAACCCCTCTGTTTTCTCAAATTTTACCGGCACCAGAAGCTTTGCCTGCAAAAGTTCTTTCTTTAAGTGTTCCTTTTTCGCTTCCACATTGGCCTCGCGCTCTGAGTAAGACACATTCCAGCGGATTTCCTGCAGATACTCTGCCATGGCACAGCGCAAAGAAGGATTAACCACAGGCACTTCCAATGACTGTCCTGCTTCTTCTTCCGGATGTTCAAGGAGATCTGACCGATTTACAAAAAGCTGATAGGAGCCATTGTCAATAAGAAGTTTCTCCATGCCAAGATAGTACAGCCATGCAAAAAGGCTTAATCGGCCCGGAAGGCCGGTATGCTCCCTTGGAATCTCCCGAAGCACCAGATGACGGTGATACTGCTCTGCATAAAAATGAAGGGCTTTAAGAGCCAGCTCCTTTGCAGAATATACATCAACCGTATCTCCGATCATAAAAGGCATACTGGAGCCTTCATCCAAAAGAATAAACAGAGAAGGCGCTGCTTTCAGCTTTTCAAGAACCGTATCATAAAGCATCTGGATCTTATCTTCATATCCGCTTACAGGCTCCTGATGATTCATCTGCTGCAGACGGCAAAGCAGGAAAATGGATTCCTGAATAGAAAGCGGAACCAGAACTGCTTCTGAAAGTGTTTCTTCCAAAACAGCGCTTAACTGCTCCTCCCGCTCTGCTCCCAGGGGACCGGCGGGCCGGCCTGCTTTTTCCTGTGCTCTGGCTGCCATAAGAAGTGCATTCTGAGCCTGTGCATCCCGGACTACTACCGTATTTTCCACAGAAGCTTTGGCCTTAACAGAAGAAACAGGTGCTGCATCCTTTAATGCCTCCTCCAGCTCCTCTGTTACAGATACCAGCACAGCTCCCTCTGCCGGGATCTGCTCCTTTGTCACACCATCCAGTTTAAAGCCGTAATGAGCCCCATAGGTTCCCTTCATATCATAAGACGCAGCCCGCAAAATCTTGGTTCCCTGCTCAATACCGGAAATCCGGCACTTAAACACCGGCTCACCCAATTCATTTAAGCAGATAGCTTCTGTCCCTGGGATCAGACGCCCCCTTGTAAGCTTTCCCGCAGCCACGGCGCTGTTTCCCTTCAGAGCGTAAATGCCGTCAATGACAAATTCAAATCCGTCTTCAAGTTTTTTTCTTCCAAATGAAAATAATCCCATTGTTTCCTCCTGGTTGTTCCGGAATATCCATCATTCCGGTATGTCTGGTAGAGATTATACAACACTCCCGCTTAAAAGGAAAGACCTTTTAAAAAGTGCCCTTTTATGCCAGGAAGTTCTCTGCAATCTTGCGGATTCCTTCCGCATCCTTTGCATACCAGCCTTCAAAATCAAGGCCGCTTTCCTGTACCGCATGGCCTAAGGCCTTTAAAAATGCCGGAATGTTCTCTTCCAGTATCGCTCCCAGCTCTTCTCCCATCCGTTCTTTTCCCTGGAAGCAGCATCCCTTTACGAAAAGATTAAAAGCAGGTTTGACTTCTTTATTTACTGATTTTACACCACCTCTGAAGCCGATTACTCCTGTCTGGTGAGTGCCGCAGGAAGATGGACAGCCAGAAATATGGATCTGAGGCAGGATACCGTCTTCAAAGCCCTCTTCACGCTCCATTTCGATCAGACGGTGAAGCAGAGCCTGGGAATCTCTTACACCCTGCTGGCAGATTGATGCGCCGATACATGCTACCGATTCCTCAAAACGGCTGCAGGAGCAGACCGCCTTTTCAGAAGAGGTAACCTCTAACACCTTTTTTACATCCTCTGCCCGGCAGTTGATCACATAAAACATTTCTTCCGGAGACAAACGAAGTTCCGCGCCGGGAATAGATTCTATCACCTCATAAAGATCTGCAAAAAGAGAAGGCTCCGGGCTTCCTCCAAGCGGATGGCAGGCTACGCTGTAAAGCCCGTTCTGTTTCTGAGGGATTACCCGCTTTCTCATATAAGGATCTGAAATAGAGGCAAATAAAATCTCCCTGGAAGCAGCAAAAGCTGTACTCTGATCCTGTACCGCCTCTTCGGATAAGGAAGTCTCTCCCATTTCCAGAGTAAGATCTCCTTCCTCCGCATAAACCTCGTCCAGCTTCTTTAAAAATGCTTCCTTATACGCCTCAGCACCTCCCAGAGCTTCCTGCATAAAACGGCTTCTGGCTTTGGCCCTGTTTTCATAATTGCCATACGCACAGAACAGCTCATGCATGGCTCGGATATAGTAAAGGATCTGATCCGGAGCCACTCCCTCTGCCACCCTTACGCCAAAAGCAGGCTTATTTCCCAGACCACCTGCGCTGTATACGTCAAAGGTGCCATCCTCTCTGGCCGCAAAGCCAAGATCCCTGTACGTCGCATGCGTGACATTCTTTGGCGTATTAGAAAATCCCACCTTCAGCTTTCGGGGCAGTTTTTTCCCCTTGATAAAGCTCATAAGATAATCAGCCGCTTTTAAAGCATAAGGAAGAACGTCAAAATATTCTCCCTCCTCCACACCGGCCAGAGGAGAAACCATTACATTTCTCGGAAAATCTCCACCACCGCCTCTTGTGACAATCCCGCAGGAAAGGGCTTTTACAGCCAGCTCACAAACCTGATCCTTTGACAGATCGTGAAGCTGCAGTGTCTGACAGGTTGTTAAATGAACCCGTTTAACCTCATATTCCTTAATACTCTGTACCACAAAGGCCAGTTTTTCCTTTGTCATCACACCGCCCGGCATACGCAGACGAAGCATGCTGGCCTTTCCGCCCTTTTGAGCATAGCTTCCGAAACCGCCCGAAATGCCCTTATAAGTTTTGGCATCCATCTCTCCGCTGTAAAACTGCTCCGTGGCCTGTTCAAACTGTCTGTAGTCCTCTTTCCAGCTCTCCGGCTGAATTGCTGTCATCTTCATAGATAACCTTCCTTTCCTGTGTAAACTCTTTTAAGCGCCCCCGTTCAAATTCCTGAATGGAAATCGCTTTTTTGTTTGGATTTGCAAATACAAAGGTTCGATCCACATTTTCCAGATAGTTCTGGATCTTATCGTTGGTAGCGCTGATGATCGCCTGGAAGCCCAGTCCCCGGATCAGTTCAATGCAGCTTGCCACCTTTTCCGCATCCATCTTGGAAAAGGCCTCGTCTAAGATCACCAGGCGGATCGACGGGCTTTTTCGAAGTCCTGCAGGCTGTCCGATATGGTAAGCCTGTGCAAAGCTTGCAAGAAGCGCTACGTACAGGGGATTTTGCCCCTCTCCGCCGGAATTTTTCCGAAGCATTTTGCTTAAACGGATCTTTATAACCTCGTCTCCGTTCTGAACCAGCTGCTGCATATCAAAAGAAAGATAGGTCCGGTAATCGGAATATTTTTCCATATTCCGTCTGGCCTCCTCAAGCTGCTCCGGCGCAGCGTTTTCCGGCGGGATAAAAATGCTGATCAGCTCGTTAATCCTGTCTCCGTAATGATTTTCATGCTCCATGGTAAAAAGGTTCAGCTGATTTTCAAAGCTGTGATCCAGCCGGGAGGGATCTACCTCTAAAGATTCATCCATAAACATATCATAATACCGTCCGTCTGCTCCCTTAGACCGCGAAATCACAAACCTGTATTTATCCTTTCCAAAATCCAGACGGCTGATGATCCGGTTCAGTTCTTCAGTCCGCAGCATGGCCTCCTTAATAGCGCTGCGGATCTTGTACATAAAATCATCCTTAAAATGCTCCACTGCCGATCGGGCCTGCCTGGCAGCCTGCTCCTTAAACCGTTCCAGATCATCACAGGAAAGGCGGTCAAGAAGACTGTCATACGCCTCGTTATCTCTGGCACTTACCGGCACATTGCGGCCCGGATAGCTGCGGATATACTCGGTACGAAGATTCATAAGCGTTTCTCTGGCCTTATTACTCTGTTCTGTCAGGATCCTGCATTTATTTTCATAGGTTTCCCGCTCTCTGTCATAGCGTATGGCCTCCCTTTCTGCCAGATAAGCCGAAAGTTCCCTGTCGTGCTCCGCATTTTCCTCAAGCTGTCCATTCTGGGATGCTGCTGTTTCTTCCAGCTCTGTAATAGAATGGGAAAAACGCTCCAATTCATTTTTGCGGCCAAGGATCAGCTCCCTCAGGCGATCCCGTTCCCGTTTCACTCCTTCACACTGCTCAAGAACAGCCGACCGTTCCTCTTCCAGCTGTCCGATATTTTGGGCTTTCAGCTCCTCTAACCGTCTGGATAACTGCTTCTTTTCGGATTCCTTTTTCTTCCAGGCCTTAATTTCCTCCAGCCACTGCATATATTCCTCTGCCGGACCTTTTAACGCCTCAAGCCCTGATATCCGCCTGCAGTCCGCAAGAACCGCTTCCAGGGGCAGTCCGGCTTTTTTAGTCTCCTCCAGTTCTTCCTGAACCAGCCGGATCCTCTTTCGCAGGCTGTCCTTTCCAATGTACGCCATACGGGTATAATGCTCCGGATTGATATGCTGAAGACGGAGATTATGATATAAAAGGCATTCTGGAGTAATACCGATTTTGCAGTCTGAAAGCTCCTCAATGGAGCGGCATTTGATCACTTTTCCAAGCAAAAGCTCCATATATGGAGCAAGAAACGCTTCTTTAACCCCGATTTCCTCTGCCAGAGAATTTTTAAGTACCGCAGCCTGAGAAGAAGCAGCTTTCTCTGTATCGAGAACCGCCACACTGTAATATTTTTTGGGATCCAGCTCACTGTAAATCTTTAAAGCGGCCCTCGCATACCTGGGGGAAACCACCAGGCTTAATTTGTTGTTTCCCAGATACCCCTCTATGGCATTGGCCCATTCCGGATGCTTTACTTCCAGAAGGTCAGCCAGCACGAATACATCTGCGCTTTTTCCTGTTTCCTCAAACAGGCGCCGTTTTAAATACTCTCTTGCCTCCTCCAGATATTTCGGATAGGCCTTGCTTCCTGCCTGAAGCTTTTCAAGCTCCTCCTTTAACTGCTTTTCCCTACGCTTTAGCTCATTGAACCGGGCAGCCGTTTCCTGGCGGAGTTTTTCTGTATCCGCCTCCATAGAAGCAAGGGATGCCTTTAAGCGGATCATCGTTTCCTTTGAAATGGTGCGCTGTTCAAACTCCTCAATATCCCAGAGTGTCTGATTGGAGGTGATATCCTCCTCCTCCCATTTTTTCAGGGAAAGGGTGGTTTTCTGCCAGCGGGCCTCGCTGCGGCTTAACTGTTCGCAAAGCTCTCCCAGGGATGAAAGCTGTTCCTTTAACTCCCCGTATCCGGTAGAGGCAATCCGGCGCAGCAGCTCATCGCTCTGGTCTGTAAGCTCCTTGATCCGGCCTTCGGCACTCTTTAAGGCTTCTGTCTGGCGGTTCAGTTCTTCTTTTCCCAGAGCCGTCCGGTCATTTAAATTCCGGATCCGGGAACGAGTATCTAAAAGCTCCAGTTTTTTTACAAACCACTGATACTTGTCCAGCTTATCCTCCAGCATGGTAAAGGTATCAAATGCTTCACGGATTGCGGTAAGGCGGCGGATCTCCTGACTGGTATCTTCAATCTTTCTGCGCATCCGTCCGTACTGCATTACGCTTTCCTGCATATCCTCCATATGGATATCCTGCTCCGTACAGATATATTCCTTAACGAAGTCCTCCAGCTTGATATTCATCCGAAAGGGGATCGCCCGTTTAAAAAGCAGAGGAAACTTCTCGCTGTCAAGTCCTCCCAGATACGTCTCATACATGATCCGGCGAAACCTCTCATTATGGGAGGTGGAAAAATGCTCTTCCTTTCCATAATGGGTATCCAGCCAGTGTTCCACTTCACGGATGGACATGGTACGGGTTTCTGTGCGGTATTCATTTTCACACAAAGGGCCTTTATGCCAGAAAAAGCGGCGGGATATCTCATTGGATGCCGTTTCTACATCAAACACAATACCGATACACTGGTATTCTTCCGTATCGGTGCGTTTTAATTCCAGTACAATAGTAGAACTGAAATTGCGGTTTCTCAAATAGGAAAATTCGTTATTGTCCCCTATATTGACCATGCCCCTTAAATATTCAATGAGGCTTCGGTCCGAATCGTCAGCAGCCGCCTTGTTAAAAAAACCTCTGCCGTCCGTATTGGCATACAGCACCAGCTGCAGGGCGTCAATTACCGTGGATTTTCCGCTTCCGGAATGACCGGTAAAAAAGTTGATCTCCTCATTTAAGGTAAGCGTCTTTCTGGAAATGTAATGCCAGTTGTTCAGACAGATCCGCGTAAAGGCCCAGAACGGCCCGGCTGCCGACTTATATTCCGTTGTCACTTTCCCCTTCCTCCTCTCCTTCTTCAAAATCAGCTAAAAGCTCTCTCACATCATCCCCCAAAAGCACTACATTGATGCTGGGATAGATGATAAACGGGCTTTCATAAGACAGCTCATCCAAAAGATCCAGCGGCTCGATCAGCTGATATTTTTTCAGCAGCGTAACCGTGCGCCGGATCTCGCTGGGAGAAGGCTGGCGTTTAAAAAGCCGGTAATTCCCCAGTTTTTCATGAACCGCTCCCAGCGTAGTATATACGTTCACGCTGGCAGATACATTTTCCATCTGTTCATCATAGATCAGTTTGAGGATAAGAAGATAAAGGGTTGCCAGTCTGGGAAGCTTTTCACCCACCAGATCTTCTCCCTGGATATAGATCATCCCCATATGGCTATTTTCCAAAACCTCAATGCCGGCGACGGCAAAATACCGGCGGATAAATTCCAGGTGGAGACTGCAGCTGCGATACTCCTTTGTATACTGGAACCGGCCTGTTTTCTTATCATATTTGCGCTCCAGCAGAAACGTCTGGCGAAGCAGAAGGCGGATCAGATCCGTGATCTCCTGTTTCGTCTGGCCCATCTGTTCGTCATAGTAGGGAATCCCTGCTTCTGTCTTTATAATTTCCGTCACGTTCTGGTCCTCCTTACAAATACAAAACCCGGATAGGTGTAAGGCCCCTTCGTTACAGGCGCCGGATCCTCCGTCTCTGCCGTATAGGTACTTTTTCTCCGGATGGATTCATCATATGCAAGGATCAGCTTTTCAAAATCCCCGTCATTTTCCACCGTATCCTCCGTTACCTCCATCCGGCCGTCCTTCATCCGGCTGGTGATAAATTCCTCAATCTCTCTGTGGCTGTAGCGGTTCTTTACCCTGTTAATGTTAAGGATCTCCTCTGCCGAAAGCTCCGGCATTTCTTCCTCATCCTTTAGCTGCTCCGTAAAAGATGCCCTGGTATGCCTGCGCCTGTAAAGAGAAGCTTCCGAAACCACATTGGGCTGGGACAGGTTCATACGTTCCCCAATGGCCTTTAGCTCATCCTCTGTTCCTCCTGTTTTGGAAAGATGGTTTAACAGCTGGATCACCAGCCCCTTCATATCATCCTCCTGGTTTAAAAGATAGCCCATACGCGTCACAGTCGCCTTAACATACCGGGAATGTTCTTTGTCCATATTGGATATCCTGTGTTCAATATCGTCAAAGCCCTTCTCCAGCTGATCCAGCTTTTCAAGGATCTCACCCGTCCCCTCTCTGCCGGAAAGACGGGTAAGCCAGGGAATATCCTCCCGCATGGAAGCAATCCAGCTTTTAATATCCGTTTTATAAAGATAAAAATTATCGCTGGTCTTTAAAATGTGGTATTTTTTATTTACCACCTCTTCCACATACCCCTCCAGATGATCCTTTAAAAGAGAACCGTAATCCCTCTGCTCCAAAAGCTTTCCGAAAAACTTATCCATGTTGTGAAGCATATCCTGAAGGGACTTATTCAGTTTTTTCGTATTTACAAGAGCCGTATCCAGAAGGCTGATGCCGGATCTGGGGTCATGTTTTAATGAAAAAAGGATGGCATAGATATTCTGGATATAGATCTGCGCTTCATCCCCCTGCTCATTACAAAGCCTGGAAAAGCTTTCTATAAAAACAGCCGCATAATCCGGAATGATAATATTGACAGTCATGGTTGCATAGTCATCCACTTTTCTGAGCCATCCGGTCTTTAAAAGCCAGTTTAAAACCCGGGTGGCCGGAGGCTCAAACTGATCCTCTTCTTCCTCTAATTCATCCTGCCAGATCACACAGCGTTTTTCTGCAAAATATTCACTTAAAAGCTGAATACACATTTCCCTGCTTAAAAAATAATTGCTGTATTCGTATTCCTCGCTGATTTTTAACAGCGCTTCAATGTAAGCAGACCGGTTCACCGAGCGGAAAAGGCTCCAGAACCGGTCCGGTATCTCCTGTATCAGTTTCATTGGTTTCCTCCTGATTTAGATACCCCTATTATATCAGGAAAAACGCCTTATGGCAATGGAGCAGTCCCATCAATTACCGCTTTCACAAGTCCCGGAATATGATAAGACTCAGCAATGATATCCGCTGTTTTTCCGATCTCCTCTTTCATCGCCTCTGCAGTAACCGGGCCGATGGCCGCATACAAGGGTCTTTCTGAATCCTCCGGCCTGCAAAATCCTCCGGCCTGTTTAAATGCACGGACGCCGGAAGGGCTTGCAAATATCAGCACACGGCATAACGACAGCTGCTCTTCCATTCGTTTCGAGGGAACGCCCTTTACCGCATAAAGAGGAATATCATCAAAAGGGATCCCTGCCTTTATAAGCATCTGAGCCAGTTTCACAGAGGCTCCCTCTGCTCTTGCCATAAGAACGCGATCCTTTGAATGAAGCACTTTAAAAAGCGCCTGAGCCAGGCTGGCAGAGCAGTATTCCTCCGGCACAAGATCCGGCCGGATCCCCCGTTCCAAAAGCGCCCTGCAGGTTGCAGCCCCGATCGCAGCCACCTTCATATGCCCTAAAGCCCGGATATCCAGGCCAGATTCAAAAAGCCCTTTAAAAAACAGCCGGACACCGTTTACACTGGTAAGAACCAGCCAGGTATATGCTCCAAGCCTGGGATATACGGAAGCCATGGCATTTTTCCCTTTTTCTTCTAGGCATTCCATCCGAAGGAGCGTTTCTGTTTTAGCCCCCTCTTTTCGCAGTGCGATTTCCATCTGATCTGTAAAATGCTCCGTTCCGATCAATCCGACGGTCATTCCATCAAGAGGCCCTCTGGGATTTACCGTTTCCGGCTGCAGGTTAAAGGCAGCCGCCTCCCCCACTACGATAATGGCAGGCGTGTGAAAGCCCTGCTCCTTCGCTTTTGCGGCAAGCGTCTCTAGATCAGCCCGCAAAACCCTCTGGTTTAAAAGAGAACCGTTCTCGATCAGGGCAGCCGGTGTCTGTGGAGACTTTCCTCCCCGGATCAGTCCCTCTGTAATAGCCGACAAGCTGTGAAAGCCCATGAGAAAAACAAGGGTTCCCTCCATTGCAGCATATGCTTTCAGCTCGTTCTGCTCACGGCCGCCCGCCAAGGTATGACCGGTAATCACATGAAAGCTGCGGCTTATGCCCCGATGGGTGACGGGAATCCCCGCAAGCTCCGGTACGGCTACCGCAGAGGTGATCCCAGGAACGGTTTCCCATGAAATCCCGGCCTCTTTTAATGCCAGGATCTCCTCCGATCCCCTGCCGAACACAAAAGGATCGCCGCCCTTTAAGCGGACTACATTTAACCCCTCTTTTGCCAGCCCGATCAAAAGGCGGTTGATCTCCTCCTGAGGCATGGAGTGGCTCCCTGCTTCCTTTCCGGCATAAATGATCCTGCAGTCCTTTCGGACAAACCCTAAAAGCTCCTGGGAAGCCAGATGGTCATAGACCACGGCATCACAGGCCTTTAACCGCTCCATCCCCCGGATGGTCAAAAGTTCTCCCGCTCCCGGTCCGGCTCCTACCAGACACACGGTACCCCATTTTTTTTCATTCCTTGATACAGGTGTAATGGTATATTTCATGGCCAAAGTAATCCTTTCCCCGCTTGATCTGCTAATGTTGTCACTGATATTTCTGAAAGTGTTCCGCACAGGTCAACCCGGCGTATCTTATTTTTAAGCTCCGCGTCCGTAAGCTGTGAAGCATGTTCCGGTCCATTGATCCCGCGAAGGCGCAGTTTCGTTTCTCCATCTTCTTCAAAGAGGTTCGCATATACGGCCACCGGCGCATGACAGCCTGCCTGAAGCGTTTCAAGCACTGACCTTTCTGCTGTAAGGCACAGACGGGATGATCTGCAGTCGATCTGGCTGCAGAGCCTGTGAGCCTCTGTATCCGCTTTCGTCTCCACTGCAAGGATTCCCTGTCCCCCGGCAGGCAGAAACTGTTCCGGACTCAAGCGGATAAAACGCCATTCTTCCCCCTCTTCAATTCCCAGGCGCTTTAACCCTGCTGCTGCTAAAAGGATCCCGTCACAGGCACCCTCTTTCAGTTTTTTTAAGCGGGTCTGCACATTTCCCCGAAGCGTCACACACACAGGCCGGCTTTCCTTATCCAGCCATTTTGTACTGCCGCAGATACTCTGCCACTGCTCCCGGATCTGCAGCTGGCGTCTGGGACTGGAGGTTCCGATGACAAGCTCCTTTTTGTCTGTCTTTGAGGCAGTCTTTGGCAGTATCAGTACATCCCCCGGATCTTCGCGCTCAGACAGCGCTGAAATCACCAGCCCCTCTGGAAGAGAAACCGGCATATCCTTGGCACTATGGACTGCAAGGTCAATGGAGCCTTCTAAAAGAGCCTGTTCAAATTCGGAAACAAATGCTCCCTTCCCCCCAAATGCCTGGAGAGGAGAATGAAGGAGCTGGTCTCCTAGCGTATCCCTTGTAAGAATCTCTGTCTGAAGACCCGGAAACTTATTTTTCAGCTGTTCAGCGATCATTTCTGCCTGGCGCAGAGCCAGAACACTTTTCCGGCTTCCGATACGAAGTATATGGTTCATGTGTTTTCTTCCTCTTTTTTTATATACATGGTCTGAGAACATTCAGCCAGCAATGCCTGTATTTCCTCTGATGAAGGGAGCTTATCCATATTAAAAACTGCCTCTGCAAGCCGGACGGAAAGGTCACGCCGCAGCCCGCCTGAATCTGGAAAACGATCCTTCATCTCTCTGCGCAGCGCTCCTAAAAGCCCGGCCCGTTCTCCCATATGGTCCGGTATGGAATGGGAAATGCGCTCCTTTAAAAGATGGGCCAGCACAGGGCTTTCACCCCCTGTACATACGGCAGCTGTCACCGGGCCGTCCGTAAACAGCGACGGGAAAAGAAAGCTGCTGTCTTCTGGCCCCTGGACCGAATTAACCGGAATTTTCCTTTGTTTGCACCACCGGGAAATGGTCCGGTTCAGCTCAATATCATTAGTGGCAGCAATGACCAGATCTGCTTTCTTTAAATCCTCCAGGCAAAAGGGGCGCATGCTCCGCCTGAAACGCACTTCCTCCTGTTCAAGGCGGTCAAACTCAGGGATAAACTCCTTTGCCACCGCATGGACCAAAACTCCAAAGGGGAGAAGGCCGCAGACCTTACGGTATGCGACCTTCCCCCCTCCGACTGTCACACAGAGCCACCCCTCAATATCTGTAAAAAAAGGGAAATAACTCATAACAGATCCTCCGGTTCATCATTGGCTGTCCGTTTTCCCAAAGCAGCCTTTCTCTCATTTAACAGACGTTCAAACTCATCCTGGCTGCAGCCCATTTCCTCCAGACGCTTTCTGCGCCTTTCCTTCATCCGTGCCAGACGTTCCTTCTCTTTTCTTTGCTGAACCGCAGCGTAAATCCCGCAAACCGCAATCAGAAGCAGGACAACTGCGCCCGCTCCGGCGATGAGCCCGTCGGGTAAAGAAATCCCTTTCTTTTCAGACGGCTCTTTGGATGAAGACGGATCTGTCTGTTCAGGTGCCTCCTGTGAAGGCTCTGCCGCACTGCTTAAAGCCTTTGTGGTATACAGCCATGCCACTCCGATCTGTCTGTCATTATAGGAATAGATGATCCGGCCGACAGCCCCCTCTGGATGGTTCTCTGGAATCTCAGTCTGCAGATACTGATCTGCGTCTCCAAATTCTGCATCATTGGGAAGAGTGATCACCGCTGTATCATCCAGATACAGCTCGGATGGCAGATAGGATACGCCGTTTATTTCTACCGGCTCTTCACCGGTGATGTAATGGGTTTCATTTTCTGCCACATTTACATTTTTGAACCGTTTAAAACCAAAATCCAGAATGGTCTTTGTATCTGAATAATGGGTCTTTTGGGTACTCTTTAAAGTCACCGCTACCTGGCGCCGGTCATCCTTTACCGCGTAAGTTACAAGGGTCTGTCCTGCAAGAGAGGTATAGCCTGTCTTTCCTGCCACTGCTTCCGGATAATAGTATTCGCTGGTTCCGTCCTCTGTAACCACCAGTTTATGCTCAAGGGAATAGGTACGCCCTTCTGTATTGTTTTTGGTGGGAGGAAGCGTGGCTTTTTTTGCCGAACAGATTTCAAGGATCTCCGGATCTGAAAATGCTGCCGCGCCGATCAGGGCCATATCGTAGGCAGAGGTCAGCTGGGCCTCATCATTTAAGCCGGACGGGTTTTCAAAATTGCTTTCCCGGCAGCCTAATGCCTCTGCCTTTTCATTCATCATGTCCGCAAAAGCCTCTCGGCTCCCTGCCACATGTTCTGCCAGGGCGTTGGCTGCCTGATTGGAGGACTGCAAAAGCATAACAGACAGACTGTCCTTCACAGACAGAACATCCCCCTCTTCCAGGCCCAGCTTATTTCCGCTTCCCGATTCTACATTATAAACGGCATCATGAGAAAACGTAACCTGCTCGTCCATGGAAGCATGTTCAGCCACTACAAGAGCTGTGAGCAGTTTTGTAATACTGGCTGGCGGAAGCTGGACATGGATATTCTGGGCAAACAGCACTGCTCCTGAATCCATATCCATCACAATCCCAGCCTCGGACTGGACACCGGTATCCGCAGGCCAGTCCGGTTTTGCGAACACGGGAAAAGCTGTCAGGGAACAGCTGAGCGCAAGTGTCAAAAAGAAACCGCACAGGCGTTTCATCCGTCGGATCATCGTATATACCCCCAATATTATGATTCAAGCCTTGCCTTTAAAAGCTCCAGACCAGCCAGAATCAGCCCGCCCAAAATAAAGAACGGGATACTGAAGGTAGAAAGGCTTACAGGAGCTTTTGGCACATCCAGCGTAGTGGGCCCCATAAGAATGGCATATAGGGAGCCGATCATCAGGCCCAGAATGGCGTAGATCGTCTGGGAACGGTGGCGTTCCAGACATATTTTTACAAATTTTATAATCGCAATAATTCCTGTGACAACACCCAGGCCGAAGATGACCACCACGGGCAGATAACTGAAATTAAAATGGAGCAGCTCCTTGATCGCCCCGATAACGGGAACATAGAGTCCAAAGATCAAAAGAAGGGTAGAGCCGGAAATTCCCGGAAGTACCATGGCTGTAATTGCGATCATAGCAGCAAAGAAAATATAAATGCCCAATCCGAATGAAAGCTGATCCGCTGATACACGGATGCCCTCTCCGCCGGATGGATTAAACCAGGAAATGGCAAATACCAGAGCTGCGCCCAAAAGGGTAAAGACCAGATTTCCAGCCTGTCCTTTTATCACCGCCGCTTCTTCCTTTATAACCATCGGTATAGCAAACAAGGTAAGGCCAAAGAACACAGAGCTGATCTGATAAATGTGAGCTTCAAACAGACTGGCAAGAATTAAAACGGACAGACCAAAACCAATGATCCAGCCAATCCCCAGCTTTACCAGAAAAAGAAACGCCTTTTTGCGTTTTTTGCTGTCACGCCCCATTAAATCATTTAAAGAATTGATAAATTCATCATAAAACCCAAGCAAAAACGCAATGGTCCCGCCGGAAACTCCGGGTACGCTGTCTGCCAGAGCCATGCAAAATCCTCTCACTGCATTTAAAAACACCTGCATCTTCCTCCTGTTTCGTTCGAAAATTTCAAATCGGACCGCTCTGGCTATACTACCACGGCAATCCGCACATTGAATTATTATACATGAAATAGGAGGAAATTCAAGTAAATCTTATGAGGTCTGATGATGAAGCGCCGCTTTCCACCGCTCCTTTTCTTCTGTCAGACGTTCGTTGATCCAGTCAACGCCGCGGGCGATCCCGTCCGCATCAAAGGAGGTTTTTAAATGCTCCTTTTCCTCTTCCGGTGTAAAATCATAGCTGTAGGGTTCCGGCCACACACTTACGAAAAGAAAGGTTTCCTCATTCTCCTCCAGTTTTTCCATCCGAAACCGCAGTCCTTTATGACTACCGGTAAATTTTTCCTTTTTTAGGAAATTTATCGGCATAAAATCCTTTAACTCCAGCATAGCCTTCTCCTACCGCTGAGAGATCAGCTCTAATAACATAGTTACCATTGATGAAATATCCGCATCCGATACGTTCGATGCCGTATAGAGCGTATATGACGTATCCTTCCATTTCCAGGAAGCAAAGCGGCCTCCACTCTGGGTAGTACGGATCTGGGCAGAAACCGTTTCTCCCCCTTCCAAATCCTTAAATTCAACGGTCAGGATCTGATCCGTAAAGCGTTCAAAAATCCCGGCAAAATCCTCTGCCGTGTTGGAAGCACGGTAGGAATAGGGAATTTCATGATATGAAAACTGAATTTCAGCTACCTCTCCATTCAGGATAAAGCAGAGAGGATCTTCTGCCTCCTCCGGAAGAGCCATATAAACCCCAAGAGACTGAAAGGCAGTTTCATCTGTTACCGCAGTCATGGGATTAGGTCTCTGCACGGCAGACGAGGTTTCCGTACCGGATGCAGACGTCTCCTCTTCTGTCTGCATCGTACTTCCCTCCTGCTGTTTTTGTCCGCATCCGGAGGTCATAATAACGGCAGCCGCTATAACCGCCGCCGCTTTATATGGTTTATACGTTTTTTTCATCATACTCACTCCTTTTTAAGCCGTACCTATCCTATCCGTTGGATCTGCGATTGATAAATTCTGTCCTTGTTTTGGAATAAACAAACTTCTGGCTGGCATACAGGCCATAATAGCCCGACAGGGCAAATGCTACCGCAATAATAATAGAGAAATACTCCATCCCTTCATAACCAAAAAGCTCCAGAGCAATCACTAAGGATGTGATAGGACAGTTAGTCACTCCGGCAAAAAGAGCCGCCATGCCGCAGGCCGCACAGAGAGAGGGAGCAAACCCCGTAATCTCCCCAAACGCACAGCCTAACGCTGCTCCCACGCAGAGGGTAGGCACAATCTCTCCTCCCTTAAATCCTGCTCCTAAAGCAACTGCTGTAAAGAGCATCTTCATAAGAAAAGCCTCATAGCGAACACTTCCCTCTATGCTGCTTTCGATCAGTCCCATACTGCTGCCGCAGTAATCTCTGGTTCCTGATAAAAGGGTAAGGGCGATAAAAAGGAAGCTGCCAGCCAGGATCCGCACTCTGGCGTCTGGAAAATACTTCCGGTAAGCATGTTCTGCCGTATGAAGCAGAACACAGAACAAGATGCTTACCGCAGCACAGAGTATACCTAAAAGTACCAGAAGCCCCATTGCTTTCAAATCCAGCGCCGGTATCATTTCCACCGGGAAATGTTCTCCTTCAAGTCCGGCCGCCCTTGCGATCCCCACCGCCAGAAAGGAGGAAAATACGCAGGGAACCAGGGCTGCATAGTAGAGGACACCAATGCTGACTACCTCCAGGGAAAAAATCGCCGCTGCCACCGGCGTTCCAAAAAGAGCGGAGAATACTGCGCTCATGCCGCACATGATCGCAATCTTTTTATCCCGCTCATCCAGTTTAAACCACTCCCCAAAGGAATTTCCGATGCTGCCTCCCAGCTGAAGAGCCGCCCCCTCACGACCAGAAGAGCCACCCCCCAGATGAGTTAAGATAGTAGAAAAAAAGATTAAAGGTCCTGTGGCAGGCGTCACCCGTTCATTGGAGGAAATTGCATCAATAACCATATTGGTTCCCCTGTTTCCTTCCTCATGGAAGGAGTGGTACATCCAGACGATCAAAAGGCCGGACACCGGAAGAAAAAACAGCATGGACGGATGGGACAGCCGAAAACCGGTGGCCCAGGAAACTCCCATGGAAAAAATCGTGCCTGCCGCTCCAGCCACAGAACCGATGACCAGAGCAAGGGCACTCCATTTGATAAAGTAACGGATATTGGCCTTCATTCCGGCTTTGGTATCCCCACGTTTCATTTAATACACCCCCACATGCCCTACATCTCGCTGTAGGTACCCTTTACCTTCACAAGCTTGGGGCGGTATCCTGCATCTGTCAAAGCCGTTACGATCTGATTTTTATGCTCTGTCCCAAATGCCTCCATGGTAATCCGAAGTTCCACAGCCGCATTGCGGTTGATGCTGATAAACTGGTTGTGCTCCAGCTTGATAATATTGCCATGCTGCTCTGCCAAAAGAGAAGATACCCTTGCAAGCTCTCCCGGCTTATCCGGAAGCAGCACGGATACGGTAAAGACTCTGTCTCTCTGGATCAGGCCATGCTGTACGATAGAGGATAAGGTAATCACATCCATATTTCCACCACTTAAGATAGAAACAACCTTCTTCTTTTCCGCCTTGATGTGCTTTAGGGCAGCTACGGTTAAAAGGCCGGAATTTTCTACGATCATCTTGTGGTTTTCCACCATATCCAAAAAGGCTACGATCAGCTCATTATCATCAATGGTGATGATCTCATCTACATTTTCCTGGATATAGGGGAACAGCTTTTCACCCGGACGCTTAACAGCCGTACCATCTGCAATGGTATTGACCTGAGGAAGGGTTACAACTTTTCCCTGGCGCAGCGATTCCTTCATACAGCTGGCTCCGGCCGGCTCAACGCCGATTACTTTGATCTTTGGATTTAACATCTTGGCAAGGGTAGATACTCCTGTGCACAGGCCGCCGCCTCCGATAGGAACCAGGATATAATCAACTGTAGGAAGCTCTTTGATAATCTCCATGGCAATAGAACCCTGTCCTGCTGCAACGTCCAGATCATCAAAAGGATGTACAAAGGTGTATCCGTGCTCCTCTGCCAGTTTGTATGCGTGAGCGCAGGCTTCGTCAAATACATCTCCTTCCAGAACCACATCGGCTCCGTAGCCTTTGGTACGGTTAACCTTGATCAAAGGCGTTGTGGTAGGCATTACTACGGTTGCCTTTACCCCGGCCAGACGCGCGGCATAGGCCACGCCCTGAGCATGGTTTCCGGCAGAGGCAGTGATCAGTCCTCTGGACTTTTCTTCTTCGGACAGGGTACTGATCTTATAGTACGCGCCCCTTACCTTGTAGGCTCCTGTATACTGCATATTTTCCGGCTTAAAATACACCCTGTTTCCTGTCTGTGCAGAAAAATATTCACTGTACACCAGCTTTGTCTCCAGTGTTACCTGTTTTACGATCTCAGAAGCTTCCTCAAATTTCTCTAATGTAAGTTCATCCATACTCGTTCTCTCCTTGGCATTTATTGGTTACAACTATATCACTTTATTGTGATAAATTCAACAGAAAACCGAAAGAGGATCCTACTGTTTCTGTACATGGAACAGGGCGTTTACAAAGTCATCCGCATTAAACTTCTGCAGATCGTCAATCTTTTCACCGATTCCGATGTATTTTACAGGAATTCCCAGTTCCGCCTGGATCGCTACGGCAATTCCTCCCTTGGCCGTTCCATCCAGCTTTGTAAGGATGATGCCCGTGATATCGGCCACCTCCATAAACTGTCTGGCCTGAGCCAGGGCGTTCTGTCCGGTGGTTCCGTCTAAGACCACCAGCGTCTCCCTGTATGCATCAGGATACTCCCGGTCAATGATCCGGTTGATCTTTTTAAGCTCTTCCATCAGGTTCTTTTTATTGTGAAGCCGTCCTGCAGTATCACAGATCAGCACATCTGCCTTTCTGGATTTGGCTGCAGCCACCGCATCATAAATGACTGCCGCGGGATCGGAGCCCTCCTGCTGGGCGATAATATCCACTCCGGCCCGCTCCGACCACTCGGTAAGCTGCTCAATGGCTGCGGCGCGGAAGGTATCGGCCGCAGCAAGGATTACCTTATGACCACTGTCCTTTAACTGGCCGGCCAGCTTTCCTACAGAGGTGGTTTTTCCCACGCCGTTTACGCCGATCACCAGCACAACCGAGGTTCTGTGCTCAAATTCGTAGGCATTTTCGCCCAGATTCATCTGCTTTTTGATGCTTTCGATCAGAATCCCCTTGCACTGCTCCGGATCCTTTATATGTTGTTCCTTTACCTTATTTCTCAGGTCCTCTACAATGGACATGGTGGTCTGGATCCCCAGATCTCCCATGATCAAAGTCTCCTCGATCTCCTCATAAAAATCATCATCAATGGCAGAAAAACCGCTGAAAATAGAATCAATTCCTGATACAATGTTGTTCCGTGTTTTGGCAAGTCCTTCTACCAGACGCCCGAAAAATCCCTTTTTTCCTTCAGCCATAAGGCTTATCCTCCTTTTTATATACGGACAGAAAAACTACTCTGTCAGACTGTCCTCGATCAAATTTACACTCACCAGGGCAGATACGCCCTTTTCCTGCATGGTAATGCCGTAAAGGCGGTCGGCAGACATCATGGTACCCCTTCGGTGGGTAATGACAATAAACTGTGTATTTTCTGTAAGCTTATGGAGATACCCGGCAAACCGGTCCACATTGGAATCATCCAGAGCCGCCTCGATCTCATCTAACAGGCAGAAGGGGGACGGCTTTAAATTCTGGATGGCAAACAGCAGGGAAATGGCAGTCAGCGCTTTTTCCCCTCCGGAAAGCTGCATCATATTCTGCAGCTTTTTGCCCGGCGGCTGGGCGATAATCTGAATACCTGCCTCTAAAATATCCTCATCCTCCAAAAGCTCCAGAGTCCCCCGTCCTCCGCCGAAGAGTTCCTTAAACACCCGGTCAAACTCAGAGCGGATCTCTGAAAATTTTTCCTTAAACTGGCGGCGCATTCCCGTATCCAGCTCCAGGATGATCTTTTCTAACTCCGCCTGGGCAGCGGTCAGATCCTCATGCTGGGTTTTCATAAAGAGGAAACGCTCGGATACCTCCCTGTAATCCTCAATGGCATTGACATTGATCGGGCCAAGTGCCTTGATCCGGGTTTTTAATCCGCCTATGATCCGGCTTACTTCTCCCAGAGAAGGAAAATCCTCCTTTTTCATCGCCTCTGCCTGAACAGCCGTCATCTCATATTCCGACCACAGATATGCGGCCCCTGATTCCAGCTTTTCCTGCAGCTTCTCCTCCTGGGACTGAATGCGGAACATATCCTTATCCAGTTCCGAAGCGCGGGATGAAATTTCTTCCCGGACTGTAAAAAGCTTCTTTTGCTGTGCGAGAAACGCTTCCTTCTGCTCTGTTTTTTTTGCGATCAACGCTTCGCTGTCTGCCGTCTGAAGCAGGGAATCCTCAATCTCTCTGCGGATTTTTAAAATCTCCTCCTGCTTTTTTGCAATGGCTTCTCCTGATTCTGTGCTTCCTTTAGAGAGCTGGGACAGTTCCTTTTTAAGCAGCTCCCCTTCTCCCCAAAGACGTTTTTCATTCTCACGGATAAAATCCAGCCTCTGGGCCAGTCCTGCCTGCTTAATGCTTAACTGCGCCAGCTGCTCGCTGTCTGCCTCTTTTTCCTTCTTTGCCTGTTCCAAAAGAAGGCTGTGTGCATTTACAGTCTCAGCAGCAGCCTCACTCTCGCTGTCCAGAGCCTCTTTCTGTGTTTGCAGGCTTCTGCGGCTTTCGCTGATCTCCTTTGCCTGAATCTCCAGCTGATGATGCTCCCTTACCAGATCAGAGGAAGAATCGGCAATCTCTCCCTTTTTCTCCTCCAGTCTGGAAATAGTAACCCGAAGCGTATTCTCTTCCAGCGCCAGCTTCTGTCCGGCTCTTTTTAAGACAGCCGCCTCATCCTTTTTTTCCTGAACAATTGCCTCTTTAAGACTTAACTCTGTCTGAATGGTCTCCGCCTGCTTCAAGTAACGTTCGCAGGTCTGTTCCAGCTCCTCGATCTCCCTGCGGCGCCCTAAAAGATTACTGCTGTTTTTAAACGCGCCTCCCGTCATGGAACCGCCTGGGCTTAAAAGCTCACCCTCCAAAGTGACAATTCTCAGGCTGTAGCGGTATTTTTTAGCTAAGGCAATCGCTGCATCAATGTTAACAGCCACTACCACCCGGCCCAAAAGATACCGTACCAGTCCCCGATAGCATTCTTCTGTTTCTACCAGTTCGCTTGCAAGGCCGATCACGCCTGCTTCCTTTAACGCCTCAGGCCTTGAAAAGGCCGATCCGCTTCCCATACTGGTAAGAGGCAGAAATGTAGCCCGGCCATATTTATTTTTCTTTAAATATTCGATCAGCTGCTTGGCCGTAATCTCTGAGTCTGTGACAATGTTCTGGATACTGCCCCCAAGGGCTGTTTCTATGGCTGTTTCGTACCTTTTGCCAGTAGTGATCAAATCTGCCACCACGCCGTGGATCCCATGGATCTGGTCCCGGACCTCCATCACCCGGCGGATGCTGTTTCCGTAGCCGTCATAGCGCTCCGCCAGATTCTGCAGCGATTCCAGCCTGGTATGGGCCATGTGGTATTCCTGCTGGGTATCATTTAACCGACGGTTTAACCGGCGGACCTCGCTGTCTGCCTGCTCCATACCATCCTCGGCTTCCTGGGCTGCAACCTGCTTTTCCACCAGCTCCGCCTGTACCTGTGCAAGATGCTCCTTTTCCTCTGCGATCCTCTCCTCCTGAAGAGATTCGTCACTTTTAAACCGGAGAAGCTTCTGGGAAACCTCGCTGCGGCGCAGATTTACCTGCTCCGACATAGCCTCATAGCGCTGCTGTCTGGCCGTCAGCTCGGCCTTTTCATTCAGGAAGCGGAGCATCTGAGCGTTTGCCTCCTCGATCACCGCTTCCAGATGGCTGATATGATTTTCTTTTTCAGAAATCTCCTGTCTGGCACGGTTCAGCCGGTTTAATTCCTCTGTATTCTGCTCCCCAATTCGGTTTTGTTGCGCTTCAAAGTCCGCAAGCTGTTCCTCTTTTCCCTTCAGTTCCTCAGTGATGGCTTCCTTTCGGCTTTTAATATGCTCCTCATTCCGTTCTTCTGCGTGGATCTGTTCTCTTAAAACATTGATCCGGCCTTCCAGCGTGTTTTTTTCCATGGACGCCTCATTGAAACGGCTCCGTTCTTTTAAAACAGCTTCCTCCAGACTGCGGATTTCTGCTTCCAGGCGGTCATATTCCTTTCGGATGTCCTCACCTTTTTTTCTGGTCTCCTCCAGATCTCCTTCCAAAACCTGCTTTTTCCTGGAAATTTCGTTTAACTGGCTCTGGATGTGCTCTGCTTCCAACAGAAACTGGTTGGCATCACAGACCTTCAGATCTTCCTTTAACTGCAGATACTCCCTGGCTGCCTTTGACTGACGCTCTAAGGGTTCCACCTGCTTTTCCAGCTCATTTAAAATATCCGATACACGTACCAGACTGGCCTGTTCGTCCTCCAGCTTTTTCTGTGCAATGGCCTTGCGCCGTTTGTATTTCACAATACCTGCAGCTTCGTCAAAAAGCTCCCGCCGTTCCTCCGGCTTTCCGCTTAAGATCTTATCGATCTGTCCCTGTCCGATAATGGAATAGCCCTCTTTTCCGATTCCCGTATCATAAAAGAGTTCATTGATATCCTTCAGACGGCAGGCGCTCCCATTTATCATATATTCACTTTCACCGGAGCGGTAAAGGCGTCTGGATACCGTCACCTGCTCATAATCGATGGACAGCTGGTGATCGCTGTTATCCAGGGTGATCGCCACATATGCAAAACCCTGAGGCTTTCTTAGCTCGGTTCCGGAAAAGATCACATCCTGCATACTGGCTCCGCGCAGCTGGCGTATCCTCTGTTCGCCTAACACCCAGCGCACTGCATCTGCTACATTGCTCTTTCCGCTTCCGTTGGGTCCTACAATACCCGTAATGCCGTTATGAAATTCAAAGACCAGTTTATTGGCGAAGGATTTAAAGCCCTGGATCTCGATACTTTTCAGATACATGATTCGCCCGCCTTAAGCTTTAAAATACCGTTGTAGGCGGCTACCTGTTCCGCCGCCTTTTTTGTGCGTCCCACGCCCCGGCCGATCTCTTCCTCTCCCATGAGCGCCCGGACCTCAAAGGATTTATTGTGATCAGGCCCCTCCTCCTTTATGATTTCATAGGACAGAACACCGGTCTGCCGGCTCTGGATCATCTCCTGTAAGATAGTCTTGCTATCGTAAAAGAGCTGCTTGTGTTCGATATCATTTAAAATAAATCTGTGTATAAACTCTTTTGCATTAGTAAAACCACCGTCCAGATAAATCGCTCCGATCAGGGCTTCCATCGCATCCGATACCACAGAATTGCGGTTTCGCCCTCCAGTTGCCTCTTCTCCCTTTCCAAGGAGCAGGTACTCGCCCAGCCTGATATCTCCTGCACAGTATGCCAAAGTAGGTTCGCAGACAATACTTGCACGTATTTTTGTCAAGTCTCCCTCCGGAAGCGCATCGTATTTATGGTATAAAAAGTCACTGGTAACAATTTCAAGCACTGCATCGCCTAAAAACTCCAGGCGTTCATTGCAGCGGCTGTGATCCAGCCGGTGTTCATTCGCATAGGAGCTGTGGGTCAGCGCCTGGCTGAAGAGATTTTTATCGTGAAATTCATACTGAAGCTTTTTTTCCAGCTCTTTTAAATGGATATTCATATGTATATTCCTTCCTTTTTAAACGCACAAAAGGGCTGTAAAAACAGCCCCGCGCGTTTTATTCATTCAATGCGTTTTTGATCTGCTCTGCAGCGTCTCCGACCGTAACGATCTGTTCTGCAGCATCATTGGGGATTTCGATATCGAACGCCTCCTCAATTCCCATAATGATCTGGAAAATATCCAGTGAATCGGCTCCAAGATCGTCTACAAAGGTAGCTCCCATGGTGATGTCATCCGGCTCCAGATTTAAAACCTCTGCAATAATTTCCTGCAATTTTTCAAATTCCATATTCTATCCCCTCTCCTGAATCTGTTTCTTTATAACATAGGCCCCTGAGCCTTTTCCTCTGCCAGCGACTGGCGGATCTTTTCGTTGATCTGCTGCTCCTTAAAGGTCACGCACTGGATAATGGAATTGCACACCTCAGTCCGGCTGGAATTTCCATGTGTCTTCACTACCAGTCCCTTTAATCCCAAAAGAGGCGCGCCGCCGTACTGACTGGCATCAAAAGATTTTAAGGTGGTCTTTAAAGCCGGTTTTACAAGAAGTGCCCCGATCTTGCTCCGGAGCGTTGCCATCATCCCCTGCTTTACCATATGGATCAAAGTAGCTCCTACACCCTCATACAGCTTTAAAATCACATTTCCTGTAAAGGCCTCACAGACAATTACGTCTGCGCCGCCGTGGGGGATTTCTCTGGCCTCAATACTTCCGATGAAATTGATATCCTTACATTCCTTTAACAGCGGGAACGTCTCCTTCACCAGTGCGTTTCCCTTTTCCTCTTCCGCACCGATATTTACAATGGCAACTCTTGGATTTGGAATTCCTACTACGTGTTCCATATAGATCGAACCCATTCTGGCAAACTGTACCAGATGAGACGCCCTGGCGTCTACATTCGCCCCGCAGTCGATCAGAAGGGATACGCCTTTTTCTGTAGGAATAAGCGGTGCAAGAGGCGGGCGCTCCACGCCCTTGATCCGTCCCACGATGACCTGTCCGCCTACTAAGATCGCTCCTGAGCTTCCGGCCGATACAAAAGCGTCTGCCTGTCCGTTCTTTACCAGGTTCATGCCTACTACGATGGATGAGTCTTTCTTTTTCCGGATCGCATTTACCGGCGGCTCTTCTGTAGCAATCACCTCTGAGGCATTTACCACCTGGATTTTCTCTTTGTCATAGGTATATTTGGAAAGTTCTTCCTGTACGGTCTTTTCCTGTCCTACCAAAAGAACCTGGATCTCCGGTTTCTTCTTTACCGCCTCAACGGCTCCTGCAACCATCTCCACAGGCGCATTGTCTCCGCCCATAGCATCTACCGCTACTCTGATCATAAAAAAGACTCTCCTTTCGTCTTTGCGATACAATTTATAATATACTAGATATCCGTCTATAAATCAATACGTTTTTATAGCTGCACCAGGGTAAAAAACGCCGAAAAAAGGACCGTCCCCATTCAGGGACAGCCCTTTAAAAAACAGATAAAACTATACCAGATCGTCAAGAACCGAAGCTCCGATGGTGCCCTCCGGCATGGAAACACCAAAATTATCAACTGCTGTAGCGCCGACCACTGCAAAGGTATCCTTTTCGCTCAGCGCGCCGCTTCCCTTCATGGAAGGGGAATAGGCCAAAAACGGTACCTTTTCACGGGTATGATCCGTTCCTGCATAGGTGGGATCATTGCCGTGATCTGCCGTGATGATCAAAAGATCATCTTCTCTTAATACGTCAAGAAGGATCCCCAACTTCTCATCAAAGCGTTCAATCTCCCCTGCATATCCCTTTGGATCCCGTCTGTGGCCCCAGAGGGCGTCAAAATCCACCAGATTCACAAAGCAAAGACCATGAAAATCCGTTCCCGCCACTTCTATGGTCTGCTCCATGCCATGAACAGAGCTTTTCGATTTCAGGGCCTTTGTAATGCCTTCTCCGTCAAAGATATCATTGATCTTTCCAATGGAAATCACATCAAAGCCTGCATCCTTTAAAGCATTTAATGCTGTCTTCCCAAAGGGCTTTAAGGCATAGTCATGGCGGTTGCTGGTGCGCTTAAATTCGCCCTTTTTCTTTCCCACATAAGGCCTTGCAATGACGCGCCCTACCTTCCATTCATCTTTTAACGTAAGCTCTCTGGCAATCTTACAGCACCGGTACAGCTCCTCAAGATCAAAGGTTTCCTCATTGCCGCAGATCTGCAGCACAGAGTCGGCAGAGGTATACACGATCATATGGCCGGTGGCAATCTCCTCCTCTGCCAGCTCGTCCAGGATTTCCGTTCCGCTGGAGCTTTTATTTCCAATTACCTTATGACCGGTGCGCTCCTCCAACTCCTTGATCAGCTCCGGCGGAAAGCCCGTCTCCGTAAAGGTCTTAAAGGGCGTCTTCACCTCCAGCCCCATCATCTCCCAGTGGCCGGTCATGGTATCCTTACCCAGGCTCTTTTCACGCAACTTTCCATAATAGCCAAGAGGCTGTTCCTCCGGCTCCACCTGTTTTAAAGGTGTGAGATTTGCCATCCCAAGCTTTCTTAAATGAGGGATCTTAAAGGTTTCTACCGACTGAGAGATGTGGCCCAGGGTATTGGAACCTACATCTCCAAACTGGGCAGCGTCCTCTGCCTCTCCTACCCCCAGAGAATCCATTACAACCACAAAGATACGTCTGAATTTTTCCATGTTCTGCTCCTTTACTGCTTTTCTTTCAGATTTCCGGGACCAAAGCCCAGGGGAAGAAGCTCTTCCAGCGTTTTTATGATATACCGTTCTTCATCAATTGCCACGATAATCTGAAACTCCTTTGGATCACAGAACTCCATCATTACCTGGCGGCATACGCCGCAGGGGGCTGTATAGTCTGTAACAACGCCGTTCATCCCTCCGGTAACGCAGATTGCATCAAAATCCTTTACTCCCTCGCTGACTGCCTTAAAAAATGCCGTCCGCTCTGCACAGTTACAGGGAGTATAGCCGGCATTTTCAATATTGCAGCCAGTATATATGTTCCCGTTTTTTGCAAGCAGAGCCGCGCCCACATGAAAATGGGAATACGGTGCATAGGAATAATCCAACTGAGCCTTCGCAGTACGGATCAGACGTTTTATCTCTTCCTGTTCCAGTGGTTTCATCGTCTACTCCTTCCTGGCATCAATAACCGGATGCTTCTTCATTTTTTACCAGCTTTACCATACGGCTCGTTCCCAGGCGGTCTGCTCCCAGCGCAAGGAAACGCTCTGCATCCGCCAGAGAGGAAATGCCGCCTGCCGCCTTGATCTTTACATTTTCTCCTATATGAGCGGCAAAAAGCGCAATGTCCTCAAAGGTGGCGCCTGCCTTTGAAAAGCCCGTAGAGGTTTTAATATAATCGGCGCCGGAAGCAGTGACCACCTGGCACATCTTTATCTTTTCTTCCTCTGTCAGCAGACAGGTTTCAATGATAACCTTTAAGATCTTATCCCCGCACACTGCCTTCAGCCTGCGGATCTCATCCTCAATTTCATCATAAAGGCCTGCCTTTGCCCAGCCGATATTGATCACCATGTCAATCTCGTCTGCTCCGTTTTCCAAAGCATTTCTGGTTTCAAACTCCTTTGTTTCCGTAGTCATATAGCCGTTAGGAAAACCGATCACCGTGCAGACGGCCATCTTATCTCCCATATATTCCTTTGCCTGCTTAACAAAGCTTGGCGGAATGCAGACAGAAGCTGTCTGATACGCGACGGCGTCATCACAGATCTGCCGGATCTCCTCCCATGTAGCCGTCTGTGCCAGCAGTGTATGATCTACATGGCTCATAAGTTCTTTTATTCCCATTTTCATATCCTCCTTTAAACATATATTCATCTTTCCTTCACCGGATCCATAAGAATCAGGCCAGTTCCAGGGCAATCTCCATCATCTTTCCAAAACCGATCTGGCGCTCCATTGCGCTTAATCCCTCCTGGCGATAGATATGATCGGAAATAGTAAGCATACAAAGCGCCTTTTTGCCTGCCCTGGCAGCATTCATATACAGGGCTGCCGCTTCCATTTCCACTGCCAGAACACCCATAGAACGCCATTTGTCATTCACATCTGCAGTTTCGTTATAAAAAATATCAGAGGAAAGGACATTTCCCACCACAGCCAGCGTTCCCTGATTCTTTGCAGTTTCGGCAGCCCTGTTTAAAAGGCTGTAATCTGCAATGGGCGCAAATGTACCCGGAAGTCCGTACTGATACGCATAATTGGAATCCGTACAGGCGCCCATGGCAATAACCACATCCATCAGATTCAAAGAATCCTGAAGTGCGCCAGCAGATCCGATGCGGATAATACTGTCCACATCGTAAAAATGAAACAGCTCATAGGAATAGATACCGATGGAGGGCATTCCCATGCCGGCTCCCATGACTGAAATCTCTTTTCCCTTATAGGTTCCCGTAAATCCCAGCATATTGCGGACTCCCGTGACCTGTCTGGGATTCTCAAGATAGGTTTCAGCGATATATCTGGCCCGAAGAGGATCTCCGGGCATAAGCACGGTTTTGGCAAAATCTCCTTTTGCCGCGCCGTTATGAGGAGTTGGTACTGACATAGATAAGCTTCCTTTCCAAACCGCATCTGTAAGGCAGCGGTTTACGTTTTACTTGGATTTGATAAAAATCTTTCCGTTGGCAGCCGGCGTATGGGCTTTTCCAACAAAGAGGATCAGCGCCAGCAGGGTTACCACATAGGGGATCATGGAAATCAGGTTCGGCGAGATCATGTTGCTCTGGCCCGCAAGGCTCTTGATGCCGCTGCAGAAGCCAAAGAGAAGGCAGGCAAGCATAGAGCCACCCGGTGAAAACTTACCGAAGATAACGGCCGCAATGGCGATAAAGCCCTGTCCTACAATTACGCTTGGGCGGAACTGGTTAATGGTAGCCAGCGTTACAAAAGCGCCTCCCAGGCCGGCCATAAAGCCGGACAGTATCACACAGCTGTAACGCACGCGGTACACGTCAATTCCCAGAGATTCACAGGCCTCCGGATGCTCTCCCACTGCCCGCAGATGGGCGCCGAAGCGCGTTTTGTAAAAGATAAACCAGCATACGCCTGCCAGGATAAACACCAGATATGCCACTGAATATACATTCAGTACATTGCTTAAAAAGGAGCCTGTTGGAAATACGCCCTCAAAAAGCTTTGGAAGCTTGCTTGCCGGATCCATGGCCGGAGTATCGGAGGAATTATTGTACATAGCTTTGCAGAGGAATACCGCAAGACCTGGGCCTAAAAAGTTGATGGCAGTTCCGGCAATGGTCTGATCTGCATGAAAGGAAATACATACGACCGCATGAATGACGCCAAAAAGCGCACCCGCAAGACCCGCTCCCAAAAAGGCCAGCCAGCCGTTTCCCGTTTCCAGCCCAAGTACCGCACCGGTAAATGCGCCGATGGTCATCATGCCCTCAATTCCAATATTGATAACTCCGCTCCTCTCAGAAAAGCAGGAGCCCAGGGCCGCCAGAAGAAGGGGCGGCGTTGCGATCAAAGTTGCATTGATCAAAAGGCCAAGATTTTTAATGATTACATCCATATTAGTTTGCCTCCTTCTTTGCAGCGAGCTTCTTAAACAGGATACGGAAGATCTGGGCAATGGCAATAAAGAGGATCACACAGCCCATGATAATGTCTACCACCTCTGAAGGCGCTTTTACAATGCTCAGCTTGGAGCCGCCGTACTTCATGGCTCCATAAAACAGTCCGGCAAAGATACAGCCAATGGGATTGGAGGAACCGATCAGGGCCACTGTGATTCCCTGAAAGCCATAGCCTTCCTGGCCTGCAAACTGGCTTAAACGGCCTGCCATGCCAAGGATCTGAACCGCTCCTCCAAGACCTGCCAGCGCACCGGAAATACTAAGAGCCGTAAGCACAGACGCATCAGAGTTAATACCGCCGTACAGAGCGCCGTTCCGGTTAAAGCCCACTGCTTTCAGTTTGTATCCCAGTGTCGTTTTTTCGATGATCACCCAGATGATCACAGCAGCCGCAACGGCCAGGATGATCCCCCAGTTTGCAACCTTGCATCCCAGTACATCTCTTACTGCCTCAGGGAAGAGGATACGGGCCGTTTCTGCCACATCCTTTGTGGCTTCACCGCCGCCTTCCTTGTGAATGGCAGGAATATTTACCACATAATTGGAGAGGTAAAAGGCAATCCAGTTAAACATGATAAACGACAAAACCTCGTGAATGCCCCGCTTTACCTTTAAAAGTCCTACCAGATAGGACCAGAGCGCTCCTGCTGCCGCTGCCGCCAAAAGGCACAGGGGAATATGGATAACAGCCGGAAGTTTTAAGGTAATTCCCAGCACACAGGCTACCAGGCTTCCCACTACAAACTGTCCTTCTGCTCCGATGTTGAAGACGCCGGTCCTAAAGGAGAATGCAACACTTAATCCGGTAAAGATCAAAGGGCTTGCATAGGTCAGTACCCATGCAAGATATTTTGGCTTGCCAAAAACACTGTCGATCAGCTTGCCGTAGGCCACTGCAGGGCTGATCCCTGCGATCATAAGGAAGACAGCTCCGATGATAAACCCGGCAACGATCGCAATGAGCGTATAAAGTAGATTGGATTCAAGGATACTTTTCTTTTTATTCATTCTTCCGTCCTCCTGCCATCATATAGCCGAGTTCTTTTTCATCTGCATTCTTTCCGGGAACGCTTCCTGTGATCCTGCCGTCAAAGATGACCTCAATCCGGTCAGAAAGACTCATGATCTCATCCAGCTCAAAGGAAACCAAAAGAACGGCCCTGTTTTTATTTCTCTGCTCTACCAGATACTTATGAACAAATTCAATGGCTCCTACATCCAGGCCGCGGGTAGGATTTACAGCGATCAGAAGATCCTTGTCATTGGTGACCTCTCTGGCAATAATGACCTTCTGCTGATTGCCTCCTGAAAGCGTTCCTGCCGGCGCTTCTTCGCAGCCTCTGGGACGCACATCAAATTTTTCAATCAGCTCTGCGGCATGGGCGCGGATCGCTTTCCGATTTAGAAATCCCTTATTTGAGAAAGGGGCCTCCTCAAAATGCTGCAGGATCAGGTTGTCCTCATTGGAAAAGTCCAGGATCAGTCCATGCTTCTGGCGGTCTGCCGGAATACTGGAAATACCGCTTTCAAAGGTTTCTTTCGGCGTTTTATTGATAACCTCTTTTCCCAGCATCTTCACGCTGCCGGATTCTGCCTTCTTAAGGCCTGTGAGGATTTCCACCAGCTCCGTCTGGCCGTTTCCGTCCACGCCTGCAAGACCTACGATTTCTCCCCTGCGGACCGTTAAATTAAGTCCCTTTAAGATCTCTGCGTCCCGATAATCCCTTGCCCTTACATCCTTTACCTCCAGAACGATTCCTCCCGGCTCCTGCTCCTTTTTATCCACCTTAAAATTCACATCACGGCCGACCATCATGGCTGCAAGGTCATTTTCTGTTACCTCATCCACCTTTACCGTGCGGATATATTTCCCCTGGCGGATAATGGTGCAGTGATCCGAAGACGCCGTGATCTCCTTCAGCTTATGGGTAATAAGGATCACGCTCTTTCCATCCCTTGTCAGATTCTCTATAATCTCCATCAGTCCTTCAATCTCCTGAGGGGTCAGGGAAGCGGTAGGCTCATCCAGGATCAGCGTATCCGCACCGCGGTAAAGCACCTTCAGTATCTCCACACGCTGCTGCATCCCAACGGAAATATCCTCGATCTTTGCGTCAGGATCGACCTTCATGCCATAACGCTCCGACAGCTCCATTACCTTCTGTCTGGCGGCTGCCTTATCGATGGAAAGCCCCTTTACAGGCTCAATTCCCAAAATAATATTATCCGTTACCGTAAATGGCTGGATCAGCATAAAATGCTGGTGGACCATACCGATCCCGATGTCGATAGCATCCTTTGGACTGGAAAAATGCACCTCTTTCCCTTTAATAAAAATCTGTCCGCTGGTAGGCTTATAAAGCCCGCAGAGCACATTCATCATCGTACTTTTACCGGCTCCGTTTTCTCCTAAAATGGCATGTACCTCACCCTTATGCACCGTCAGATTGATGTGGTCATTGGCTGTAAAATTACCGAATTTCTTTACAATGTCCTTCATCTGGACCATGACCTGGCTTTCATCCATATGGCTGGTCTTTCCCATGTATATTCCCTCCTTTTTCATATGATCACAATATCTTTAAATCCCATCTCCCTCAGTATGTCTGCCAGTTGCGTCAAACATTCAGGAGACGGAACCTGGTAGTGGGAATACGCTTCCCTCACTCCCATGGGACGGTACGCGATCAGCTTGATACGGATTTCGCGTATATTCCGGTAAGGCGCCAGAAGCGTTCCGATTCCCCGGATGCTTTTTTCTCCGTCATAGAGATCCGGAACGATCACAGCCCGGACTTCCTCCAGTTTTCCGTGCTTTGCAAGAAAAACCGCATTTTTAAGCACGATCCCGTTGCCTTCATCGGTGATCCGGCGGTGGTCTGTATCATCAAACGCCTTGATATCCAGCATTACGCCGTCAGATATCTCTAAAAGCTCCGGATAGTCCCATAAAGGGATAGTCCCATTGCTGTCAATGAGACAGCCAAGTCCGTCTGCTTTGGCAAGCGTAAACAGCGCCTTTAAAAAATCCGGCCAGAGCATACACTCTCCGCCGGATACTGAGATGCCCCGTATAAAGGGAATCTGCCGTTTTACAGCCGCATATACCTCCTCCGGCGTCATTTCCCGCACTTTTGGGGAACTGTCATTGGGACAGACATGGATACAGGTATCACACTGCACGCAGGCTCCCTGATCCCAGATGACCCGGTTATCCTCTCCCAGGGACAGCGCCCCGGCAGGGCACTGTCCCACACAGGCTCCGCAGTTTATACAGAGCCTTCTTGTTTCGGGATTATGACAATATTTGCAGTTAATGTTGCAGCCCTGGAGGAAAATGGCAGTTCTGTTTCCAGGACCGTCTACACTGCTGAAAGGAATGATTCGATTTACAATGGCTTTCATCAGCGCACCTTTCTCTCCAGGATATGACCGTTCTTGGAAGCTCCCAGCCCCAGACCGGTTGTGTTCTGGAGAACGGCCTGTCCCTGATCCAGTTTTTCCATTTCAGAGCGTTTTACCAGATAACCGGTCACTCGGATCACATCGCTGTCGCTGGAATAGAAGGACAGATAGCGCAGATCCATTTTAAAGGCCCCCTTAATGATATCCAGCACATATTCCGGGTTGCGGTGCACCGTCATATCGATTGGGAAAATATCTCCGGTTCCGGAGGTAAAATACCGGTGGAAATGCTCAAGCACCTTTAACTGGTCGATCAGCTCCTCTGGCTCCTCCCCGATCGGGATACGGGTTCCTGGAGTTATATCAATGTCTTCCGCAATTCCCACCTGGGCATGAAGCAGGAAGCGGCCTCCTGTTCCCTCACAGTAGGGATTTACATGGGCTGCGTTAAAAGCCTGGATCTGATCCATAATTTCAACGCCCAGCCGCGTAGCGATCTCATCATGGCCAAACCGTCCCTCTATACCTTCCTTTTCAAGAAGGATATTGACGCACTCTGCCAGGCCTACAAGACCGTACATGCCGGAGAAACGATCCCTGTGGATAAAGCCCTCCTTCGCAAGGAAGTGATGTTCAAAGAATCCGCTTTCCTCTACCTCAAACCGGATTCTCTCATCCATGTACCGTGCCATAATATCCAGTACATACGGCAGCTGCTGTTCTTTAAAATCCCGGATATCCTTTGCGCGCTTTGCAATATTTCCCAGGATCAGGCGGCACAGCGTATAAGCGCCGCCACCGTAAAGCAGGCCGTTATAGCAGCTTGCGATCACATAGCCTTCACCCAATTCACCCTTAAACATCTTATGGTTTGCGAAGCTGGGCTTTGCACTGTGCAGTGCGCACCGGATGGCCTCCAGGGCAAAGTCATCTTCTGTAACGCCTTCCTCATATTTCATGGTAATGTTGGGAACCGCATGTTCAAGCTCCGCTTCCACTTCTAACAGCAGGCGGCCTGCCTTGGTCGCCCTGGGACCGATATTTGCATGAGAGAAGGAGTCCAGTACCGTGCGGTCAATGTGCGTCATAAACATCCCTAAAAGCTTTTTCGCCTGAGCCTCGTCCACTGTATCAATAAAAGGCTCCAGCAGTTCATCTAACTGTCCCACATAAACCGGATAGTTGGTAACGCTGGGAACATGCTTATAAAAGATCAGCAGATTATTAATAGCCTCATACAGATCTGTCGGCGGTTTAAGCTGGAGAAATTCACTGCCCTCTTTCATAAATTTTGCATAATCCGGGATAATGTACCGGGGACGCATGGGCGCATGGCCTTCTGCCAGATCACAGATGCACTTACGGTCTGCAGGAACATTTAAAAGTTCATCCAGCCCTTCGGGGAGGTCCAAAACCTCCATCAGGGAATCCGCCTGGCAGGCCAGGTTCGTAAGCTTCTGCTCATGGGTCAGCACAGGGCTTTTTATAATGCTCAGGATATTCTCCCTTGTTTCATTTACACGCTCCATTGAAATGTCACGCATATATGGTTCCTCCTTCTGTCATTGTTCAATCTTAGTCTAACTGATATACATCGCCGTATGCAGCCTCAAACTCTTCCTTGCTGGCAGGAACAGTCACTTCGCCTGCAAGGATCTTAGCCTTAACATCCTCTACTGCCTTCTTTACATCCTCAGGAAGAAGATCCTGGGAAGGAGCAATATCTACGCCGCCTGCTGCCAGGTCATACGTATGAAGGCCGCCCTCTAAGGTACCGTTAAGCAGAGACTCTACACTGTCATAAACAGCGGTATCTACACGCTTCATAGCGGAAGTAATTACGGTTCCAGGTGCGTCATTGTACTGGTCTCTGTCCACGCCGATAGCATATACGCCTGCTTCCTGGCATGCCTCGATTACGCCAAGTCCGGTTGCGCCTGCTGCATGGAAAACAATATCAGCGCCATTGGTGATCGCGGTACCTGCGTTTGTTTTTCCGGTTGCCGGATCTGCAAAGGAGTTTGCGTTAAACTGCTGGATCGTAATATCCGGATTTGCATCAATAGCACCTGCACAATAGCCGTATCCGAACAGGTTCATGGTTTCATTTGTCATACCGATCACTACGCCGATATTGTCAGTCTCTGTCATAAGGCCGGCAACGTATCCTACCAGATAGGAAGCCTGCTCCTGGCGGAACATCAGACAAGTAACATTGGGCAGGTCAATGGTAGCGTCATCAATAATAGCAAACTTACACTCAGGATTTGCTTCCGCAGCCTGCTTGGTAGCGTCTGCCAGCATATAGCCTACGCTGATGATCAGGTCGTACTCTTCATCAATAAACGTCTCAATGTTTGGAACGTAGTCTGCATCAGTAGAGGACTCAAGATAATTTACCTCAACGCCAAAATCCTCTGCCGCCTTCTGAAGACCCTCCCAGGAAGACTGGTTGAAGGAACCGTCATTTACACCGCCTACGTCTGTTACAAGACCGATCTTGTATTCGGATCCGTCTTTTTTCTCACCTGCTGCCTCTGTTTCAGCTTCTTCTTTTTTTGCTGAAGTATCAGCGGCTGCGGAAGACTCTGCCTTTGTCTCAGAAGTGCCGCCTGAACCTCCACAGGCAGTCAGAGATACTGCCATGGCTGCTGCCAACATAAGTGCTGCTGTTTTCTTTTTCATAATGATTCTCTCCTTTTAAAGTATATAATGAAGCCCTGCTTTTAAGCAAAGCCCATGTGAAGCTGGAAAAATCCCCTGCTTATGAAACAGGGATTTTTCCAGCCTGCTGCCTTTTATAAAACTGCCTATTTCTGTTCCTGGCGGATCAGTTCCCGGATGGCCCCTATGGCGGTGCGGATTGCCATATCCGTATCATGGACCACCGGATTTTCCAGGCCCAGCTTTTCCCGCTCCTGATTTGCAACAACCAGGAATACGGAACCGGCCCGTACATGAAGCGCTCCGGCCACGATAAATAATGCGGCTGATTCCATTTCGGATGCCAGACAGCCCATCCGTTTCCAGGCTTCCCATTTGTTCAAAAGCTCATAGCTTACAGGCATGCGCTCCGGGGAGTGCTGGCCGTAAAAAGCATCCTTGCACTGAACTACGCCTGTATGGAAAGCAAGGCCCAGTTCCTTTGCAGAAGCTGTCAGCGCATTTGTCACTGTAAGGTCAGCAACTGCCGGATATTCAATCGGAGCATACTCTCTGCTGGTTCCTTCCATACGGATGGCCCCGGTGGCAATTACGGCATCACCGCTTTTTACCTCCGGCTGCATCCCTCCGCAGGTGCCTACACGGATAAAGGTATCTGCTCCGCAGTTTACCAGCTCCTCCATGGCAATGGAAGCAGAGGGGCCGCCGATACCCGTAGAAGTAACGCTTACCTTTACTCCATCTAACGTACCAGTATAGGTCACATACTCCCGGTTGTCAGCCACTAATACCGGATCATCAAAATACTTCGCGATCTTTTCACAGCGTTTTGGATCTCCCGGCAGTATCACATACCGTCCGACCTCTCCTTTTCCCACCTGAATGTGATATTGTTTGTTAGGATCTTCTGAATACTTCACGTTCTGTTCCTCCCTGTACGTTTTTTAATTATTATAAACCAGCCGCGGCTGATTCCTAACTGTCAATTTCACTCATCTTTGCATCCGCCAGAGCTTTTAAGCGCTGGTACTGGCTGCTGTCCATAGTGATATTCCATCCTTTTTTTGTAATATATCCTTCTGATACCAGACTCTTGATCGCTCTGGTGATCGTCCGTTCTGAAAGGCCTGTCATCTCAGAAAAATCCTTTCGGCTGATATAGGCGCTGTATGTTCCATTTTCCTCATAGGATTTATATAATTTGATCAATACCTGATAAACCCGCTGATTTCCGGACAACAGCACATACAGCCGTTCTTTTCTTGCCTGCTCCAGAAGATAATTGACAATTTCCTTTGTTTCCATCTGAAATGCATTGCTGTCGCTTTTCAGCCATCGCTCATACTGGTCTCTTCCAATCCGCAGGAAAATACTTTTTTCCACTGCTGCAAGAGAGGTCTTATACCGCTCCATTCCGCCTAAAATTTCCATCACCCCAAAAAGTTCAATAGGATAAAACTGAAAGAAACCATATACGGCCTCCTGTACCCGGTAGTCAACCGCAGACACCTGTCCCTGTAACAGCACATAAACGCGTTCTGCCGGCTCTCCCTCATGGATAAAAACAGTCCCTGCCGGAACCTCGATCACCTGAAACTGTTCCAGCAGCCAACGGGGAGCGCCTGCAAAATACTGTTTCAGATAATCCACCTTTTCCGGATTCAGCTTTTCAATCTGCTTCTGAGTTTCTATATTCAGTTTCTTAATCTGCTTTTGTGTTTCCTTCATAAAGGATTCCCTTTTGTATATTTCTTCCATTTAACTTGTTTTCATCATATCACATTTTCACAAAGAACAAAAGGACATATGTCACTTTTCAAAAAGGAAAAAGAGTTTTTTTGATGTTTGGCACAAAAAACCACCATATTTTTTTGCGTATATGGTGGTTTTTACCTATAGCTATATAAAATTACTGTTTCTGCTTACTTTTCAGATTCTTCACTTCTTTTATATACCTCTTCCAGAGGAATCTTTGCGCCATTCTGCGTTATGGCGCTTACAAGGAAGATTGCTATAAAAGCCAGGGGCACGGAGATGATCGCACTCTGGACGCCGCCCGGAGAACGTAAGACCACATCCCAGATGATCGTCGTCACCGCTCCGGTGATGATGCCTGCCAGACCGCCTGCCTTGGTTGCTTTTTTATAAAACAGCGCACAGATCAGGGCCGGTGTAATGGTTGCTCCATACATGGTATAGGCATACATCTGAACGGAAAGGATATCCGGGAAATAAAAGCCCAGAACAAACGCCAGAAAAGCCACAAGGACAATGGAAATACGAAGCATATTCAGTTTCTGCTTATCATCCGCATCCTTTTTGATCAGGCGCACCCATACGTCATAAGTCAGGTTGGAAGCCGTCGACAGAAGATAGGAGTCACCCGTAGTAATAACAAAACTCATGCAGGCAGCCATTACGATACCGCCTAAAACCGTAGGAAGCTTCTGTGCTGCCAGCTGGAATAAAATGGTATCTGCAGAATCGTTGGTTGGATACAGAGGAATGGCACAGGTTACAAGACCGATAATCAGGGCACATACAACAACCTCTGCAATTACAAGGCCCACATTGGATTTGCGGGCGGTGCGGCTGTCTTTTGCGGAACTGAACCGCTGGATCATGTTCTGATCACCCAGCACCAAAAACAGCGTTGGCAGCACATAGCCCAGCACCTGAGCAATATTCATAGTTCCAAAGATGGAATTTTTCTCTGCGGGAACCTGAGCCAGTACGCCGCCAAAGCCACCGAAATCTCCGCTCAGATATAAAATACCGAACATGAAGCCAAACACCATCATAAAAGCAGATAAAGCATCCGTATATGCCACGCTGACCATACCGCCGATCAGAGCCAGAAGCGCCATAAATATCACGCAGATCACAGTGGAGGTGATAAAATCAATGCCACTGGTAATCATAAAAATATTGCCGGCTGCCTTAAACTGGGAAGCTGTGGTTCCGATATACGCCAGAATAATGCAGATTGCAGCCAGATTTCTGGCAGCTGCTCCGTAGCGCAGCTCAAACAGCTCCGGAATAGTATATGTGGTACTTTTGCGGACTGCTCCTGAAATAAAATAAAGAACGATCATTCCGATCGGAGCTCCTGCAAACAGCAGGATACCAAACAGAGGTCCGTTTTTATAAACCAGGCCTGCGGAACCCGAAATACCGCCGCCGCCGCACCATGTAGCAAGCAGCGTTCCCACTAATACGATCATGGGAAGGCGTCTTCCCGCTACCGCAAAGTCATCTGAGCTTTTTACCATTTTTCTTTTTAAATAAAGACTCACTCCCACCATCAGGAGCAGATAGCCCACTACGAATAAAAACCGTACATCCATATCATTTTCCTCTCTTTTATCATACCTGTTCCATCTGCATTTTTATCCGAACATTATTCCTTATGGGCTGCATAAAGCTTCAGCAGCCGGATCAGGATCTCCACATTTTTCGCCATAGCCTGGATGGAAACAAACTCAAATCTGCCATGAGCATTTTCATAACCTGCTGTAATGTTGGGGCATGGAAGACCCATCTGGGAAATCCAGGAACCGTCTGTGCCGCCTCTCATTGCGATCTCAAAGGGCTCCACTCCGCATTCTTTCATAGCCTGCTTGCAGTAGTCGATCATAAACGGAACCTTTTTGATGACTTCCCGCATGCTGTAATAAATGCTGTCCCATTTAAGCTCCACGGTTCCCTCACCATAGCGCCGGTTCAGCTCCTCTATGCAGGATATAACATAGGCTTTTCTCTCCTCGTACCGATCCAGCTCATGATCCCGAACCAGACAGCGGATATAGGTCTTTTCAACAGTTCCTTCAAAAACAAAGGGATGAAAATACCCTTCCCTTCCTTCTGTAAACTGAGGCCGTTCCAGAGCCGGGAGCATAGCCATAAATTCTCCACCGATCTCCACTGCATTTTTCATAATGCCCTTGGCTGTTCCCGGATGAACACTCAGGCCATGGATAGTCAACTGAGCTTCCGCACCGTTGAAGGTTTCATACACCAGACCGCCCAGGGCGTCTCCGTCCATGGTATATGCAAGATCTGCCCCAAAACGCTCTACGCTGAAATTTTCCGTGCTGCGCGCGATCTCCTCATCCGGAGTAAAGCACAACTTGATCGGACCGTGAGGAATTTCAGGATGGCGGCAGAAAAACTCTGCCATTGTCATAATCGATGCTACCGCAGCCTTATCATCTCCTCCTAAGAGCGTGGTTCCATCTGTAAAAACAAGATCTTCTCCCACATATTTTCTAAGTGTAGGATAGTCATCTTCCCTCATAAGGATATTCTGTTCTTTATTTAACATCACATCCCCACCTGGATACTTTTCAAAAACCCATGGCTTTACATCTGTGCCGTCTGCATCCGGAGAAGTATCCATGTGGGCTACAAAGCCAATAGACAAGCCTGTTCCATCCGGCATCGTAGACGGGATGGACGCATAAACCAGACCTTCTTCTGTCAGCTCTGCATCCGTTACTCCCAATGAAATCAGCTCATCTCTAAGCATCCGCCCCAGATTTTTCTGCTTCATCGTGCTGGGAGCTGTAGAGGAACCAGCCTGAGACTGGGTATCAACCTTTACATAGCGGATAAAACGTTCCTTCACCTGTTCATAAAATTCAGACATATATGAAATTCCCCTCCTTATTTTCATGTATAAGCATAATATTAAAGCTGATTCCTGTATTTGTCAATCAATTATTTATAACGTTAAAGGTTTAAATCAAATGAGAGGACGTGGATAACCACCAGATGCGCATCGAAAAAAGAGGCCACCAGACAGCGATCCGTCTGGTGGTCTACATCATGAATGCGTCTGTTTATTTTTCTTCTGTAAGACCTGCCATCATAGGACCTAACGTTTCTCTGGAAGCATCCTTCTGATCCACGATTCCCATGATCCTGCCTTCAAACATAACCATAATACGATCCGAAAGCTCAATCAGCTCATCCAGTTCCGTAGAAACCATAAGCACCGCTGTGCCTCGGTCTCTCTGTTCCATGATTTTAGACTGGATATACTTGGTTGCGCCAATATCCAGACCTCTGGAGGGGTGGACTGCCACAAGAAGCTTGGGCGTACGGTCTAACTCACGTCCTACCACAAATTTCTGCTGGTTTCCGCCAGAAAGATTAATCGCCTGCTCCTTGATCGTAGGTGTCTTTACCTTAAAAAGCTGACAGATCTTCTTACTGTGATCTGCGATCCATTTCCAGTTCAGGAATTTATGCAGAGAAAACAGCTTCTGATCATAGCTTACCAGGATCAGGTTTTCCTCTATGGACATAGCCCCTACCATACCGTATTTATGGCGGTCCTCCGGGATATGGGCCACATCCAGGTTTAATATCTGCTTTGGTGTATAGTTAGTCGTATCAGTATCACAGATCATAATCTTTCCCTCGGAAGGTTTTCTGAGTCCTGTAATACACTGGATCAGTTCTGACTGTCCGTTTCCGTCTACACCGCAGACGCCTAAAATCTCACCGCCCTGAAGTTCAAAGCTTACATCCTTTACCGCTGGAAGCCCCCTGTCATTTAAACAGGTCAGATGCTCTACCCGAAGGCGTTCTCCCGTATATTCCGGCGGTTTGCGCTCCGTTTTTAACTCTACCTGGTGGCCTACCATGAGATTTGCCAGTTCCTGTCGGTTATGTACTTCAGAGATCTCCACCGTAGCTGCCAGCTTGCCCTGGCGCAGAACCGTACAGCGGTCGCAGATTTTCATGATTTCATTCAGCTTATGGCTGATAAAGATAACGGTGTGGCCTTCACTTGTAAGCTTATTCATCATGTCAAACAGACCATCTACCTCGTCCGGCGTGAGAACAGCTGTAGGCTCGTCCAGGATCAGAAGCTTTGCATCGCGGTAAAGAGCCTTTAAAATCTCCAGTCGCTGCTGCTGGCCGACAGAAAGCTGCTCGACTCTCACCCAGGGATCGATTTCCATGTTATAGCGTTTTCCAAGCTCTGTAAAGCGTTCTGCCGCCGCTTTTAAATCCAGGACCTGTTTATTTTCCTTTAGGCCAAGAACCACATTTTCGATTACGGTCAGGGCCGGAATCAGCATAAAATGCTGATGCACCATTCCAATTCCCAGAGCAATGGCCTGTTTTGGATCATTGATCACAACCTTCTGCCCGTTAAACCAGATTTCGCCCTCATAGCTGTCGTACATACCGTACAGACAGTTCATAAGGGTTGATTTTCCGGCTCCGTTTTCACCCAAAAGAGCATGGACCTCGCCTTTTTTTACACTCAGATTCACATCTTCATTGGCAACTACCGAAGCAAAGCGCTTGGTAATGTGCTTCATTTCCAAAATATACTCTGACATCCTGTTTTCCCCCCTATTCCTTTCTGTAAGCAACACCGCTGCAGGCCGGTTTATTGCTGCGCTTTGCAAACATACACAGTGCTACTATGGTGATGAAATAAGGAAGCATATTTAAGAACTGGTAATAGCTTCCGATGCCGGTTGTCAGCAGACGGTATTTTAACGCATCTGCCGCGCCAAACAGCAGCGCAGCCCAAAGTACCGTCTTGGGGGAATAATTTCCGAATACGCACACAGCCAGGGCCATAAAGCCTTTGCCAGAAACCATGCCCTCTGTAAAGGAAGAAAGCTGCCCCATGGAAACAAAAGAGCCTGCAAAGCCTGCCATCATGCCGGAAAACAGAACGGCTCCATAGCGAATGCGGAATACATTGATACCCACCGTATCACAGGCCTTGGGATACTCTCCCACTGCTCTTACCTTAAGGCCGATATTGGTGCGCTGAAGGACAAACCAGCATACCGGTACGCTTAAAAAAGCCAGATAAACGGGAAATGACCAGTTAAACAGCACTTCTCCCAAAATAGGAATCTTTGACAGTCCGGGAATAGGGATGGCTTCATAACCGGCTACCTTCTCACCATTTAACAGAAGCCTGTTTAATGTGATGGTAAAGCCGCCTGCGAAAATATTAAAGGCAGTTCCTACTACGATCTGATTGGAACGCAGGGTAATGGTAAAAAAAGCAAAGATCAGAGCCATAGCAAAGCCGCCTGCAATTGCTAAAAGAGCTCCCATGGCAGAGGAACCCGTAAGAGCCGCGCCAAGACAGCCCAAAAGAGCTCCTACCAGCATAATACCCTCTGTTCCGATATTTACGATACCGGCCCGCTCGCTGAAAACCAGTCCAAGAGCAGCCAGAAGAAGCGGTGTGGCAGTTCTGATATCCGCTGTCAGAAAGTTAGTAATAAAATCAGCCATGGTTTTCACCTCCTGTTACCCCGTGGGCTTTTTCTTTCTGTAACTTCCTGCCAAACCAGATAAACAGTTCCCGGCTGACAGCAAAGATAATGATCATACCCTGGATCATATAAATAGAAGCAGAAGGAACCTTTGCAAGCAGCTGCATCTTCACACCTCCTGCATTGAGGGCTCCGAACAGAATACCCGATACGATGATCCCCACCGGGCTGCAGCCGCCAAGAAGGGCCACTGCAACACCGCTGAAGCCAAAGTTATTGGAAAAGCCCTCTGTAAGGAAGTACTGCAGGCCGATAATATTGATAATACCGCCAAGACCCGCAAAGCCACCTGCCAAAAACATGGACAAGATAGAGTTGACGGGGATATTCATACCGGAATACCGGCCTGCGTTGGGATTCATGCCAATCACACGCATCTCATAGCCTCTGGTCGTCTTCCACATGAATACATAGTAAATGAGCACTGCGATCAAAGCAAAGATGATACCCAGATGAAGCCTGGTCTGAGGAAGAATGATCGGAAGCTTCACTGCATCTACAACGGAAGGCATACGGGGCGCAGCTCCCGGAGTTGCATCACGGAAAGGCGGATTTGTCACGCAGAAACTTACAAACTCCAGAGCAATATAATTGAGCATGATCGTGGTGATCAGCTCACTGGCTCCAAATTTCATCTTTAAAACCGCAACGATCAATCCCCACAAAGCACCGCCGATAAAGCCGCACAGAAGAACGAACAAGATATGGATCACTGGCGGAAGTCCATGGATATGGGAGCCGGCCAGAGAACCCAGAATCGCTCCGATATAAAGCTGCCCCTCCGCGCCCAGGTTTACCATACCGCAGCGCAGGGCAATAGCATAGCTGAGAGCAGTGAAAATAAGAGGGGTTGTCTGGATCAGGGTTTCTGCAATGGAGTTTTTGCTTCCAAATGCCCCCTTTAACAAGCTGGAATACGCTTTTCCTGCATCATAGCCCATAGCTGACAGTATGACCGCTCCCAGCACCAGCGCAACGACAATTGAGGCAAGCGGAAAGGTTAATTCCTTTAATTTTTTCACAATTTCTTTCTGCATATCTTTTTCCATCCTTTTGTTCAGGCACTTTTGACAAAAGGAGCTGCCAGAAACGTTCCTGACAGCTCCAATTCAATGACCATGGTTCAATTACTGAAGAGAAATCTCAACCTCTCCCTTTGCCATCTTGTCAATGGTTTCCTGAAGCCTTGTCTTTGCTTCATCGTTTACATCACCGAACCACTCGGTTGCATAAACAACACCCTTGTTTGCTCCATAAGTTTCTACCTCGGTTGGATTTAACTCACCCTTTGCATATGCGTCAAAGGTAGACTTAATTGCAATGGCAACATCCTTTACAATGATAATTTTAGTAGCAGTAGGAGCAGATGATTCCTGTCCAAGGCCGCAGCCAACCGCCATAACGCCTTTCTCCTCTCCTGCTTCCATGATGCCTACGCTGGCGTCATTTGCCATAGGAGAAATAACATCGGCTCCGCCCTCGATGATTGAGATGGCAGTTTCCTTTGCCTGGTTTACATCTGTAAAGCTTCCCGTGTTGATGCGGGTTGCTTCTACATTCAAGCCGTAGGTGGAATTGACATAGTCAACACCCTGCTGGAAACCGGAGGATCCCAGCTTAATGGGATTGATCTCCTGTCCGCCTACAAAGCCAACCTTTCCAGTCTCAGACAGGAGAGCTGCTGCAACACCCTGCAAAAAGCCCTGCTCCTCATCTGCGATGCGGACAGAAATAAAGTTGCCGTCTACGATGGTTCCGTTGATCTGCACAAAGGTTGTATCCGGGAAGTCCTTTGCAACAGGAGTACAGTAATCCTGATAGGAATTGGTGGTCAGATAAACCAGATTAAAGCCCTCGGAAGCGTATGTACGGGCTGCCTCAGCAGCATCTGTATCGCTGATGTTTTCCATATAAGCAATCTCTGCACCGGCTTCTTCAATGGATTTTAAGCCATTGTACTGGGTTTCATTCCAGTTTCCGTCATTGATCGCTCCTCCAAAGATAGCTGCAACCTTTAAGCCGGAAGTTTCCTTCGCCTCCCCGCCCTCAGCGGCCTTGCCGCCCTCTTCCTTCGCTGCCTCGGTAGATGCCGGAGCTGCTGCAGACTCCTCTGTTTTGCTGCCGCAAGCGGTCAGTGCTGTCATTGACATAGCTGCCGCAAGCATCAGTGCTGTTAATTTTTTCATAAATCTGTCCTCCTTTTTGTTTTTCCCCTCCTTTTTCGCAAGAAATGGGGATTTGAGAAACATCAATTACTTAACACCTCTATTATGGCAAATCTGGATAAAATTGTCAATATATTAACTCTTTTTTTATAAAAAAGAACGAAAAACACGAAAAATAAAGGAAATAAAGCGAAATGCAGAAATTAAAAAAGATCTCCAGAATTGCTTCCGAAGATCTTTTTATTTTTAATTGAGTAAGGAGAAATTAGTCCTCTACGCTTACGATCTCGCGCTTATTATAGCTTCCGCAAGCTTTACATACTCTATGAGGCATCATCAGGGCTCCGCACTTGCTGCACTTAACCAGATTTGGTGCGCTCATCTTCCAGTTTGCTCTACGGCTGTCTCTTCTTGCTTTAGAAGATTTATTCTTTGGACAAATAGACATGGTTTACACCTCCTTCAACTGTTTAAAAATATCCTGGATAACTGACATTCTCGGGTCCAGTGACTTGCCTGCGCAGTCACAAGTCCCACGGTTGAGATTTGTGCCACATCTATTGCAAATTCCCTTACAGTCTTCACTGCAGAGAACTCTCATAGGCAGGTTCAGGGTTAACTCATTACCAACCAGCTGGTCGACATCCAGATTATAACCTTTGATATAGAACTGCTCATCCAGATCTGCAATCCGGTCTTCACCGGTCTGCTTCATATCAACTTCCTGATCGATCACAAGATTAAAGGAAACCCTTACAGGTTCAAGGCATCTGGCGCAGACCATCGACAGCGTGAGCGCTGCCTCTCCGATCACGGTAAACACCTTATTACCCTCATTTGTAACAGTCAGCGTTACGGGTTCCTTTTCCACAATCTCATAGTCTCCGTCAGCAGCGTGAAATGAAGTCATCTCCAATGGGACTGTGTAAGTTCTGGACTTTCCCTCAACGGGAAACAGTTCTGATAAGTTGATCAGCATATCATACTCCTTGATATGCACCTTTGTTATTATACATAGGTGCATGGGGTTTGTCAACAAAATTTTGCCATATTTTTACCGAACTCTTTTTTACAGGCAAAAACCGCTGTCAAGCAGCTTTACTTTACAAGGCGAAGGGTCTCTCTTGCGATTGCCAGCTCCTCATTGGTTGGGATCAGCATTACCTTAACCTTAGAATCAGGAGCAGAAATAACGGTGCGCTTTCCTCTTACATCATTAGCAGCATCGTCGATCTTTACGCCCAGATAGCCCAGGTACTCGCAGACTTTCTTTCTGGTTGCCTTGTCATTCTCACCTACGCCGGCTGTAAAGGCAATGGCATCCACACCGTTCATGGCTGCAGTGTAAGCGCCTACATACTTAGCCACACGATATACGAATGCATCCAGAGCTACCTCTGCTAAATGGTTGCCCTCTTTTGCAGCATTCTCAATATCACGGAAGTCGCTGGAGATACCGTTTGTCATGCCCAGAACGCCGGACTTCTTATTTAATACATTGAGAACCTCGTTTACATCCATGTTCTCTTTATTTGCAATAAACTGTACGACAGCAGGGTCTACGTCACCGCTTCTGGTACCCATGATCAGGCCCTCAAGAGGAGTAAGTCCCATGCTGGTGTCCACGCACTTGCCGCCGATGGAAGCAGATACACTGGCGCCGTTTCCTAAATGGCATACGATCACCTTTGCATTCTCCGGATCCAGACCGCCGAACTTGATCGCCTCGCCGGATACGAACATGTGGCTGGTTCCGTGGAAGCCGTAGCGGCGGATGCTGTATTTCTCAAAATACTCATGAGGAATCGCATACATATAAGCTTTCTCAGGCATAGCCATACCAAAGGCAGTATCCCATACAGCTACGTTTGGCTTTCCGGGCATAGCCTCCTCGCAGGCCTCGATACCCATCAGGTTTGCAGGGTTGTGCAGAGGTCCAAGGTCGAAGCACTCGCGGATCACACGCTTTACGTCATCATTCACAACAACGGAATCGCTGTATACCATACCGCCGTGAAGTACTCGGTGGCCGATCGCAGAAATCTCATCTGTGTTTGTGATCACGCCATGGTCTGCATCCTGCAGAGCTTCCATAACAAGGCTGATCGCTACGGTATGATTTGGCATCGGCTGCTCAAGCACGAACTTGTCCTTGCCCTCTGGCTGGTGGGTCAGCTTGGATCCGTCAATACCGATACGCTCGCAAAGGCCCTTTGCGATTACATTTTCATTTTCCATATCGATCAGCTGGTACTTTAAAGAGGAACTTCCGCAGTTGATAACTAAAATCTTCATGATAGATATTTTCTCCTTTTACATATTCTGGCACTGTACGGCTGTAATTGCCACAACACCCACGATGTCGTCAGCAGAGCAGCCCCTGGACAGATCGTTTACAGGTCTGGCAATGCCCTGGCACATTGGGCCGTAAGCCTCTGCCTTGCCAAGTCTCTGAACCAGCTTGTAGCCGATGTTGCCTGCATCCAGATCCGGGAATACCAGAACGTTTGCATGGCCTGCTACCTTGCTGTCAGGAGCCTTGGAAGCGCCGATCTCAGGAACGATCGCAGCATCCAGCTGAAGCTCGCCGTCTAAAGCAAGCTCAGGAGCCATCTCCTTTGCGATCCGTGTAGCTTCTACTACCTTGTCAACGTCAGCATGCTTTGCGCTTCCCTTGGAAGAATGGGACAGCATGGCAACCTTTGGCTCATGGCCCGTAAGCATCTTAAAGCTCTCTGCAGAGGAAACAGCGATCGCTGCCAGCTCTTCCGGATTCGGATTCTGGTTCAAACCGCAGTCAGCGAATACGAAGGTTCCGTTGTCGCCCAGATCACAGTTCGGCACTTCCATTAAGAAGAAAGCGGAAACCAGCTTGGTGCCGGGAGCTGTTTTAATAACCTGAAGGCAGGGTCTTAAAGTATTGGCTGTAGAATGGCAGGCGCCGGAAACCATTCCGTCGGCATCTCCGTTCTTGATCATCAGGCAGCCATAGTAAGCGTAATCGCTTAAGATAGTCTCCCTTGCCTTCTCAGGAGTCATCCCCTTTGCCTTTCTCAGCTCTACGAATAAATCAATATATTCCTGAGTCTTCTCATAGGTCTGAGGGTTTACGATGGTAGCGCCGGAAACATCCAGGCCCTCGCTGTGCTCGCCGATATCCTCAGGCGTACCGATGATGATCAGGTTAGCCAGTCCTTCCTTTAAAATCTTTTCAGCAGCTACCCATGTTCTGCGATCCATGGACTCCGGAAGAACGATGGTTTTTTTATCTGCTCTTGCTTTTTCTTTGATAATATCGATTACTGCCATAATCTTATTTACCCCTTTCCTTATGTTAAAGCATATAGTCTTATTATATACGCACCCGTAACCGGAAACAAGTCGATTTTCATAAATTTTTGCATTTTTTTGAATACCTGTACCGCAGAACACAAAAAGTCCCCGAAAATGAGTTTTTCTCTTCCGGGGGCTTTCACTGCCGATACGCCGCGGGGGCGGTCAGATTTTTTCGTAACGGTCTACATTTATCACAAAGATGGTTGCGCCGCCCACATCTACCGTCATGGGCATCGTTGCATAATTTACCATTGTCGTACCGGAGATATAGGGCATATTTACAGTCAGCTTCTGATGCTGTCCGCACTCCTGCTTAATGATGGAAATAACCTCTTCTACCTTATCGTCTTCTGCACCGATCATCAGTGTGGTATTTCCTTTTTTCAGGAAACCTCCGGTGGTAGACAGGCGGGTTACGCTGTAGCGGTGTTGTGTAAGCTGGCTTACCACATCATCCTCATTGTCATTGCGTACGATTGCATATATTAACTTCATAAGCCAAACCTCCTTTTTCGGTTTATTGAAGCTATTATATCACACAATTCTGAAAAATAGTGTAAAAATTTTTATTTTTACGGATTATTTTTATGAGTTGGCTGCCGGCTTTGTTCCCAGTGTAATGGACACTTCATGCTCTACGTATGCACCGTTTACCAGAGACTGTACCGTAAGAGTAATTTCATCCCCTCCCTCATAATAGGCCAGCATATCCTTCAGCTCCTCCATCGTGGTAATGGACTGGCCGTCAAATTTGGTAATGATATCCTTTTCCTTCAGATCCGAAGATGCTGCTGCACCTCCAGGAACAATCTTGTATACATATACGCCTACCGGCATGCCATAAGCCTGTGAGGTTCCTGCATCAATATTGGTTCCCTGAATGCCAAGGTAGCCCTGAGATGCTTCATCTACCGCTTCTCTTGTTTTCTTGGTCATCAGACCGTCTAAAATTTCCCGGGCGCTGGTAATAGGGATTGCAAAGCCCATACCTTCTACCTCTGTGGAAGCAGTTTTGGCTGCATTGATACCGATCACATTTCCCTGAAGGTCAATGAGGGCGCCGCCGCTGTTTCCGGGATTAATGGCCGCATCGGTCTGGATATAGGTATGGACAATGCCGTTTTCATCCGTGATCTGGCGGTCTAAGGCACTGACATAGCCTACGGTAACAGACTGGCCATACCCCAGAGCATTTCCGATAGCAATTACCTGCTGTCCTACTTTTGCATTATCCGAATCTCCCATAGTAGCAATCTGGATTTTGCTCATGGTATCGGAAGGAATATCTGAAAGTTTTACAGCGATGATCGCCAGATCCGTGGCTGAATCTGTACCCTTAATAGCGGCAGAAACGTCTTTGTTGTCTGAAAATGTAACTGTAAGATCGGTAGAACCGGCTACTACATGGTTATTGGTGGCAATAAGAAGCTCTGTGTCATTCTTTCCTACAATAATGCCGGAACCGCTGCTCTGTGTCTGGTACGCCTGTGTCCTTCCAAAGAAATCCCTCTGCTGGATGGTCATGGTATCTGTAATCGCTACAATAGACGGCATGGCCTTCTCCACAATCGCGGAAACATCCGTTACAGTGGAAACTGTGGTTGTGTTTCCGCTGCCCGGCATAGTATTTGGCGCCGTTTCCTGAGCCTCTGTTGCAGCCTGCGGCTGTTCCTGTACATCAGCCATGATCCCTGTCATATTCATCAGTCTGGAACCTGCATAGTTAACGCCTGTCATCACACCGCCGGATACCGTGCCAAACAGGACAGCTGCCGCAGTAATCCCTGCTGCCCTACGTATCATGCGCTTTCCAGAAGATGTTTTTTTCTTTTTTTCATATTTCCGGCTGTCCCCGGAAAAATCCCTGTCCTGTCGGAACTGGTTATTGTATGGGGTATTTTCCCTCCAGGATGCATTTTCACCGGAAGGATGGTTCTGCAGCGGTTCTGTTTCTCTGCTCCGGGACTCATCTGTGCTGCGTCCCTCCTCCAGCTTTTGGGGCGTAGTCCAGTTTACCTTTCTTTCCTCTCTTTCATCCTGATTCATCTGCTCTCTATCTTTTTCTTCGTACATAACGAATGCTCCTTTCGTACACTTCCTTTTGATGGTTCAATCATACGAAAGAGAATTGTTTGATTTGTGACGAAATTGTGGAAATTTTGTGTCCTTGTGTTTATGTTCCTGCCTGTTAAACTGCAGGCCGTTTTAAGTTTCCGGTTGATAATTTTGCAAAAACAGGTAATATAATAGTGAGAATACGGCAGTTCTGCCGCTAAAGGAGCAGCTTATGAATATAACCGGAATTATTGCAGAATATAACCCTTTTCACGGAGGACACTGTTTTCATATAGAAGAAGCAAAAAAAAAGACAAATGCCGATTACTGCATTGTCGTTATGAGCGGGGATTTTGTCCAGCGGGGAGAACCGGCTGTTTTTGATAAATACCTCCGAACAAAAATGGCTCTGATGGGAGGGGCAGATCTTGTGATTGAGCTGCCCTCCGTCTTTGCGGTCAGCAGCGCCGAAGACTTTGCCGCCTGCGGGGTAAATCTTTTAAGCCGGCTGGGAGCCGTAACCCATCTCTGCTTCGGAAGTGAGGATGGAAATCTGGAAGGAATCCAGGCCGCTGCAAAGATTTTATCCGATGAAAGCCCTGATTTTTCAGCCCGTCTGCGGGAAGGATTAAAGCTGGGTTTAAGCTGGCCCCAGGCAAGAAACAGAGCCCTTCTTTCCATGGACATATGTTCCTGTTTCAAGGAGGATTCATTAAGCCGCCTTCTGGGATCTCCAAACAATCTTCTGGGAATTGAATACTGCAAAGCCATTTTCCGTTGCCGCAGCACCATCCGTCCTGTAACCATCCAGAGAAAGGGACAGGGATATCACGATAAAACGCTGGAATCGGGACAGGCATCCGCATCTGCGATCCGAAAAAGCCTTCTTGCATCTCAGCCGGAAAAAAAAGCCCGGTCTCACGAAGATTGTGTTTCCTGGGAGCCTCCCATTTCTTTATCGTCCCACATTCCTCCCCACATTCTCCCGCTTTATTCCCAGGGAAGGATTCTTGGGCCTGAAGACTGCGCAGGGCTTCTAAACTACCGCCTTCTTTCCCTGTTCCATAAGGGGGAGGATCTGACTGCGTTTTCAGATGTATCTAAGGAACTGGCTGACCGGCTCACCGGACAGCTGCTGCAGTATGAGGGCTGGGAAGGAAGGATCCGCCAGTTAAAAACAAAGCAGTATACCTATACGCGGATCAGCCGCTCTCTGACCCATATTCTTCTGGAAATCACAGATGCGCAGGTATTAAAGGCCAAGGAACTGGGCTATTCCCCCTATGCCAGGATCCTGGGCTTTAAAAAAGAGGCAGGATCTCTTTTGTCTCTTTTAAAGAAACAGTCTGAGATCCCGCTTATTACAAAAACTGCAAATGCCTCACAAATCCTTACTGAGGAAGCCATGACGCTTTTTAAGCAGGATCTGTTTGCCTCCCATGTACGCCAGAGTATGGAAGCAGCAAAGTATGGACAGACCGGGCGAAACGAATTTAATCAGCCCATCTGCATTATATAGCCGGTCAGTCCTGCCCTTCTTTCCGGCATCATTCATCTGTTCCTGCACGTTCTCCTGTTCCAAGTTCCGGCGCAAGAAGCCGTACGATCGCCGGATCTGCCTGGAGAAATTCCAGAAGCTTTCTAAGTTCTGTGCCGGTCTTCTCCCGTGCCTTTTTGAAAGCAGCGTCATTTCCCTGGCGGACTGCCCGAATGAGGATGTTTTTGGGAGTGTGTTCCATGTCGATAAATTCCAAAATCTGGGTACGATAGCCCCGGTACTCCAGTACCTGAGCCCGGATGGCATCCGTATACAGGGCAGCCATACGCTCTTTGATCAGGCCATAGCCAAATACCGGCTTCATTAACGGATTTTCAATCTGGCGGTTTAACTCATGCTGGCAGCAGGGAACAGACAAAATCACCTTTGCTCCCCATCCCACAGCCTTTTCCATGGCGTAGTCCGTAGCCAGATCACAGGCATGAAGGGTTACAACCATATCCACCCGATCTACGCCTTCGTAGGAAGCAATATCCCCGCAGAAGAAGCTTAAGCGGTCATAACCATAGGATTTTGCCAGAGTATCACAGCGGCAGATCACATCTTCCTTTAAGTCAAGGCCGATGATCCGGATCGGATACCCCCTTAGCTCCTTCAGATAATAATACATAGCAAAGGTCAGATAGGACTTTCCGCAGCCAAAATCCAGGATCACAGACTCTCTCGCAGGATCCAGATTCGGGAGAATATCTTCGATAAATTCCAGGAACCGGTTGATCTGGCGGTATTTATCATAACGGCTGCGGACAACCTTTCCTTCTGCCGTCATAACCCCCAGATCCACTAAAAAAGGAACCGGGATTCCCTCTTCCAGAATATAACGCTTTTTGCGGTTGTGCTCCAAAAGGCGCAGCCCGTTTTCCTGTCCGTCAAAGCGCGGACGGATTTTTTCGGAACCGGCAGCCTCTGTCCGTTCCTTCCTTCGGATTTTTACGGTTATTTTTCCCTTTTTGCTTACCAAAACCACTCCGGTTCCATGAATACCGCTCATCTCTGCCTGTCTGAAATTCTTATTAAGCATCTGGCAGACATAGGCGACCGCCTCTTCTTTCGTCAGGTTTCGGTGAAAGGCCTGTTTTCCTATCTGTTCCTCTGCCTGAAATACCAGCTCCCCCTTTAAAAGCAGGGGACGGATCCGGCTGCGGCTGCACCCGGAAGGCTCTGTGGGATGGCTTAAAAGCAGCCGCTCCAGCCCCTCATCTAAAAACAGCTCCAGCCCTTCTTCCAGCTTTTTGCGTTCATTCTGATCCATGGGAACACTCCTTTTTATTTCAGTCTGTTTCAGCCTTCCTTCCAGTTTTTTCTCAAAAGCTCCGGACAGGCCTCCAGATGGGCATAGTCATTAAAGCGTTCCAGTGTAAAACGCCTGTGGCCTCTGTCCCATTTTAACTGTGTGATACTTGTATTTTCCAGATCCTTTCCAAGAAGCCTCCATTTTTCCAGAGGCATCCCCAGATACCAGGCTGCCATGGTTCGGATCACTCCGCCGTGAGTCACCACGGCAATCCTCTCATGACCACTCTCTGCAAGCCGTTCCAAAACCGGGCCTGCCCTGCGGATCACATCTGCCGCACATTCTCCGCCCGGATAGGGCAGATCCTCTGTCATGGCAGCCTGACGCTCTTTAAATTCCCGGAAGCGGACTGCGATCTCTTCATCTGGAAGCCCCTCCATTTCCCCAAAAGAAATCTCTCCAAGCTCCGGACAGACCTGATGAGGCAGGAGTAAAAAACGGTTTATCTCCTCAGCCGTCTGTACCGCCCGGATCAGGCTGCTGGAATAAAGAACCTCAATTCCCCAGTCTGCAAGCCTATGGCCAAGAAGGGCAGCCTGACGGCGGCCCTCCGGAGAAAGATCCACATTTACATTACAGAGCCTGCTGCTCTGGCGGCCATGACGTATAAGATACAGCTCCATAAACCGGCCTCTTAATTCTTAAAGCTGTGGATAGGAGCAGGAATCCGTCCGCCTCTTGTCACAAACTTCTCGCAGGAAAATGTATTAACGGGAATAATCGGAGCATATCCTAAAAGTCCGCCAAATTCCGCCGTATCTCCTACCTTTTTTCCGATCACAGGGATCAGGCGTACTGCGGTTGTTTTCTGGTTTACCATACCAATGGCAGCCTCATCCGCAATGATGCCGGCAATGGTAGAAGCTGGTGTGTCACCGGGAATGGCGATCATATCGAGGCCTACTGAGCAGACGCAGGTCATGGCCTCCAGCTTCTCAATGGTAAGGGCGCCAAGGCTTACAGCATCGATCATGCCCTGATCCTCACTAACCGGGATAAATGCACCGCTTAAACCGCCTACATAAGAGGACGCCATAACGCCGCCCTTCTTTACCTGATCGTTTAACATGGCAAGAGCCGCTGTGGTGCCAGGAGCGCCTACCCGTTCTAAGCCGATCTCCTCCAGAATTTCTGCCACGCTGTCGCCTACCGCAGGAGTAGGGGCCAGAGAAAGGTCAATGATGCCAAAGGGAATACCCAGACGTCTGGAAGCTTCCTGGGCTACCAGCTGGCCTACGCGGGTGATCTTAAAGGCCGTCTTTTTGATGGTTTCACAGAGCACCTCAAAATTAGCACCTCTCACCCTTTCCAGAGCCACCTTCACAACGCCCGGGCCGCTGACACCTACATTGATAATGGCGTCAGCCTCTGTAACGCCGTGGAATGCACCTGCCATAAAGGGATTATCGTCGGGAGCATTGCAGAATACCACCAGCTTGGCACAGCCTAAGGAGTCATTCTCCTTTGTTGCCTCAGCCGTTTCCGTCACAATCCGTCCCATAAGCTCTACCGCGTCCATATTCAGGCCTGTCTTTGTAGAACCCACGTTGACAGAGCTGCAGATCCGTTCGGTCTGAGCCAGGGCCTGGGGGATAGAAAGGATCAGATTCTTATCTGCTGTGGTCATGCCCTTGCTTACCAGTGCAGAATAGCCGCCGATAAAGTTTACTCCCACTTCCTTTGCCGCCCGGTCAAGAGTCTTTGCAATAGTCACAAAATCCTCCGGCCTTTTGCAGGCTGCACCGCCCACCAGCGCAATAGGGGTAACGGAAATACGCTTATTCACGATGGGAATCCCGAAATCGCGTTCAATATCCTTTCCGGTGGAAACCAGATTCTTTGCCAGAGTGGTGATTTTTGTGTAAATTTTTTCATTCAGAGCATCCAGATCACTGTCCGCACAGTCTAAAAGACTGATACCCATGGTAATCGTGCGGACATCCAGTTTTTCATGCTCAATCATGTTGTTTGTTTCATTTACTTCATAAATATTTATCATAGCCCGTCTGTTCCTTCCCTTTTTTGCGCTTATCAGATTCTGTGCATCTTTGTGAAGATTTCTTCTCTCTGGATCTTAACAGAAACGCCGATTCCCTCTCCCAGCTTTTCAAGCTCCTCTGCCGCCTGTCCGAAGGAACTGTCCAGAGCACTGATGTCCACGATCATCATCATGTTGAAATATCCCTGTACAATGGTCTGGGAAATGTCCAGAATATTGATGCGGTGCTCTGCCAGATAGGTACATACCTTTGCAATAATTCCTACTGTGTCTTTTCCAACTACTGTAATGATTGCTTTGCTCATGCTCATTCTCCTCTTTCATTGTAATGGCTATATTATATATTAAGCTTGCTAATAATAGCAAGAATAATTATAAATAAACAATATCGCTCATCCTGTCTCTAGATGCTACGGAGATAGAAAAATCAGATGCTCCGTAGGGGCAGTCGCCCTCATCAATTTCCAGGCGAACCGTTTCATAAGCCAGCTCCGGATAATTGTTTTCCTTGCTCAGATGGCCTAAAAAGATCTTTTTTAAATGGTCATGGAGGATCCGGTTTAAAAGACGTCCTGCGTTTTCGTTGGACAGATGGCCGTGATCTCCCAGAATCCTGCGTTTTAAAGGATAAGGATAGGGGCCTGTCTCCAGCATCCGGACATCATGATTAGATTCTAAAAGCACTGCGTCAAGGCCCTTAAGGTTCTCTACAATGTATTCATCAAAATGGCCCATGTCCGTGGCCACGGCTACGCATTTTTTCTGATGCTCTACCCGGTATGCAACCGGATCTGCTGCATCATGATCAATTTTAAAGGGATGTATCTTAAGATCTCCCACCATAAAATCCACATCAGGATCAACGGGCTTTAAAAGCTGTCTGTCAAAATTTCCCAGGCTGCTGCAGGAGGCGATTCCCGCCAGAGTCTTTCGCGTACCGTAAATGGGCAGATGATACTTTCTGGAAATCACCCCAAGCCCCCGGATATGATCCGAATGTTCATGGGTGATCAGAATCCCTGCCATATCGCCTCCTGCCAGCCCAAGCTCATTTAACCCTGCCATGATGCGTTTATTGCTGATTCCGGCATCTACCAGGATATGAGTCTGATCGGAGCCGATATAAATACAGTTTCCGCTGCTTCCGCTTGCTATGCTTACCATTCTCATGTATCTATTCCTTCCCGTCCGTGCAGCAGCTCCCTTACCTGCGCGGCTGTACATTCCTGACTGTGGTTGTTATCGATCACCGCATCTGCTAGAGAACGAAACTCTTCATCCGAAGCCTGGCTTTCCATAATTGCCATCGACTTTTCCAAAGAATAGCCCCGGCTTTCCATCAGGCGGGATATACGGTTTTCTTCTGATGTATAAAGATACCACATTTCATCGCACTTGTCACGAAATTCTTTTGAAGGAAGGGCTGTTTCTATGACAACCCTCTCACTGCCGCAGGAATATGCCTCCGTAAGGACCGCGTTCCAGGTCAGCGGATGTGTGATCGCATTTACCTGTTTTCGTTTTTGTGGATCCTTAAAGATCTGCTCTGCCAGTCGGGCCCGGTCAATCCTGCCGTCGGGTCTTAAAATGTCCCGGCCAAAAAGAGCAGATATCTCTTCAAATGCTGCCTCCCCCGGCTCCAAAAGCCTCCTGGCCGTAAGATCGGTCTGAATCACATAAAAACCGTAGTGATCTTTCAAAAGGGTAAGAACCGTGCTCTTTCCCGCCCCCACACCTCCGATCAGGCCAAGGATAAATGTCTGTTTTTCTGCCATCGTCTGTCCTCCTGAATGTTCTATTTGGCATCAAACCAGGAGGCTCCTGTCTGGGCTTCCACCTCCAGAGCGACCTGTAAGCTGGCCGCATGCTTCATGCGGTCTGTCAGAAGATTTTTCACCTCTTCCTCTTCCTCTAACGGAGCTTCGATCAAAAGTTCATCGTGGATCTGCAGGACAATCCGGGAACGCAGCCCTCTTTTCCTTAACTCCCGATCCACATCGATCATGGCAATCTTCATAATATCCGCCGCGGAACCCTGGATGGGGGAATTCATAGCCACACGCTCTCCAAACTGACGCTGCATGAAATTGGATGACTTAAACTCAGGGATGGGCCTGCGCCGTCCGTAAAGGGTAGTCACATAGCCCTGCTCCTTTCCCTGCTTTACCAGACCGTCCAAAAAGGCCTTTACTCCGGGATAGGATTCAAAATATCGTTCAATATACTCCTTTGCTTCCTTTCGGGAGATGCTTAAGTCCTCGCTGAGTCCAAAGGCACTGATGCCGTAAACAATGCCGAAGTTGACCGCCTTGGCGTTGCGCCGCTGAAGAGGCGTCACCTTATCCAGAGGCACATGGAATACCTGGGAAGCCGTAGCTGCGTGGATATCCCTGGATTCTCTGTAAGCCTCGATCAGCCCTGCATCCCCGGACATATGGGCCAGGATACGAAGCTCGATCTGAGAATAATCCGCATCAATAAAAATACAGCCTTCCTTTGGCACAAATACCCGGCGTATCTCCCGTCCGAGTTCCATACGGACGGGTATATTCTGAAGATTGGGTTCTGTACTGCTGATGCGGCCTGTAGCTGTAATGGTCTGGTTAAATTTGCCGTGGATGCGGCCGTCCTCTCTGATAAATCCGGCCAGACCCTCCGCGTAGGTGGAATTTAACTTGGCAAGCTGGCGGTAATCCAGGATTTTCTGCACCACCGGATGGTCTGCCGCCAGCTTTTCCAGCACATCTGCCGCCGTAGAATAGCCCGTCTTTGTCTTTTTTCCACCCGGAAGCTTCATTTCACCAAAGAGAATCTCTCCCAGCTGCTTAGGGGAATTGATATTAAATTCTCTTCCCGTATCCTCATATATTTCTTTTTCCAGACGGGCAATCCCAACCTTTAGCTTGTCTCCGTATTCCTTTAATTTTTCTCTCTGAACCTGTATGCCTTCCTTCTCCATATGATACAGACTGTAAATCAGCGGCATTTCAATCTCTGTGTACAGTGTATACATTTCTTCATCCAAAAGGCGTTTTTTCAAAATCCCTGCGGATTTCCATACCGCATAGGCCATATAGCAGGCACAGTCCGCCGCCTTTTCCTCTTCCTGAACCAGCAGATCACCGATCTGGCCTTTTCCAAGAAGATCCGTCCGGGAAGGCAGGTCTTCTGAAAGGTAATCCTTTGCAAGGGTATCATAATCGTAGGTATCTTTTAAGGGATTTAAAAGATAGCCCGCCACTCCCGCATCATAAACAGGTGCTGAATCTTCCAGTTCCAGCACAGGAAGCATAGCCTTTAAATCCAGAACCCACACCGGATGAGAACCGCCGCAGATTTTTTTTGCCTCCCGGATCAGATCCTTACTGCTTATCTCTTTCCCGGTACGGATACAGTAAATCTCCTTCTCTCCCAGACAAAGCCCCATACCTGCCGCTGCAAAAACCTCGCTTTCTTCTGTTTCATCCGGCTTAAGGCCGCCTGCATCATCGAAAGAAAAGGAAAGCTGTTCTTCTCCTGCACTGCCTTCTTCCTCAGGAAGCACTGCAAAGGCAAAAATCAGCTGCATTCCTGTTACAGCTGCATTCCGGGCCTTTTTTAAGACCGCCTCTGCCTCCTTCCTTCCGGTAATAACCTGAAACTGTTCTTTGATTTCCAGAGGATTTTCCCCTGCCGCATCCGGAGAAAAACGGCTTAAAATGGACTTAAAGCCCATACGCTTCATAAACCGGAACGCCTGAGGGGTGTACAGATTCTCCACCTTTGCATCCTCATAAGAAAATTCCACCGGACAGCGGGTGCAGATAGTGGCAAGCTCCTTGCTCATCTGTGCTAAATCATAATGTTCTCCCAGGGCCTTCTGTGCTCTGGGCGGACGGATCTCCTCCAGATGGGCATAGGCATTTTCAATGGAACCGTAAGACACGATCAAACTGGTCGCCGTCTTTTCTCCAATAGAAGGAACTCCCGGTATATTATCAGAGGAATCGCCCATAAGGGCCTTTACATCAATAAATTCTTCCGGGGAAACCTGATACTCCCGCTTTACATCTTCCGGATAATAATCATGGATCTCTGTCGTTCCCCGGCTGGTTTTGGGAATACGGATCTTAATATGGCTGTCTGCCAGCTGTAAGAGATCCCGGTCTCCCGAAACAACCGATACCTCAGCGCCCTTCTCCTGGCACCGCTTTGCCACGGTTCCCAGAATATCGTCGGCCTCATAGCCGGCCAGAGTCAGGATCGGGATTTCCATGGCGGTCAGTGCTTCTTTTATAAGAGGCACCTGCTCTCTTAACTCTTCGGGCATAGGCTTTCGGGTCCCCTTGTATGCATCAAACATTTTGTGGCGGAAGGTAGGCTCCGGCAGGTCAAAGGCCACTGCCAGATGATCCGCCTTCTCCTCCTCTAAAATCTTCAGCATAATATTTAAAAAGCCGTATACCGCATTGGTATGCAGCCCCTCTGCATTGGTCAGATCCGGTACTCCGTAAAAGGCACGGTTTAATATACTGTGTCCGTCGATCAGTACAAGTTTGTCCATATTTTTTCAATTCCTCCTATTCTAAACGCCAAAGAATCCCCAGATGCGCAGCTGCAGGATCAGAACCAGAAGCACCGACCAGAAGCATAATGTGTTCACTGCATAAACCGCCGTGCGCAGAATATCCAGTGAGTGAATTCTCTGCCTGGACAGCTCCAGGGCTGTTTCCAGAGCGCCCTTTATATTGTACGTTCCGCTTCCCTCATCTAACTGCCTGATCCCCACATCTACGGTAAAATAGATCTCCAGCTCCTCCCTGCACTCCGGGCAGTGATCGATATGCTTTAAAAAGCCTTCCAGCTCCTGATCGGTAATACTTCCATTGATATAGGGCATCACAAGACGCTCCGCTTCCTCACAGGTCATATAAATGGCACCTCCTTTGGGCCGCTGTGAATGTAAATCCATGCTTTATATCATACAATAAAAAAATATGGTTTTCAACCAAAGTCCCCTGCTGCATTTCCAAAAATCCATTCCTGAAAAACAAAAAAGCCTCAAAAGCTGTATTTTCAAGCTTTTAAGACTTTTCATCCTGCCGGCGGCGGGACTTGAACCCGCACGCGGTTACCCGCAACAGATTTTGAGTCTGCATCGTCTGCCATTCCGACACGCCGGCATTGTTTCACAACGGTTGTTATTTTACCATAAACGTCAGATTTTGGCAAGTGCTTTTCTGTTTATTTTTTCTTGTCCCCTGTGCATGCCGCTTCCAGAACAGATGTTTGCGCCTGATTTTTATATTCCTCCACGATCCCGGCCCTGTTTCGTCCGATCACGTTGCTTAACTCCTTTTCTGTAATCATCCCTTTAAAATACATTTTCACCACATCCATGGGACTGGTCCCGACCCTGGCGATCAGTTCAAGGTATGTCATGGCCTTTTTCCTCCTTCTTGCCCCCACTTTCTTTACACGCTCTAATACTATATGCATCAGCCATGAAAAATATGACTGTTTTTTCCTTTCCTTCACGAATTTGTAAGTTTTTCTTCAAACCCTGTCCATGAGTTTCAGGTATAATTATTTTATTACAAATGAAAAAGGAGGACCCTATGGATAAAAGCAAGAAAATAATGATCGGAGCAATCGGCACTGTGGTAGTGGCCGGAGGTGTGATAATCGGACTGATCCTGGGACGTACGCCGCCAAAAGTAGATCTTTCTACCATTCATACAGAAGCATCAACGGAAGCTCCCGCAGAAAACAAACCGCAGGAAACAAAAGCACCTGAAACAGAACCATCAAAGGCACCTGAAGAATCGGTAACCGCCATCTCTGCAAAGGTGATGACCTATACCTCCGGAAAGGTATCCATTGAATATCCGGCGATTGAGCAGATGGAGGATGAGGAAAAGCAGAGCCGGATCAATGAACATTTAAAGGCAAATGCCCTTTCCATTCTGGATGTTTATGAGATCAATGAAAGTGCAGATACCCTTTCTGTTTCCTGCGAAATCATATCCGCCGATCCCAAGCGTCTCACCGCTGTATATACCGGAGAACTGAGCATCGAAGGCGGCGCTCATCCCAGCCGCATTTTTTACACCAATACACTGAATCTGAACCAGATGAAGGATATGGGACTGAATGACTTCACAGACGCCTATACCATGGCAGGCTATGTGCTAAGTGAAGATGTACGTTTTCCAAAGCTGAATGCCGAGGAAACAAGCGCTGCCTTGGAATACCGGAGCACACAGTCTATGGAAGCATTGACCGCTGTTTTTGAAAATGCAGATTTCCCGCTTTCCGGGAAAGAAACCTGGCCGGAATCCTTCAGCTATGAAAAACAGGGCCGGATTTACTTCTCTCTTCCCATCCCCCATGCTCTGGGAGACTATGTGATCGTAGAATTTGATCCGGCCACCAAATAAGCGTTAAACGATAATTCCTTGAGTTTTCCATTGCACCCCGGCCTTTTATCCAGTATAATGAATGTACGTTAAAAAATATACAAAGGAGCACTGCTTTTATGGAACAGATAATGGTTTTTAATCATCCGCTGATTCAGCACAAAATTTCAATCCTGCGCAACAAGAGTACCGGAACGAATGAATTCCGCGCCCTGATCGAAGAGATTGCCATGCTTATGGGATACGAGGCTTTAAGAGATCTTCCTTTAGAGGATGTTGAGGTAGAGACACCTTTAGAGACCTGCATGACGCCTATGATCGCCGGACGCAAGCTGGCTGTAGTTCCCATCCTGCGCGCTGGCCTTGGCATGGTAAACGGCATTCTGGCCCTGGTTCCCAGCGCAAAGATCGGCCATATCGGCCTTTACCGCGACGAGGTAACCCATGAGCCTCATGAGTATTACTGCAAGCTTCCAAGCCCCATTGAGGAGCGCACCATCATTGTCACCGATCCCATGCTGGCAACCGGAGGCTCCGCCGTGTCTGCTGTTGATTTCATCAAACAGCATGGCGGGAAAAAAATCAAATTTATGGCGATCATCGCTGCTCCCGAGGGCTTAGAGCGCCTTCACAAGGCACATCCAGATATCCAGATCTATGTAGGCCATCTGGACCGCTGCCTGAATGAAGATGCCTATATCTGTCCGGGTCTGGGCGATGCAGGCGACCGTATTTTCGGCACAAAATAATCCCGTTCCCATCATAAAAAACCTCCTCTCTTTCACAGGTTTTCCCGGATTGAGAGGAGGTCTTTTTATGCGCATCATGCGTTAAATCTTATCTTCTATTTACTTTACTACCTTTACAGTGCTGCTGGAAGCTGCTGTGCTCTTCTTTGCTCTGGTTCTCTTTGGCTTTGGAGCAGGCTCTTCTGCCTCTGCCTTAACGGCTTCAGCTTCTGCATCTCTGTTTTCCTTTACGATCACATTTTCCTGATTCTTGTAAATGGAATTTGCCGCTACACAGCCTCTTACACTGGAAAGAGGATATACAACGCTGTTTTTTCCGATTACGGTACCCGGATTTAATACGCTGTTGCAGCCAACTTCAACACAGTCTCCTAAGATTGCGCCGAATTTCTTAAATCCAGTCGTCACATCGCCGTCCTCTGCGTGAACCTTTACCAGGCTCTTGTCAGACTTTACATTAGAGGTCACTGCGCCTGCGCCCATATGTGCCTTGTAGCCCAGGATGGAATCGCCTACATAGTTGAAGTGAGGTACCTGAACCTCGTCAAACAGCAGGGCATTCTTTAACTCACAGGAGTTTCCTACTACAGCCTTTTCACCGATGATTACATTGCCTCTTAAAAATGCGTTGTGGCGCACATTGGCTCCCGCACATATGATCATAGGGCCTGTCATCATAATCGTAGGCGCAACCTTTGCAGTTTTATGGATCCAGATATCTTTACCGATCTTCCGATACTCATTTTCAGGAAGAAGGGATCCCAAAGAACGGATGAAATCGCCGATCTCCGGCAGTACCTCCCATGGATATGCGTGATTGTCAAAGATCCTTTCTGCAATGGTATGGCTCATGTCAAAAAGCTCTTTCATCTTCATTTCTTCCAATTTCATTGATCAGTTCTCCTTTTTTGTTTATAAAATACAGCAGCCGCGTCAAAAAGTCCTCTCAGATCGTACTGATTGTTCAGGCGGATCACATTGACGGTTCTTCCTGCTACAAAGCGTTCCAGCTTTTCCATATATTCGCCGGAGGTAATGAAACCCTCGGCTACATAGGTCAATCCCTTTTCCCAGCTGGCTGTAAGCTCCGGATTTAAAAGCTGGCGGATGGAATGATCCACCACATCATACACCATTTCCCCTAAAAGGGACGGCGTGATCACCTGTGTCTTTCCATTTAAAGAAAGATACTGGATACTCACCAGTTTTTTTAAAATCTCCGCGCGGGTGGCGCTGGTACCGATACCGCTTCCCTTGATCTGGGCCCGCAGCTCCTCATCCTCAATGAGCTGGCCCGCATTTTCCATCGCCAGGATCATAGAGCCTGAGGTATATCGCTTGGGAGGTGAGGTTTCCCCTTCCTTCACCCGCAGGTCCGCTACAGTAAGTATATCATTTTTTTTCAAATCTGCAAGCACCTGTAACAGTTCTGTTCTGTCAACTTTTGGGGATTCTGTATTATTTTTATCGGGATTCTCCTCTTTCTGGTCCTCAAAGGTCTCTTCAACCCCTGGTTTTTTTGCCAGATTCACATCCGCCACCTTCAAATATCCGGGCTCGGAAAGCACCTTAAATCCCGCAAAAAAATGCTCCTTTTTCCGCTCCAGCTCCAGGGTATACTTCTGGTAAACGGCAGGCGGATAAAAAATACTTAAAAAACGGCGGCAGATCACCTGATAGACCTTTTCCTGCAAGGGTGTAAGCTGTCTTAAGCTGCCCAGTCCCTGGCCCGTAGGAACGATCGCATAGTGGTCTGTGATCTGTTTGTCGTTGACATACCTGGTTTTTGCCAGGTTCTGCCAGCTGCTTCCCTGCAAAATCTCCTGAACAAAGGCACGCATGGGGCTGTAGCCGGAGAGTCCGCTTATGTTTTTTCGGATCTCTTTTGCTACCGCCGTGGATAAAACCCTGGCATCCGTACGGGGATAGGTAACCATCTTTTTTTCATACAGCTCCTGAACGACCTTCAGCGCTTCATCCGGGCTGATCTTAAACATTTTTGAGCAGTCATTCTGAAGCTCTGCCAGATTGTAAAGAAGCGGCGGATTTTTTGTTTCCTTTTTCTTTTCCTTTGAAACAACGGCAGCTGTAAGCGGTTCCTCTTCCTTTAGATATGCGATCAGTTCTCTGGCCCGTTCTTCCTCCTTAAAGCCGTTGTCCTTATAAAGGCAGGGCGTTCCAAAATATCTGGAACCTTCCACCGCCTTCCATTCAGCCTCCAGCGGAAGGGCTCGGCCATCCTTTGCCACTGCGTCAAAGGTTCCGATCACACGATAAAAGGGAGTCTTTACAAAGCTTCGTATCTCCCTCTCCCTGCGGACAACCATTCCCAGCACACAGGTCATCACACGACCTACGGAAAGAACCGTAAATTTGGTTCCCAGATAGTTTGACATGGCAGGACCGTACCGCAGGGTAAGCACCCGCGAGAAGTTGATCCCCATCAGGTAATCTTCCTTTGCGCGCAGATAGGCAGAAGCAGAAAGATTATCATATTCCGACTCATCCTTTGCTTCCCGGATTCCCCTGAGGATCTCCTCCTCTGTCTGGGAATCGATCCACACACGTTTCTGGCACTTGTCTTTTACTCCTGCCATCTGAGCCACCAGACGGTAGATATATTCTCCTTCCCGCCCGGAGTCCGTGCAGACATAGATCGTATCCACATCCGGACGGTTTAAAAGCCCCTTTACCACTGCAAACTGCCTGGCTACGCCGGGAATAATCTCGTATTTGAATTCCTTCGGCAGAAACGGCAGGGTCTGCAGGCTCCAGCGTTTAAATTTCATGTCATAGGCATCCGGATAGCTCATCGTCACCAGATGGCCCACACACCAGGTTACAATGGCGTCCTCGGATTCAATATATCCGTCTCCCCGCCGTCCCCGGATCTTTAATGCATCTGCAAACTGCTGGGCTACACTGGGCTTTTCCGCGATGTACAATGATTTTGACATGCGATCCCTCATTTTCCTTTTAATATAAATGCCTGCATGCAGGCATATTTATTTAGTATACCATTAAATAGAAAATATAGCAATAATTGAGTAAAAATCTCATGTTAAATTCAACCATTCTTTGTAGTTTTGCAGTTTGCGAGATAAAATCTCGCGATTTTTTTATCTTTGATGGAATCCACACAAATAAAAAGAGCCCTTTGTGAGTTTTTATCTCATCAAAAAGCCCTTTTCTATGTGAATTTTAATATCTGCCTTTTTATTCCGTTTCTGTATAGAACCTATAAACCGTCGTTGTATCGTACACCTCTCCTGCCTTTAAGATCGGGGACGGAAACTCAGGTTTATGACAGGCATCCGGGAAATGCTGGGTTTCAAAACAGAATGCATGGTGTCCCTCATAGCGGACACCGCCTTTTCCGGGAACCGGATCATTCAGGAAATTGGCTGTATAAAGCTGGATACCGGGAAGATCCGTATACGTCTCCATCATACGTCCGCTCTTTGGATCCTTCGCTCTTGCTGCAAGAGATAAAATCCCCGGATCGTGATCTAATACCCAGTTATGGTCATAACCATGTCCCAGGATCAATGCTTCATATGGCTCATCAATATCACGGCCCAGAGGCTTCATTTCCGTAAAGTCCATAGGGGTTCCCTCTACTGGAAGAATCTCTCCGGTAGGAATGGATACCTCATCTGCAGGAGTAAACTTAGAAGCAGCCAGCCATACCTCTTGATCCATAACAGAACCGCCATCATGGCCCGCCAGATTAAAGTAGCAGTGGTTTGTAAAGTTGGCAATGGTATCTGCATCACAGATCATATGGTAATGGATCCGGATGCTGTCATCCTCTGTCAGCGTATAGCTTACCTGGATGGATGCGTTTCCCGGATATCCCTGATCTCCGTCCGGGCTCTTTAAAGAAAAAGTAAGGCAGCTTCCCTCGTCGGTTTCTGCGGCCTCACAGTCCCAAAGGCGTCTGTGATAGAGATCCGGAGCACTGTGAAGATTATTTGGCCCGTTGTTCGCTTCCAGCTTATAGTCCTTTCCGTCAATGGTAATCACTGCCCCCCCGATACGGTTGGCGTTTCTTCCGATAATTGCGCCAAAATGAGGATTGTTGGACAGATACCCCTCCAGGTTATCATATCCCAGGATCACATCTGCTATTTTTCCCTTTTTATCCGGCACATTCATGGTCACCCAGGTTCCTCCAAGGGTGATAAAGTCTGCGCTGACTCCGTGATGATTCGTCAGCGTATACTTATAAACCGTTTCTCCGGACGGCATCACACCGAATGCCTGTTTTGTAATTGCCATAATTGCTATTTACCCCTTCCGTTTATGCAAAGCGCGTCCTTTGCTTATTTTTCCTTAATATATCCCTTTGCAGTCAGAAGCTCTGCGCAGAGAACGGCTCCGCCGGCAGCGCCGCGGACAGTATTATGGGAAAGTCCTACAAATTTATAATCGTAAACCGTATCCTCTCTCAAACGTCCCACAGAAATTCCCATTCCGTTTTCAAAGTCCACATCCAGGCTTACCTGAGGACGGTTATCCTCTTCCATATAACGGATAAACTGAGCAGGGGCACTTGGAAGCTTTAATTCCTGAGGAAGGCCCTTAAAGCTTTCCAGCTTTTCGATCAGTTCTTCCTTTGTAACCTTCTTTTTAAACTTTACAAACACAGCCGCTGTGTGGCCGTTTAATACAGGCACGCGGATGCACTGGCAGGTGATCACAGGAGACTGGGCCTTTACGATCACACCGTCTTCAATATGACCCCAGATACGCAGAGGCTCCTGCTCGCTCTTTTCTTCCTCTCCGCCGATATAGGGGATAATATTTCCTTCCATCTCCGGCCAGTCCTTAAAAGTCTTTCCGGCGCCGGAAATCGCCTGATATGTAGTAGCCACTACCTCATAAGGCTCAAATTCCTTCCAGGCAGTCAGTACGGGAGCATAGCTCTGAATGGAACAGTTGGGCTTAACGGCAATAAAGCCTCTGGTGGTGCCGAGACGCTTTTTCTGAAATTCGATCACATCAAAGTGCTCCGGATTTACCTCCGGGATTACCATAGGAACGTCCGGCGTCCAGCGGTGAGCGCTGTTGTTGGAAACCACAGGTGTCTCCGTTTTGGCATAAGCCTCCTCAATGGCACGGATCTCTTCCTTTGTCATATCCACTGCACTGAATACGAAATCAACGCCTGCAGCTACCTTTTCTACCTCGTTTACGTTCATTACGATCAGGTTTTTTACCGCCTCAGGCATAGGAGTTGTCATCTTCCAGCGGCCTCCTACAGCCTCTTCGTAAGTCTTTCCGGCAGATCTGGGGCTGGCAGCCACTGTCACTACCTCATACCATGGATGATTTTCCAGCAGGGCGATAAACCTCTGCCCTACCATACCTGTTGCGCCTAATATGCCCACTCTTAATTTTCTTTCCATGTCTCGCTCTCCTCGTCTTTCTTTTTCATAATCCTTCCGCTGATGATATGGGAAGCCTCCCCTGTAGGATTATTTCCTATCCTATACCAAAGTAAAGAAAAATGCAACCAGAAATTCGTGTTTTGCGCACATTTGTATTTCTATGGCGTACTTTTTACTTCTTTGTGCCTTTCGCATCCCGCTTAGTGATCCGCATTCCGCTCAAATTGATCTCCCTGTCTTTATAGGTAATGGCATACGGCTCATCGCCCAACAGATAAAGCTGCTCCAGCTCTTCATTTTTGGAAAGCTTTATGCCTCTGACACCTCTGGATGCCTTTTTAAGTACGGAAATGTCCTCCAACGGGAACCTCAGGAAATATCCCCCCGTGGTCTGAAGCACGACGGTAGCTGTCTGCTCCTCTACCAGCGCTACAGACAGGACTTCGTCCCCTTCCTGAAGCTTGGTAGCTGCCACCATGCGGTTATTAGTCTCAAACTCTTCTCCCGGCACCTGCTTTACCATAGCAAGCTTTGTGGCAAACACGAGCTTTCTTCCTTTCAGCTCCTGGGCGCAGGTAAGAAGACAGATCCGGTCTTCTCTTCCATCATATTTGCTCAAGTTTTCAATGGGCACACCCTTATCTCTCAGCTTTCCTGAGGGGATATCCAATGCCTTGATCTGATGCAGTGTTCCTGAGGCCGTAAACAGGCAGATCTTATCCGTATTCAGGCAGCGCTTTACATATACCTGCTCCGTATCCACCGTTTCCTGATTCCGTTCGTAAGTAGACTTATCCAAAAGCTTACAATAGCCGAAACGATCCATCACAAAAACAACCTCCTGAACCGGAACTGCATTCTCCACATAAACTGCCTCTGGGCCATCCTCGATCCGCGTCCGTCTTGGGACTGCAAATTCCTTCCGGATAGCTGCCAGATCGTCCTTGATCACCCGGTTCATCACCCCACGGCTGCCCAGGATCTTTTTGTAGCTTTCAATTCGTTTTAAGGTTTCCTTATGTTCCTTTTCCAGAGCCAGAATTTCCAGACCGATCAGCTTGTACAGCCGCATTTCCAAAATAGCAGACGCCTGGCGCTCTGTAAAGTGGAGCTTCTTTGCCTCCTCCTCAAATCCCGGCATCCGGAAATGGATATTGCTCACATCACCAGATATCAGACAGGCCTTCGCATCCTTTAAGCTTTTAGAACCTCTTAAAATTGCGATAATCAGGTCAATGCAGTCACAGGCGCTTATGAGGCCCTCCTGAATTTCCTTCTTTTCCAGTTCCTTTTCCAGAAGCACATTGTATTTACGCTCCGTATTCTGATACTGGAATTCCAAAAAATTGCGGAGAATCCCCTTTAAATTCAGCGTTTCCGGACGTCCGTCCGCAATAGCCAGCATATTGACTCCAAAGGTATCCTCAAGCTTTGTCTTCTTATATAAAATGTTCTTGATCCGGTCAATATCCGCGTCCTTTCTCAGCTCCAGTACGATACGGATCCCGTCCTTATTGGACTGATTGGAAATATCCACCACATCCGTAAGCTTTTTAGACTCTACCAGATCGGCTACGTCCACCAGAAACTTATTGATACCTGCTCCGATCATGGTATAGGGAATTTCCGTGATCACCAGCTTGTCCTTATCTGCCTTGCGCTTTCCAAGCTCCACCTCAAAACGGCCTCTGAGCTTTATTTTTCCCGTTCCGCTTTCATAGATTTCCGGAAGGTCGCTCTTATTTGCGATAATGCCTCCGGTGGGGAAATCCGGCCCCGGCATATGCTCCATCAGCTCTGCCGCAGTGATTGCGGGATTGTCAATATAGGCAGTTACCGCATCAATTACCTCTCCCAGATTGTGAGGGGGGATACTGGTGCTCATGCCCACCGCAATTCCCTCAGCTCCGTTTACCAGAAGGTTCGGCACCCGGACGGGAAGAACCTCCGGCTCCTTCTCCGTTTCATCATAATTGGGAACGAAATTTACGGTCTTATCCAAATCCTTTAAATAGACCTCCTGGGCAAATTTCTCCAGCCTTGCCTCCGTGTATCGCATAGCCGCCGCTCCATCACCCTCAATAGAGCCGAAATTGCCATGGCCGTCTACCAGAGCCATTCCCTTTTTAAATTCCTGGCTCATAACTACCAGCGTATCATAGATAGAACTGTCGCCGTGGGGATGGTATTTACCCATGGTATCGCCTACGATACGGGCGGATTTCCTGTGGGGCTTGTCGTAATCCAGGCGCAGCTGGCTCATATCATAGAGCACCCGGCGCTGAACGGGCTTTAAGCCGTCCCTGGCGTCGGGAATCGCTCTTGCAGTAATGACGCTCATGGAATAATTCATGTAGCTGCGCTGCATTTCCTCGCTGTATTCTGTCCGTAATATCTTTTCTGCCATTTTGTCCTCTCCTGTTATGCGTCGATCTCAGCCTCATCGGCGTGCTCATAGATAAACTGGCGGCGGGGGCCTACCTCGCTGCCCATCAGCATCTCCGTCACCTCAGAAGCCAGTCTTGCGTCCTCGATCTCAACCCGCTTTAATACCCGGCGTTCCGGATCCAGGGTCGTTTCCCAGAGCTGCTCCGCATCCATTTCACCAAGACCCTTATAGCGCTGCAGGGTAAAATCACCCTTGTGGGTCCTGCGGTAACGTTCCAGCTCCTTTTCATCATACAGATACTGCTCCTCCCCCTTTTTGGGGATTACCTTAAACAGAGGCGGCATGGCAATATACACATGGCCGTCATAGATCAGCTCCGGCATAAACCGGTATAAAAAGGTAAGAAGCAGCGTATCAATATGGCTTCCGTCCACATCCGCATCCGTCATGAGGATAATCTTGTCATAGCGCAGCTTCGTGATATCAAAATCATTTCCATAACCCTCTGAAAAGCCGCAGCCAAAGGAATTGATCATGGTCTTGATCTCCGCATTTGCCAGCACCTTATCCATAGAAGCCTTTTCTACATTTAAAATCTTTCCGCGGATAGGCAGAATGGCCTGATACTGCCGGTTTCTGGCTGTCTTTGCAGAGCCGCCGGCAGAATCTCCCTCTACGATAAAAATTTCACATTTGGAAGCGTCCCGGCTCTCGCAGTTTGCAAGCTTTCCGTTGCTGTCAAAAGAAAAACGGGATTTGGTCAGCATATTTGTCTTTGCCTTTTCCTCAGCCCTGCGGATCTTTGCAGACTTTTCCGCACAGCCGATCACTCCCTTTAAGACCTCCACATTCCGGTCAAAGTACAGCTGCAGCTCATCTCCCGCTACGGTAAATACTGCCTTGGTAGCGTCTGCGCTTGCCAGCTTTGTCTTGGTCTGTCCCTCAAAGATAGGGTCCGGATGCTTCACTGCGATCACAGCTGTCATACCGTTTCGGGTGTCCGCTCCCGTAAAGTTAGGATCTTTTTCCTTTAAAATACCAAGCTCTCTGGCATAAGAATTAATCATAGCAGTAAAACGGGTTTTAAAGCCTGCCAGATGGGTGCCGCCCTCCTGGGTGAAAATATTATTACAGAAGCCAAGGATATTCTCCTCGAAGGTATCTACAAACTGGATAGCTGCCTCAACCTCTACCCGGTCTACCTCTCCTTTAAAATAAATGGGCTCATGAACGGGAGTTTTTCCTGAATTTAATTCTTTCACATAAGAAATAATTCCCTCCGGCTCATGGTAAGTAATGGCTTCCTCTTCTCCACTCCGGTGATTCTCATAAAAAATCGTCAGATTGGGGTTCAGATAGGCTGTCTCATGGAGACGGCTTTTCAGCCAGTCTGCCTTAAAGCGTGTCTTTTCAAAGATTTCTCCATCCGGAAGAAAATTGATCTGGGTGCCGCTTTCCCTGCTCTTTCCCACAACCGGAAGAAGGCCCTGCTCCAGCTCAACCACCGGACGGCCCTTCTCATAGGCATCATGATAGACCAGACCGCCCCGGCTGATCTTTACATCCATATATTCCGAAAGGGCATTTACCACAGAGGAGCCTACGCCGTGAAGACCGCCGCTGGTTTTATATGCCTCATTGTCAAACTTGCCGCCCGCATGAAGGGTGGAAAGAACGATTCTGGCTGCCGAAACGCCTTTCTGGTGCATTTCCACCGGAATCCCTCGTCCATTGTCCTTTACAGTGCAGGAACCGTCCTTTTCCAGTTTCACCCAGATCTTAGAGCAAAAGCCAGCCAGATGCTCGTCCACTGCATTATCTACAATCTCATAGATCAGATGGTTCAGTCCCTTGGTACCAACGCCACCTATGTACATACCCGGCCGCTTGCGGACGGCCTCCAGGCCCTCTAAGACGGTAATACTGTCCGCATTATATTGTTCTGTTGCCATTCTTATCCTCCATATTCATGAAGCACGCCCCTTAAAAATTAAGGAGCGCGCCGGTTTGTCTCATAGTATTAAATCATATTTGAATGATTTTTTCAAGTTCATTGGGCCTCAAGCTTCTTTTCCAGCTCTTCTGCAAGGCGTTTCAGCTCCGGCCCCGGAGGATGCATATCAAAATCAAGGTGTGCTAAAAGCTCCCGGACGCGGTCCGGGCGGCCGCCGATCACAAGATCAAGATCCATAACAAGGCAGTCTCTTTCCTGTTTCTCTTTTTCACAGATATCCTTTTTGTACATAACATTTCCCTTCTGAAAAATTATTCTTTTATAAAAAGAATGGCCGGATCTATTCCTGATTATACCTCTGGCTGAATCCGGAAATAAAAACTTGTATTTTTAGAAAAAGTCTGCTAATATGGAACATCCGCGGCTAAAAATACAGGAGGATACGATTCAATGAAACAAACAATGAATGAAACAAAACCAAGCGGCTGGCAGAGACGGACAATCCTGTTTCTGACCAGCCAGTGCATTACCCTATTTGGTTCCACCCTGGTACAGATGGCCGTGGTCTGGTACGCCACCATGGAAACGGCAAGCGGAGCCTGGGTTGCAGCATTTACAGTGTGCTCCTATCTGCCCCAGTTTCTCATCTCCTTTTCAGGAGGCGTATGGGCGGACCGGTACAGCAGAAAACTGCTGATCGCAGGAGCAGATGCCCTTACGGCGCTGGCTACTCTGGCCATGCTGCTTGCAGTCCCGCACATCACCTCCAAACCGCTTTTTCTTGGAGGGCTTCTTTTAATGTCTGTCATCCGTTCCCTTGGAGCCGGCATACAGACCCCTGCTGTCAATGCAGTCATTCCTCAGCTGGTACCAGAGGAGCACCTGATGCGCTGCAACGGAATCAATGCAGCCATGCAGTCTGCGGTACAATTTGCCGCTCCTGCTGCCGCCGGAGCCATCTTTGCAGTCAGCACCCTGGATACAACCCTGATGATCGATATTGTGACTGCCATTTTGGGAATCGGCCTTTTATCCTGCCTGTCCATTCCCTCCTGTAAAAGCCAGGGACAGTGTTCCTCATTTATTCAGGATATGAAGGCCGGAGTGAACTATGCCTTTTCCCACCGTACTATCGGAAGGCTTCTGATCCTATATGGGCTTTTTACCTTCCTGTGCGTTCCTGCGGGCTTCCTGGCCGGACTTTTTGTGCGCAGAAGCTTTGGGGATACCTACTGGTACCTTACCGCCGTGGAGGTGATCGGCTTTGGAGGAATGATCCTGGGCGGGATCCTGATAAGCCTTAAAAATAACGGTCAAAGCAAAACCCGCCTTTTATCATGGGGGCTTTTCAGCTTTGGAGCCTTTGCTGTTGGGATGGGACTGTCTGCTTATTTTATTCCCTATCTTATCATGATGTTTTTCTATGGGATTGCTTTGACCGTGGTGCAAACCTCCATCACCACGCTTATCCAGGAACACACAGACGTCTCCATGCAGGGCCGTGTATTCGGTCTTTTGGGAACCATGTATTCCGGCTTTCTTCCCCTGGGAATGGCCCTCTTTGGTCCCATGGCAGACGCTTTCCCCCTTTCCTGGATCATGGTCGGATCCGGCGGCGCTCTGATACTTATGGGATTATATTCTAAATTGTTATAAAATTATAAATTTTTCCAAAAATTCTCTTGCAAAAACCGTTTGGGGCTGATATAATGATTCTATCACGCAGATGTAGTTCATCGGTAGAATATCAGCTTCCCAAGCTGAGGAGGCGGGTTCGATTCCCGTCATCTGCTCTATTTAAAGCCTGGATTATCGTTTTGAACGGTTTTCTGGGTTTTTGTATTCTCATTGATAATAAAATGATACTATTAACTTCATTATCACATGCTTCTATTTTCGAATATTTGATGCTTATATGAATAAACTAATACTACCACTAAAAACAGCTTGACTTTCTGAAGTCAACCCCATATACTATCTTTAGTGGTTGTGCTGCGGATGCTTGAGGGGCCCGTAGCCGGAGGAGCTCATGCGTGGGCTCCTTTTTACTATACAGGAGTAACATATGGAGAAAAAATTTCTTACATACGACCAGCAAATTGAAAAATTACAAAACGAAAAACAATTAACCATTTCAGATGTCCCAACTGCAATCCATACGCTGGAACATATCAGCTACTATTCTTTGATTAGCGGATACAAAAATCCATTTAAACATAAGCCTTCAGGAAACTACTTATATGGTGTTACCTTTGAAGAAATTGTTGCTTTTTATTATTTTGATGAAAAGTTACGGACTTTATTTTTAAAGTATATTCTTCATGTGGAACGGCATCTGAAGTCTTTGATTTCCTATCATTTCTGTGAAAAATTCGGTGAAAATCAGGCAGAATATCTAAATCCTGCAAATTTTAATTCTGCAAAGAAGAACCAAAAAGCGGTCAACCGCCTGATCCATTCCTTGCAAAACTGTATTTCTATGCCTTCTCATTACAACTATATTACTCATTATTCCAGAATATATGGCAATATTCCTCTCTGGGTTGCAATGAATGCTGTTACGTTTGGACAGCTCTCTGCCTTTTATCAATACATGCCGAATGATATTCAAGTAAAAGTCAGCAAACATTTTTCAGGCTATACAGAAAAGCAGTTGCATCAATTTATCACTATTATTGCAAAATGCCGAAATGTATGTGCTCACGGAGAACGGCTGTATGATTTCCGAACTCAAGATACAATTCCAGATACACTCCTGCATCAAAAACTCTCTATTCCGCTAAAAAAGGGAAATTATACGCTTGGTAAACACGATTTATTTGCCGTTGTTCTTTCATTAAGATATCTCATCAGCAATGATGATTTTAAATCTTTTAAAGGTTCTCTTATCCAATTGATTAAGAAAGCACGAAAGCAGTGTCCACATCTGACACAGGCTCAATTATTAAAACAAATGGGATTTCCTGAAAAATGGGAAAATATTTGCAGATACAAATTATATTAAAACCATGCAGAAAAATACAGCCCGACAGGAAATCCCCCGCCGGGCTGCATCTTTCTTTTTAAGGAGTTTTACTTACCTGCCATCTGGCGCTCCTGGGCCTCGATCATCTTTTTGACCATATAGCCGCCTACGGAACCGTTCTGTGCGGAAGTCAGGTTGCCGTTGTAGCCGTTGCTTAACGGTACTCCCAGCTCGCTTGCGACCTCCATCTTAAAGCGATCCATTGCTTCCTTTGCCTCAGGTACGTTTGTTTTGTTTGTGTTGTTAGACATAATAAAACGCCTCCTTATAACAGATCTGCTCCTGCGGTTTTTGTTCCGCTTGAAGCTTGTTTGTTGTTACGTTGTTATTATGTGATTTTCTGAACATAATACACTAGAATGTTTTGCGTAAAATGTCAAAATATAGAAAATATCTGTCTATTCCACCACAACTACTTTTCCGATCCGCTGTTTTTCTGCTTTTACATCATCTGCATATCCCAAAGCAGCCATTCCATATACGATATGATCTGCCGGAATGCCAAAATCATTTAAAATTTCACGAATGGAAGGCTCATCGCAGATTCCCTGAAGCTGATTGATCCACACAGAGCCAATCCCAAGAGAATGAGCGGCCAGAAAGATATTTTCCATAGCGCAGGCATTGTCCTCTTTTCCATGAGGATTATCCCTCTGATTGGAAGGGATGATCAAAATCTCCGGCTGGTACATATCATAATTTTCCCGGCCCAGTATCTTCCCTGCGGCCTCTGCCAGCCTCTGCACCTTTTTTCTGTTCTTTACCACGGTAAACTGCCAGGTCTGCTTTCCCATTCCGCTGGGAGCATGGAGAGCCGCCTTAAGGATCTGATCCAGATCTGTCTGCGGAATCTCCTGAACCTTAAACTTTCTTGTACTTCTTCTCGTAAGGATTGTCTGCATTGTTTCGTTCATCTTCACCGTCTCCTTTTTAAAGATTTAAATGTTCCTCCCTGTCTCCAAGGTACTGCTCAATTTTCTGCTTAAGCTCCCTGTATTCCTCCCCTTCAAGACCGGGATCCTGATCCAGTATCGCATTTACTTCCTCTGATACCTGTTTTAGAAGATTGGCATCCGTAAAGATATCTGCCAGTTTAAACTCCAGCTCCCCGCTCTGGCGTACGCCGAAGATATCTCCCGGCCCGCGAAGCTTTAAATCTTCAGAAGCAATATAAAAACCGTCATTGGAACGGTTCATAATATCCAGCCGTTCCATGGTATCCTTACCGCCGTTTCCATTCACCATAATACAGTAGGACTGGGCTTTCCCACGGCCCACGCGGCCCCGGAGCTGATGAAGCTGGGCCAGTCCGAAGCGCTCTGCATTTTCAATCATCATGACAGTGGCATTGGGGACATTCACCCCAACCTCTATGACAGTGGTAGATACCAGCACATCAATCTCTCCGGCAGCAAAGCGTTCCATGATCTTATTCTTCTCTTTTGCCTTCATTTTTCCGTGGAGATATTCAACAGAAATTGATTCAGGAAATGCTTTTTTCAGCGTTTTCGTGTAATCCACCACATTTTCCGCCTCGATCATCTCACTTGGCTCTACCATGGGACAGATCACATATGCCTGATGGCCCATTTCCACCTGCTTCTGGATAAATGCATATGCCTTTGGCCGGTAACTGATATCCACCACGCAGTTTTTAATTTCCTGCCGTCCCGCAGGCAGTTCGTCGATCACGGAAATATCCAGATCCCCATAAAGGATAATTGCCAGAGTTCTTGGAATGGGGGTTGCGCTCATAACAAGTACATGGGGCGTATTTCCCTTGTTGCTTAAAAGCTCTCTCTGGCCCACACCGAACCGGTGCTGCTCATCCGTAATCACTAACGCCAGACGGTCATAGACCACCTTTTCCTGGATCAGCGCATGGGTTCCCACGATAATATCCGCCTCATGGGAAGCGATTTTTTCATAAGCCAGCCGCTTTTCCTTTGCAGTCATGGAGCCGGTAACAAGCACAGGAACTTTGTCAATTCCATTTTCCGTAAACAGCTTTTGCATGGATTCAAAATGCTGTCTGGCAAGCACCTCTGTAGGTACCATAAGAGCTCCCTGGCAGCCGTTATAAGCAGCCTGCAAAAGGGCAAGTATGGCAATAATGGTCTTTCCGGAGCCTACATCTCCCTGTATCAGCCGGTTCATCACCCGGCCTCCCGCCATATCAGAAAATACCTCTTTTAAAGTCCTCTCCTGAGCTCCTGTAAGGGCATAGGGAAGCCTTTCCCTGAGTTTTAAAACCTCCGGGCATTCCTTTAAGCCCCAGGAAGACATTTCTTTTTCCCTGTGCTCCTTCAGCCGTCTGACGCCTACAAGAAACATGAAAAATTCATCAAACACAAGGCGGCGTCTTGCAAAAAGAAGCTCCTTTTCATCAGATGGAAAATGAATATGCTCCAGCGCATAGTTAATCTCTGCCAGCTCGTATTTTCTGCGGAGAACGGCCGGCATATATTCCCGTTCCAGCCGGCGCATTTCAAGCGCCTGTTTCTGGGCCTTCACAATGGTTTTATTGCTCAGCCCCCTGGTCTGCCCGTATACCGGCTGCATGGAATGCTCCAGCGCATCATAGGCCTCTCTGGTAAAAACCTCCGGCTGTTCCATCATCAGGCGGCCCCGTTTTTTTACCACCCGCCCCCGGAATACATACATCTGGCCGCTTTTTACATTTGCCCGCATATAGGGCATATTAAACCAGGCAAGCTGCAGTGTTCCTGTCAGATCACGGATCACCGCCGATACCATCTGCACCTTTCCGGTGCGCAGAAGATCCGGCGGCTTTGAAAGCACAGAAGCCACGCTCATTACGGTCTGTTCCTTTAACTGTCCAATGGGAACCGGTTCTTCATAGGTCTCATACGCTCTCGGATAATAGGAAAGGAGGTCATCAATGGTGATGACCCCTAGCTTTTCAAACAATTTTCCTGTTTTCTCTCCAATTCCCTTTAAAGCGCTTACAGGCTGATGGCCGCTCATGATTTTTCCTGCTCAAGGGCATTTAATCCCAGGCGGATCGCGCCCATAATTCCCTGATCGTCATTTAAGCTTGCAGGAACAATGTAATTGTCAATATCATCCAGCTCTTTGGAGCAGATATAGCCGTTTACAAGCTCCTTTACCTTCCTTCGGATTAACGGGAACAGCTGCTCCTGATGCATAACGCCGCCGCCCAGGATGATCTTCTGGGGCGACAAAATCATAATATAATTTGCCAGAGCCTGAGCAATATAGAAGCTTTCAAGCTCCCATACCTCAGACTGCTCCTTTAAATCAACTGCCTTTTTTCCCCATCTGGCTTCAATGGAAGGGCCGCTGGCAAAGCCCTCAAAGCAGTTTGGATGGCTGGGGCAGACTCCTCCCTTTGTATCTTCGGGATGGCGGTTTAACAGGATATGGCCTCCCTCCGGATGAAGCATCCCGTGGAGAAGACCTCCATTTACCCACACGCCTACGCCGACTCCCGTTCCGATGGTAATATAAATCACACTGTTTAGGCCTTTGGCGCAGCCATAGGTCACTTCTCCCAGACAGGAGCCGTTTACGTCCGTATCAATGGCCATGGGAACCTTAAGCCCTTTTTTCAGGCTACCCAGAAGATCCTTATTTCTCCAGGCCAGCTTAGGAGTTTCCAGTATATATCCGTAGTTTTCAGAAGCAGGATCCACTCCCACCGGGCCAAAGGCTCCGATGCCAAGGGCTTCGATCTCCTTATCCTTAAAATACTCAATGATCTTTGGAATGGTTTCCTCCGGTGTTGTGGTTGGAATGGAGATCTGGTCTATAATACTCCCGTCTTCCCTTCCCAAGGCGCAGACCATCTTGGTTCCCCCTGCTTCCAGTGCTCCGATTATCATTTTGGCTTTATCCCCCTCTTATCAGTCTTTTCTGTTTCCTACAAAACGCAGAATATAGATAAACAGGTTAATGAAATCCAGATACAGCTGCAGCGCTGAGAAAACGGAAGCCTTTGCCGCCATCTCGGAATTCTGTCCATAATAAGCATAGTATGCCTGGATTTTCTTTGCGTCGTAAGCTGTAATAATTAAAAACAGGAAAATTCCCACACCGCAGACCATTGTTTCAAAAGCGCTTAAGTCAATAAACATGGCTAACAGCCAGAAGACAAACAGGAAGATCAGGCCGCCTGTCATAAAAGGACGCAGAGCGGAAAAATTGATATTTCCAAAGTATCCGATCAGTGCCATGACTCCGAAAAACATAGCTGTAATTCCAAATGCCAGCCACAGAGAAAGAAGGTCAAACATCAGAAAATACATGCTGAATACGATACCATTTACAGCAGAGTACAGGAAAAACATACTTTTCGCTGCAGTTACAGACATCTTTTCCAGTCTGGCAGACAGTGAAATTACTAAAATCAGTTCAGCCGCCAGCAGAAGGAAGTTCCACGCCGGAATCCGGATTACATAGATAAATGCTCCTGTAACATACATACTGATGGCAACGGCCAATGTTATAAGCAGTCCCGCAAACATCCAGCCAAAGGTTTTAGCAGTGTATCGTCCCAGAGATTCCCCCGCCTGATCGACTGTCCTCTGTTCCATTCTAAATTCATCGTTCATACTTGCTTTTCTCCTTTCATTTCTACTCTGCAGATATCATATAATAATAAATAGGCTGACCGCCGTACTGCAGTTCGATTTCCTTATCCGGGAATTCCTCTTCGGCCTGCTTTCTGAAGGCTTCTGCATCTGCCTCGGTCACATCGCTTCCATAATAAATAGTAACCAGCTCGCTGTCCTCATTTAACATCGCCTCAAGAGCCGCCTTCGCTGCTCCTAAAACAGATGTGTCCACTGCCAGCATCCCATGATCGCCGATTGCCATAATATCGCCCTCATGGATTTTCATGCCGTCGATGGAGGTATTTCGCACCGCATAGGTAATCTGGGCTGTCTGCACCCGCTCCATCTCGGCTGTCATATTTTCCAGATTCTCCTCCGGCGTCAGATCGGGGATGAAATTCACCAGAGCCGTGATGCCCTGAGGCACGGTTTTAGAAGGAATAACGATAATCTCCTTATCCTCCGTCAGATCACGAGCCTGATTGGCCGCCATGATAATATTTTTATTGTTCGGGAGAATGAAAATGTGATCGGCATTGACCTTTTTAATGGCGTTTAACATGTCCTCCGTGCTGGGGTTCATGGTCTGTCCGCCTTCAATGAGGTAATCGGCCCCGATTCCCTTGAAAATCTCGCTTAAGCCATCGCCGCAGGATACGGTAATGAATCCATAGGGCTTCCGCTCGCCGGTTTCCTCCTCTGCAGGGTTGGGCTGGGCGGCCTGCTCCTTTGCCAGACGCTCTGAATCCTGGATTACCCGCTCCTCATGCTCTTCCCGCATATTGTCAACCTTCATACGGGAAAGGGAGCCGTAGGTAAGTCCCTTTTCAAAGGCCAGTCCCGGATGATTGGTGTGAACATGGATCTTTACGATCTCATCATCTGAGACCACTACCAGAGAATCTCCGATAGAACCCAGATACTTCTTAAGCTCATCCTCATCCTTCTGGCTGTATTCCTTTTCAAGCTTAATGATAAATTCGGTACAGTAACCGAAGCGGATATCCGCTGTGTCAATATCCGTTCTGGAAGCTCCGGCAGACTGAGGGGTTTTTTCAGAAGAAGGTTTTAAAATGCCTGCGTCCTCAAAGGAGAAATCACTGCATTTTCCCGTAAGGCCGTCAAAAGCTCCCTTTACTACCTGCATCAGGCCCTGACCGCCGGAATCCACTACGCCTGCCTGCTTTAATACGGGAAGCATCTCCGGTGTCTGGCTTAAAACGTAGTCGCCCTCCTCAATGACTGCCTTTGCAAAAATTTCAATATCATCCGTCTGAGCGGCCATTTCGATGGCTTTGTCCGCCATGCCCTTGGCAACCGTAAGAATGGTGCCTTCCTTTGGCTTCATAACTGCCTTGTAGGCGGTTTCTGTACCGCGCACCATGGCATTTGCCAGAATGGTCACATCAATGGACGCTGTGCCCTGGATTTCCTTTGTAAAGCCTCTCAAAAGCTGTGACAGGATAACTCCGGAATTTCCTCTGGCGCCTCTTAAAGAGCCGGAAGAAATAGCCTTTGCCAGCTGCTCCATATCCGGGTCTTCCAGTTCTGCTACCGCTTTGGCAGCCGCCATGATCGTCATCGTCATATTCGTCCCGGTATCTCCATCCGGTACCGGAAAAACATTCAGCTCATTGATCCAGTCTTTCTTGGCCTCAAGGCCCTTTGCTCCTGCCAGAAAGGCTTTTTTTACCATCCCGGCATCAATTGTACTTATACCCACGGGTTGCTTCCTCCTAATCAATCACTCTGACACCTTCTACAAAGATATTGATCTTTTCGATCTCCATGCCGGTGAATTCTTCTACTCTGTACTTCACACTTTCGATCAGATTGTCAGCCACTGCTGAAATGCTGACCCCATACGATACGATCACATGAAAGTCAATGGATATCCTGTTTTCTCTGATATCCACAGTGATGCCGTGTGTCAGGCTCTCTCTTTTCAGCAGCTTCACAAGACCGTCTTTCATACTTACGGCCGCCATACCCACGATACCAAAGCACTCTACTGCAATGGTTCCTGCATATAAAGCAATCACTTCCGGGCTGATCTGGATCTCGCCCATCTTATTGCTGATTCGTCCCTTCATATACACGCCTCCTGTTTTCATATTAAGGACAGTATACACTATTTCCCGAAAAAAAGAAATAAATTTTTGTTTTTTCACTTGCAAAAATTGAAAACATCTGGTATCATTACTTTTGTTGTGGATTTTTCTATTTTCTACAAGAAATCCAAGTAACGTTTAAGGAGGTGCAATAGTATGGCTAAGTGTGCAATCTGTGAAAAGGCAGCTCATTTCGGAAACAAAGTGAGCCATTCCCATAGACGGTCCAACAAGATGTGGAAAGCAAACGTAAAATCTGTTAAGGTTAAAGTAAATGGCGGAACCCAGAGAATGTACGTATGTACTTCCTGCTTACGTTCCGGCCTTGTAGAAAGAGCCTAATTAAATGCAGAGCAAAAGCTCCTGACTGTGATGGTCAGGAGCTTTTTTCTGTCTGGATCGTCTATTTAATGATACCGGTTCTGCAGCTTCCAGAAATCAGCAGCAAAACAGATTATACCCAAGCACAAGGCAGCATACCACAAAGAAAAAGGTAAATATGGTCTCGGGTATAAATAAAAGCACCGCCATCCCAAGGCCGAAACAGAACAGCATCAGTCCGCATATCCTTTTCATATCAAAACGCTCCCTTCTCTTTATCTTATGCAGAAGCGTTCCTTCCCATTCCCCCGAAGCTTTCATATGCCCTCTCCGAGATAGCAAAAGGCCCTGCAGACGCAGGGCCGTAATAATGTCATATTCCTGTTTTAATCCCGTTTGTCATATTCAGCCGCAGCATCCTGAGCCGCTGCGCGGGTTTCCTCCGATACAGCCGGTTTTCCGCCCATAAAACGGTTAATCAGGTCGGGAGCCATATCGATCGCCTTTGTGATGGCATCCTGGTTTTTGATGTTTACCACCTTTGTGACTCCGTTTTGTATCACCAGAACGGCGCTGGGACTCATCTTGGCGCTCATTCCGCCGCCGCCCTTCTGCTTTTCCTTTGTTTTTTCCGAAAATGCTCCTGCCGCCATGCCGCAGGTCACATCAATCAGAGGGACGATAATGGCATCTCCTGCCTGCACCGGTTCGCCTACAACTGTCTTTGAAGTGACAAACTGATCCATCCCCTTAAATAATGTATCAATCATAGATGAAAAATGATTTTCTGCCATACCGTCTTTCCTCTTCCTTTTCTCAACGCGCTAGACTGCGCTTCCCTTTAAAAAACCAAACAGCATGCGCCTGGTATGCCCATCACGCAGGATCCCAAGACCCAGCCACAAAAGATATCCCGCCCGGATGCGTCCCTTAAAGCTGCCTTCTGCCTCAAATACCGTTTCATCAAACACAGGGCAGATTTCCAGATTTCCTTCAAAAAAAGGATAGATAAGAGCTGCCGCCGACAATACCTGTCCCGTAAGATAAGGTTCTTCAAACCCAAAGGTTACGGATCCCTTCCCTCCTCTGGGACATACATGGCGCAGAAAACGGCCCGTCTGCTTCCAGAGAAGCTTAAGCGACGCCTGATTTTCTTCATCCTCCAGCCAGGCTTTCTTTTCTTCTGCAATGTTTTGTATATTCTTAAGCTTATCACAAAATGACTGAAAAGAAAACTTAAGTTTTTCAAGAAAAACCTTTATGCGGCCGAATACATCCTTCTTTTTATGCTCTGTATGTCTTTTATCCTCAGGCTCCGGTCTGGGCTGCGGGTTCTTTGGCAGGGTCTTTTGGGGGTTCTCTGCCGATGCAGCCGGAATGCGTTTCTCTTCCCAAAGGGTAGTTTTCTTTTCTTCCGGCTCTTTCCTTTCTGCATCTGTACCTCTGAGCGTTTCCTCATCCAAAGGCCGGTGGGTTTCCGGTGCTTCTTTCTCTTTATCCATTTCCCAGAGCTTTTGTCCAAACAGCTTTACTCCGGCTGTCAGTCCGCTTTCATCTCCATCATATCCGGCGCTTAAGGAAACAGCTCCGAAAAGCCAGGAAATTTCCCCTTTCCCGGCCGGTTTGTCCTTCCAGCTTCCGCCTGCCTCATAGCACACCGGAACAAAGAGCACCAGACAAACCACAGCCAGAACCAGGCCCAGAAGAACCAGAATCAGGATACCGATGGCCTTTAAAATCAAAAGCAGTATGTGTACCAATATCCGCACCTCATTTCCCGGCCATTTGATCCATATATGCCTTCCAGTCAAAACCGCCTGTCTGATGGTACATATCGTCTACCATCCGTCCTGTAACCTCCGCCGCCTCATGATAGCCTCTGGCGATTCCCAGAACCAGCAGATTTTCCCCCTGCCGTTCTCTCCTCGTGAGCAGAGACACAGGACAGATATCAAATATATGTTTCCCGTTTTCCGGAAGAGTAATCACATAGGTATCAGGCAAAAGGCTGCCCTGGCGGAGTCCTTTCAGGATCCGCGCTCTGGCCCGGTCTGCATTTTGTCCCATATACAGATGATCCCACAAACGCATCCTCTCTCCTCCTTTTTGGCAAAATGACCTTTTTCCCGCTTTACTCTTCCATCAGGCTGCGGATCAGATCTGCACAGGCTTCCCGCTCTATCTCGTCGCTGCAGCTGTCCAGGCTTCCCTGAATATATTCTCTGGCCTCATCCAGAGATTGGAAATTTGCAGGCAGGCTGGACAGACATTTTGCCATGGCAGCCCGCACTACAGCTTTTGGAAGCTCCTTCCAGCGTTCTCCCATATCCTTAAAAAGCGCATCCAGTTTTTCTCTGAAAAATGCTTCGTCTACCTCTGTCTCATCTGCGTCCGGCTTTTCCAAGGACATAAACGCGCTGCCAGACATCAGAAGACCTGCCTTCCAGGCAGCCTCTGCCTCCGGCCCGTTTTCCTCCTGAAGCTCCTCCAGAGAGATATCGTCTCTGAGCCACTGCTCAAAATACTGCTCCTGCTTCCCTTCCAGGGCCGGAAGACGGTCTGTGACCTCTTCGGGGATGTCCTCCCACTCTTTTGATGCAAAAAGCGTCTGTATTCCCTTTAAAATCTCTTTTGTATTCTGTTCGCAGGACAGATCAGATACAGCCGTTCCCTGCGCCAGAAGGATCACGCACAGATCATTTACCATATCCATCAGGCACAGGATTTCTCCGCTGAGAGCATTGATCTCCCGGCTTCCTTCCTCCAGTTCAGAAGCCAGATGACGATACTCTTGTGCAGTAAGATGTCTTAAATCTGCCTGTTCAAACGCTTTCATCCGGTCAAACAATGTTCCATATGCTTCTTCCCGCGCCATCGGCCGGTTTAACAGCCCCTCGGAACGCAAAATATACAGTATATCTTCAAAACCGGAGCGCGGAAGCCCCTTGTAGATGCTCAGACGATCCTCTAACAGGGCAAAGAATTTCTGCTTTGTAAAACGTACCGGGAGCTGTCCTGTAATCACCTGCATCCGTTCGCGAAGGGCTGCCGGATCGGGCGCAGTTTGAAACCAGGACAGGATTTCTTCCGTAAGGCTCTCTGTATCCTCCGGCTTTTTTCCGATCAGCTTTGGTGCAAATCTTCCCTCAATCCGGTTCATCACATATTCATAGGCCTGGAACGCATCCGTATAATCCGTAACCTTTTCCATCTCCCGGATCACATCCTGGCGCAGTTCATCTGCCCCGCAGTCTGACTGTCCTTTCAGACAGGCGTCAAGGAGTTCACAGAATCGGTCATACAGACCGGAAATCCGATCATTTTCAAAGCCTTTTTTCTCTGCCGCCGCCTCATAGGCTGTATAAAAGTTCAGCGCCAGCCTGATATAGGAGCAATGGTAGGCCGCCGTAAGCTGCCTGCGTATTCTTGCTGCTTTCATAAAAATAATTCCTCCTTATGAATCCGAACAGTTTTCATATTCCAATACGCACAGGCGTACCAGATCCAGAGCCTTTACCGTAGACTGTTCCCGAACCTTGGCCCTGTTCCCTTTAAACTGGTAACGTTTTACCACTGTCTTTCCTTTTACGCAGCAGGCCATATATACAAGTCCCACCGGTTTTTCCGGCGTTCCGCCCTCCGGCCCGGCAATTCCCGTAATGGATACGCACACATCCGTCCCGGCTGCCGCCGCTCCGCCCTCTGCCATCTGCACGGCCGTTTCCTCACTGACCGCACCGTAAGCAGCAAGGGTTTCCTCCCGTACTCCCAAAAGACGCATTTTCGCCTCATTGGAATATGTCACCATGCCCTGCATAAATACATCCGATACACCGGATACGTTTACCATGCGGGCAGCCACCATTCCGCCGGTACAGGACTCAGCCGCCGCCATGGTAAGCTGCTTTTCCTTTAAAAGCGCGGCTACTGCCATTTCCAGGCTGACTGTTTCATCTGTGGTGTAAACCGCATTCCCAAACCGGGACTTGATTTCCCGAATCACAGGAGCCACAAGAGCCTCTCCTTCTTCATAATCTGCCGCTCTGGCTGTAATACGGATATGAACCTCTGCTGTCTTTGCATAGGTAGCAATGGTCGGATTGGTCTGGCCATCGATCAAATCCAGCAGCTTATCCTCCACCTGGCTCTCGCCGTATCCGCAGATTTTTACCATCCGGGACACCAGAACCGACTGCTGGAGCCGTTCCAGATAGGGAAATACCTGCCCTTCAAACAGCGGGTACAGCTCATTTGGCGGGCCCGGAAGAAGAATGGCTGTTTTCCCATTTTTTTCCAATATCAATCCGGGAGCCATACCGTTAGGATTGTCCAGTACGATCGCCCCCTGGGGAACCATCGCCATCTTCCAGTTATTATCCGGGATTTCTTTATAAATATTGCCTGCAAAAAACGCCTCCAGCTGGCTTCGGGTATGGGAATCCTCCACCAGTTCCATTCCCATGGCCTCTGCACAGACTTCTTTTGTCATATCATCTTCCGTAGGGCCAAGTCCTCCTGTGAGGATTACGATATCCGACCGGTCAAGGGCTCTCTTTACGCTCTCCATCATCCGGCCATAATTATCGCCGACCGTTACCTGATAATACTGATCCAGCCCCAAAAGGGCGCATTTTTCCGCCAGATACTGCGTATTGCTGTTTAAAATATTCCCCATCAGGATCTCAGTTCCTACGCTGATCAGCTCAACGACCATTTTACAGGCCTCCTTCCGTCAGGACCTTTATATTCTTTGCAACATAATCCACCAGAGATACGACCGTCAGGATAACGGCAATCCACAAAACAGCGCTTGTCAGAACAGACAGAGCCGGGATATTGAAGATCAGAAGCACTACCGCCGTCATCTGGAACACGGTTTTAAATTTGCCCCAGTAGCTGGCTGCGATCACAATGCCGTTATCTGCTGCCACCAGGCGGAAGCCGCTGATGATAAACTCACGGCTGATGATAACGATCACAACCCAGGCAGGAAGCTGACCCAGCTGGATCAGGCAGATCAGGGCCGAGCAGACTAAAAGTTTATCTGCCAGGGGATCCATAAATTTTCCAAAATTTGTCACAAGGCCGTATTTTCTGGCAATCTTTCCATCCAGAAGATCCGTCAGGCTGGCTGTAATAAAAATCACATTGGCAATGATCCGCATGGTCTGATCGGCGCCATTTTCATAAAGAAGGGCGGCCACAAAAAACGGGATCATACAGATACGAAGAACGGTAAGCTTATTGGGCAGATTCATGATACACCTCTCCTATCAGGTCATACTCGGCGGCTCCTGTGACCTTTACCCTTACAAAGTCGCCGGACATCAGCATCTCATCGGCATTTACAAAAATCAGTCCGTCCACATTGGGCGCATCCATGTAGGTGCGGCCTACATAGGCCGGTTCATCTGCTACCTTTCCCTCGATCATGACAGTAAGGACTTTTCCCACCATTTTTTCACAGTGTTCAAACGCAATCTCCTGCTGAAGCTCCATGATGGCATCCCGGCGCTCCTCCTTTACCTCCTGGGGCACCTGATCGGGATAGGAGTACGCAGGGGTATCTTCCTCTGCCGAATAGGCAAACACTCCAAGACGCTCAAACTCCATCTCGTCCACAAACTCCATCAGCACCTCATGATCCTCCTCTGTCTCTCCCGGAAAACCGGAGATCAGAGTAGTACGCAGGGCAATATCCGGGATTTCTCTGCGCAGTTTTGCAATGCGCTCCTTTAATTCTTCTTTGTGAGTTCTGCGGCCCATGCGGCGCAGGATCCGGTCACTGGCATGCTGGATGGGGATATCCAGATAATGGCAGACCTTTTCCTCTGATTTAATGGCCTCGATCAGCTCATCCGTAATCTCCTCCGGATAGCAGTACTGGATGCGGATCCAGTAAATCCCCGGAATCTTTGCCAGCTCATGGAGCAGCTTTGGAAGGGATTTTTCCCCATAAATGTCTTTTCCATAAAGAGTGGTCTCCTGAGCCACCAGGATCAGTTCCCGCACTCCGTTGTCAGCCAGCTCTCTGGCCTCCTCTAACAGCCGTTCCATGGGAACGCTACGGTAAGGCCCTCTTAAGGACGGGATAATGCAGTAGGTACAGCGCTTATCACAGCCCTCGGCAATCTTTAAAAAGGCGTAATAGCCGCCGGTAGTTACCACACGCTTTTTAGCTGTGTGGGGCAGCTCGCTCAGACTGTGAAAAACTGAAATGTGGCTGTCAGCCGTTCCTTCCCCGTCCCTCTCATCTTCTCCAAAAAGCTCCGTCAGAACCCGTCCGATCTCTTCGTAGGAGGCGGTTCCTAAAATTGCGTCTACCTCCGGGATCTCCTCTGTGATCTCCTCTTTATAGCGCTGAGCCAGACAGCCTGCCACGATCAGGGCACGGCATTTGCCCTCTTCCTTTAAGCGGGCCATCTCCAGAATGGTATTTACGCTTTCTTCCTTGGCGTCCCCGATAAAACAGCAGGTATTGATCAAAACAGCATCCGCCTCTGTTTCATCATCTGTAAAGGTTACGCCAAGGCCTCCGGCTACGCCTAACATTTTTTCTGTATCCACCAGGTTTTTATCACAGCCCAAGGACACACAGAATAATTTTATCTTCTTCATAAATGCATTTTACTCCTGATTAACATTTAAGCCATCTTCCCGTGTCTGCCGGGCGTAGATCGCCCCGGCGTTTCAGGCACAGGAGACGGCTTCTTCTTTCTCTTATTCGTTTTGGGCAGCCTCTTTTGCATCAGCTTCTTCTTCCTCTGTTGTCTCCTCTTCCGGAAGGATCTTTACCTGCTGATGGTACAGCTCGTCAATGGCGATCGACAGAGGCTTTTTCCCTGCTGTGCCGGGAACCAAGGGTTCTTCCCCTCCAATCAGCTGTCTTGCACGCTTGGAGGCTGCAATGACGATAGAATAGCGGCTCTGTACCACCGGCTGCTCGCCCGGTTCGATATCGCTGTTTACAACGTTGATCAGATCTGTGTATGATGGATGTAACATTCTACATTCCCCTTTCAATTTTAAATATATAATCGCTCTGTCTGCGGCCCGAAAATGATCCCGGCTTTTAACAGGGCAGTTTGCTGACATTAGTTTCTCTCATCCAGATGATACAGGTCCTCCCGCATCTTTCCAAGGAAATCCAGATGATAGGAGGTTTTTTCGTGCTGCAGCTGGATCAGCTGGTGCATTTTTTCCACACATGTATCAATCTCATCATTGATCAGGAGGTAATCATAGGCTTCCATGCCGTCCGCCTCCTCAGCCGCTCTCTTTAAGCGGGCGTTGATCACCTCAATGCTTTCCGTACCGCGGCCCACCAGGCGGCGCTTTAACTCCTCTGCGCTGGGCGGCGTAACAAAAAGAAGCAGCGCCTCAGGATAACGCTTCTTTACCTTTAAAGCGCCCTGGATCTCAATCTCCAGGATCACGTCCTTGCCCTGAGCCATCTTTTCTTCTACATACTCCTTGGGAGTGCCGTAATAGTGATTTACATACTTGGCATACTCGATCAGCTTATGCTCATCCCGCAGCTTCTTAAACTCTTCTTCCGAAAGGAAAAAGTATTCTCTTCCGTTTTCTTCACCTTCCCGTGGTTTTCTCGTAGTGGCCGAGATCGAAAGCGCATAATTATCATAACGCCTTAAAAGCTCCTTCATCAAGGTTCCCTTGCCCGCTCCCGAAAATCCGGATACAACCACTAAAATTCCCTGCTGGTTCATGGGATCTCTCCTCACTTTCATCTCTATTCGATGTTCTGGATCTGTTCTCTTACCTTTTCAATCTCCGTTTTCAGGGCAATGGCCTTATCGGAAAGCTCCAGATCGTTTGACTTTGATAAAATGGTATTGGCCTCCCGGTTCATCTCCTGAGCGATAAAATCAAGCTTTCTGCCTACACTTTCACCGCTTAAAAGCTCCCGTTTCGTATTTTCAATGTGGCTTCTCAAACGTACCGTTTCCTCATCTACACAGATCTTGTCTGCATAGATCACCACCTCAGAGGCAATCCGTCCCTCGTCTACCGCAGTTCCGTTTAACAGCTCCTTTACCTTTTCCTCCAGGCGTGTCCGGTACTCGGAAATAATCTGCGGAGAACGGGCCTCGATAAAATCAACCAGCTCTGTCATGTAATCCAGCTTGCCTAAAAGGTCATGTTTCAGGTGTTCGCCCTCAATCTCTCTGGAAGCCACAAACTTTTCGGCAGCCTCCTCCATAGCGGATGAAAGGATCTCCCAGAGGTGCTCCTCGTCATCCGGGGTCTGCTCCATGGTCAGAACCTCCGGGCATCTGGCAAGAGTGGATACATGGATATCGTTTGGAATGTGAAATTCCTCCTCCATCCGTTTAAAATGCTCCATATACTCTGCTGCCAGAGCACGGTTGTACTTTAAGCAGAGGTTTCCCTCCGTATAGTCCTCATAGTTGATAAAAATATCCACCTTCCCCCGCTGGATGTACTTCTTAAGCAGGGTACGGATGGCAGCCTCGAAGTAATTGAACTTCTTCGGCATCTTAATGCTCAGATCCAGATATCTGTGGTTCACTGCCTTCATCTCCACAGAAATCTTATACTCATCAGTAGCATTCTCGCATCTTCCAAAGCCGGTCATGCTTTTTAACATAAAGGAATGCCTCTCTTTCATCGTTACATAGTTATACAGTATTATAATTCATCTGTGGGGGCAAGTCAACTTTTTTTCAAAAAGAGGAGACGCGCCTTCTGAGCGTGTCTCCCCTGAAAAACTTTATGAAATGGTACTCATTTAATTCACCTTGGAGCCGCAGGCTGTGCAGAAAGCATCCCCCTCTGCCAGCGAAGCGCCGCAGGAAGGGCAGAACCGTCCGCCTGCGCTGGATATTTCCAGAGACTCCAGTTTGGAGCCGCATTTATTGCAGAATACGCTGTCCAGCGTAATAATCTGCCGACAGTGCTCGCACATGCGCAGTCCCTGAGCCGCCAGCTTGTTGCGCTCCAGCGTCTCCTTCTGCTCCTCCAGAGCCTTTATCTGGTTTATAAACTCCCTGTATTCCGACTCACAGTCCTCCCTGTGTTTTTCCAGATACACGGTTCCGATCTGAATCAGCGATTCCCTGATCTGCCCTTCCACCGCTTCAATCTGCTGGTCAAACTTTCCGGCCGGCTGGCTGTTTCCCCCTCTGACCAAATTGGTATTTTCTTTAATCGTATCAAACAGTCCCATATGTCCAATCCTCCTACTGTATTCCAAACCAAGCGTCTAAAAGCCCGCTGTCAACGCTGCTGATCTCCCAGCGCTTCTCCTCTTTATTATATGTAAATTCTACGGTTCCCGTATAGGTTTTGTCTGCCGTACTGCTTTCTGCTTTTTCTTCAAATCCGTTCAGTATAAGAGAAGCGTCCCCAAACGCCATATCCGTCAGGTTCATCCACAGATTCTTCCTGTTTATTACCAGATTCACAAGCTCGGACAGGCCTGTGTAGTCCTCTATTACCCGACGGTTTATATCGGGGATATCCAGATAATGCACTGTTACGGCTGCGCTGACGATCCCGTCCTTCTTTTTCGCTTTTTCCGCCTCAAAATAAGAGCGGCCGGTCACAGACTCTGCCAGCTGTTCCATATTAGCGGCTCTGGAAAAGGACTCTGAAAGAACCTTTCCCAGTTTTGATGAAAGATCCCTTACCTCTTTATCTTCAAAATTTTCTCCCAGCTTTCCCAGAGAAAGCTTTATATTCTGAAAAAACTGTTCGGTCAGATCATTTACCATATAGTCAAAGCAGGAATGGTACAGATTTTCATTTTCCGAATATTCGCTATGCTCCGCAAAATATTCCTCCATCATAGCCTGCGTATCAATCTTTCCCGCACTGGGCTTTAATAAAAGAACGGCAAAAACAAGCACAAGAACCGCTCCCAGAAGCCTTGCAGCCTTTATGGAAATCTGCGGGCGCTTCCATGTGAAGGATACGCCTTTTTTCTCTGCCATTTTTGCACTTCCTGTGTTTACACGCATCTTTTCACCGCATTTGGGGCAAAACTGCGCGCCATTCTTAACGTCATTTCCACACTTGGGACAAAACATAATTACCTCTCCTCATTTGTACTTTTCTTATTTCGGATATCCTCCAGAATCGAATACAGAATCCGATAATAGGAGCGTTCCCTTCCGCCAAATAATGCCCGGCACTCTGCGCATATAATCAAAAGAGATATCACAGCGGAAAGCAGTCCGCAGATGATGGCAATGATTCCTTCCTGATTTATTGAATAGACCATACTGAAAATGGAAATAACCAGAGACAGGATAGGAATAACAGCCACATAGGACGTATTGTAAATCTCATCCCGTATGACATGAGCCTTGGTTGTCCAGTAAAATAATTCAAATTCTTCCGGATCTTTGTTTTTAAGCTGCGCTGCCTGTTCTCTTAAACTGGAAACCAGTTCGCGGATTTTCTCTTTTTCCTTTTCCCATTTTTGATCTTTCTTCTTTTTTTTAAGCCATCTTTGCCGGATTTCCTCAATTTTCTCCAGTTCCTCTGTATATTCCTGATCGTTCTTTTGTGTTTCGTTCATTGTTGATTCTCCTTTTAGTAAAAGATAATTTCCACCTGGTCGCTGATAGCATCCTTTTCTATATCGGCACTCTCTGGAATATTTATGCTCTTCAAACTACTACATCCCTCAAAAGCACTGCTTCCTATCTCGGTGACACTCTCTGGAATATTTATGTTACCCAAACTACTACACCCCGAAAAAGCATATTCTTCTATCTCAGTGACACTCTCTGGAATATTTATGCTCTCCAAACTACTACACCCCGAAAAAGCATATTCTTCTATCTCAGTGACACTCTCTGGAATATTTATGCTCTTCAAACTACTACACCCATCAAAAGCATTGAATCCTATCTTGGTAACACTCTCTGGAATATTTATGCTCTCCAAACTACTACACCCCAAAAAAGCATATTCTTCTATCTCAGTGACACTCTCTGGAATATTTATGCTCTTCAAACTACTACACCCATCAAAAGCACTTCTTCCTATCTCGGTGACACTCTCTGGAATATTTATGCTCTTCAAACTACTACATTCGCTAAAAGCACTGCTTCCTATCTCGGTGACACTCTCTGGAATATTTATACTCTCCAAACTACTACATCCCCCAAAAACATCGAATTCTATCTCAGTGACACCCTCTGGAATATTTATGCTCTCCAAATTATAACACCTCGAAAAAGCATCGTTTTCTATCTTGGTGACACCCTCTGGAATATTTATGCTCTTCAAACTACTACACCCTGAAAAAGCATTGCTTTCTATCTTGGTAACACTCTCTGGAATATTTATGCTCTTCAAACTATCACAGTTATAAAAAGTCATATCTTGTATCACGGTGACACTTTCTGGAATATTTATGCTCTCCAAACTATCACAGTCCCTAAAAGCAGTATCTCTTATCACGGTGACACTCTCTGGAATATTTATGCTCTTCAAACTACTACATCCCGAAAAAGCACTAGTTCCTATCTTGGTGACACTCTCCGGTATTGTTATGCTTTCCAAATCGGTATACTCTAAAAACTCCTCATCCTTAATTTTCGTTGTTCCCTCCGGTACAGTTATACTTACCACTCCAAGACCTTGTCCTTCAGATAGCATCTCTATCGCTCCCATCCCCGCTTTAAAAATCAAAAAACCGCCGCAAAGCACAGCCGCCGCGGCAACTGCATACTTCATCCCGGACTTTTTCGTTTTAGCTTCCGCTCTTTCTTCCTTTTTCTCCGTACTTTCTCTCAGTTTCTCTCCGCACTCCGGACAAACCTCAACCCCGTTATCATCGTTCAGGTTGAAACCACACTTTGGACAATACATGCTTGTTCCCCTTTTCTAATGTATTTATCTCTGCATTTACTACATAATTACACTTATGTTGTTATTTTTATCCTTCTCTACCGCGCTGAACACATCTGGTAATACTTGCAAAATACAACCACAAATGATATACTTTCCAAAGAATCCTTAATAAAGGGTCTTTCTTATAATATCCTGCATTTATAAGCGGTATTTCACCCGTTTTTAACAACATATGTGTAATTATGTACTACGCTTTTTTAACCCTCTTCCCATCCCGGAGCATCCCCTCTTTTCTCCCACGCTCCAATCTTCATCCAACAGCCCCAGCCTCTCAATCAGCCGTTCATGCTCCCTTCCATTTTCCATCACATAGATTCTGGTTGTCTCGATATCCGAATGTCCCAGCACATCTGCCAGCTTTGCCAGATCCTTTCCCTCCTGATAAAAGGTCTTTGCAAATAAATGTCTCAGATTGTGAGGGAATACCTTTTTCGGATCAACGCCTGCCTTTTCGCAGAGCTTTTTCATTGCCGCCCATATATTGCTTCGGTTTAAGGCTCGTTTTCCTCTGGTGATAAAGACAGGGCCGTCCGCAATCCGGTGTTTTTTCATATACTCCTTCAAAATCCGCCGCAGCTTCTCCGGAAGAAAGACAATGCGCTTTTTATTTTTGCAGCTTACCTCTGCCCGCCCTGTTTTCACCGCCTCTGCCGTGATAAATGCAAGCTCTGACACCCGTATCCCCGTAGCGCAGATGGTCTGCATCACAAGCTTCAGGCGCTCCTTCCCCTGTCTTTGCGCTTCCTCAATCAGGCGCATATATTCTTCCCGTGATAAATCCTCCTCCGGTTCCCTGTAGATCCGCTTCTGCTGCCGGAAGGGTTTTACCCTCAGCTCCTCCCAGCCGCGAAAATCAAAATACCCGTTTAAAGCCGCAAGCATGGAATTGGCAGAGGATACCGCATAGCATGTCCCCAGATATTCCTTCCATTCCAACACGCGGAGCCGGTCGATCTCCTTTTCTCCATTCCACCTGCAAAATGCTCTTACATCTCTTATATATTTTTCAATGGTAGCCCGGCTTCTTTCATTTTCAAGCATATCCCGGCGGTAAACCTCCAGTTCTTTTTCGCAAATAACATATTTCTTCCCTTCACCCATTCCAGCTCTCCTGCCTTTCTTTTTTACAACCATTATATTGCTCTTTTCCTTGAGTTTCCGCATTTTACAGTGTGATCTGGGGGTCTGGTGTGCAGGGCGACTTTGAAGGTCATTAGAAAACCTTAGAGGATTAAATTTTTTGTTAAAAGCCATATCAAACCTGTTTGAGCGCAGCGAGTTTTTGATATGGCTTTTGTTTTTAGAAAAATTTCAGACTCTTAGGCTTTCTTATGACCGGAAACCGGAGCCCTGCACACCAGACTCCAGAGGGCGGTGCAAAATGCGGAAACTCAAACCTTTTCTGCTTTTCTATTTCCCCAAATTATGCTATCCTAATAAGCAAGGCCCCGTTTCAGGCAAACAAATATGGGCTCGACAGGAGTGTATCAAATGGCATTTGATGGTATTACCATTGCAAATCTGGCTTATGAGTTCAAAAGCACCTTAGAGGGCGGAAAGATCGCAAAAATCGCCCAGCCGGAAAAGGACGAGCTTCTCATTGCCGTTAAAAATAACCGTGAAACCTACCGGCTGCAGATTTCCGCCAGCGCCAGCCTTCCCCTTATCTATCTCACGGAAAATAATAAACCCAGCCCTCTGACCGCCCCCAATTTCTGTATGCTTTTAAGAAAGCATATCGGAAGCGCCAGGATCCTTTCCATCACCCAGCCGGGGCTGGAGCGTATCCTGGAATTTGAGCTGGAGCATCTGGACGAAATGGGCGACTTGTGCAGAAAAAAGCTGATCGTAGAGATCATGGGAAAGCACAGCAATATCATTTTCTGTAAGGAAGACGGCACGATCATTGACAGCATCAAGCATGTGTCCGCCAATATGAGTTCTGTAAGGGAGGTTCTGCCCGGAAGGGAATACTTTATCCCTCAAACAGTAGCAAAAGAGAACCCTCTGACCGTCACGGAAGCGGATTTCTGCCGGATCATAAAAGCCGCGCCCATGACGGTTCAGAAGGCCCTGTACAATCATTTCACAGGCATCAGCCCCATTGTGGCAGAGGAGGTCTGTCATCTGGCTTCCATCGATTCCGACCTGTCTGCCAACGGGCTGTCTGAGGCAGAACTGACCCATCTGGCCCATACCTTCTGCCTGCTGATGGAGGATGTAAAGGAAGGACGCTTCTCTCCTGCTATTATCTATGATGAGGAAGGCCCTCTGGAATACGCTTCCATTCCCCTGACCTGTCTGGAAGGAAGGGGCTGCCGCAGAGAGGGCTGGTCTTCCATCAGCGCTCTTCTGGAAAATTACTATGCCTCCAGAGACAGCCGCACAAGGATCCGCCAGAAATCCGCCGACCTGCGCCGGATCGTCCAGACCGCCCTGGAGCGCAATTATAAAAAATACGATCTGCAGTTAAAGCAGCTAAAGGATACGGAAAAGCGGGAAAAGTACCGGATCTACGGAGAACTGTTAAATACCTACGGCTACGAGCTGGCAGGCGGTGAGAAATCCTTTTCCTGCATCAACTATTACACAGGGGAAGAAATCTCTATCCCCCTGGATCCTCAGCTTTCTGCAAAGGACAATGCAAAGAAGCATTTTGACAAGTATAATAAATTAAAGAGGACCTTTGAGGCCTTAACCCAGCTGACCGACCAGACAAAGGCGGAAATCGACCATCTGGAATCCATCAGCTCTGCCCTGGATATCGCTCTGGCTGAAAATGATCTGGTGCAGATCAAGGAGGAACTGATGGAATACGGCTATGTGAAAAAGCGCCGTCCAAACGATAAGCGGCCAAAGATCACCAGCAAGCCCTTCCATTATATTTCCTCTGACGGATACCACATCTATGTGGGCAAAAACAACTATCAGAATGAGGAGCTGACCTTCCGGTTTGCAAATGGAAATGACTGGTGGTTCCACGCCAAGGGCATACCCGGCTCCCATGTGATTTTAAAAAATGACGGGAAAGGCGAGCTGCCGGACCGGGCCTTTGAGGAGGCGGGCGCACTGGCTGCCTTCTATTCCAAGGGCCGCGAAAATGAAAAAGTGGAAATCGACTATATCCAGAAAAAAAATATCAAAAAGGTTACAGGAGCCGCACCGGGCTTTGTGATCTACCACACCAATTATTCTTTGGTTGCGATCCCTTCCTGCAATTTGAAAGAAGCAGAATAGCGAAACAGGCCCCGATTTTCACACCGGGGCCTGTCGTTTTTTATCGTATCATTTTATACTGTCACAAATAAAACAGCCAGCCATCGGAATCTCTCCCGACAGCCGGCTGATTTACTTTACTCAAAATCAACTAATCCCGTGCGTGAATTAGTTATACTTGCGCTTACGAGCAGCTTCAGACTTCTTCTTACGTCTTACGCTTGGCTTCTCGTAATGCTCTCTCTTACGAATTTCCTGCTGAATGCCAGCCTTTGCACAGTTTCTTTTGAATCTGCGTAAAGCACTGTCTAAGCTCTCGTTATCTTTAACAATTACGTTTGACATCGCTCACACCTAACCTCCCTCCAGTTGTGTAATTGTGCATAATACAACTGTTTGGGTATTTTTAGCACTGCTATGATTATAGCATAAAAATCCCATACGTCAAGAAAAAAATCATATTTTTTTCTTATTTTTATTTCCACAGTAAACTTTCGGGCAAAATGGATTATTTTGTCTGCTCTTCTACTGTTTCAACCGCTTTCTTAAGGGCCTCGTCTACTCCTGCCGGATTCTTTCCGCCTGCCTGAGCCATGTTGGGACGGCCTCCGCCGCCTCCGCCTACCAGACCTGCAATGGCCTTGATCAGATTGCCTGCGTGAACGCCCTTCTTCTGAGCAGCCTCCGTTGCGGTAGCCATCAGATTTACCTTTCCATCCATTACAGATGCGATTACAACTACGCCCTCGCCCAGCTTATCCTTTAACTGGTCGCCCAGGTTTCTCAGGCCGTTCATATCTACATCCGCTACTCTGGAAGCCAGAACCTTTACGCCGTTTACTTCTTTTACCTGGCTCATTACATCGCCCAGGGAGTCATTTGCCAGCTTGCTCTTTAATTTTTCATTTTCAGAGCTCAGAGCCTTAATTTCCTCTAAAAGAGCCTCAATCCGGGAGGTTAAGGATGCAGGAGTGGTCTTGGCTGCCTTTGCCGCCTCATGAAGCTCCTCTTCCACCTCTGCATAGTGCTTCATCAGTCCGTCGGAGGTAAGAGCCTCAATACGTCTTACGCCTGCTGCAATGCCTGCTTCAGAAAGGATCTTAAAGGAAGCAATGGCGCTGGTATTTGCCACATGGGTACCGCCGCAAAGCTCTGTGGAGAAATCTCCCATCTTTACCACGCGGACCTTCTCGCCGTATTTTTCACCGAAGAGGGCCATAGCGCCTGTCTTCTTTGCCTCATCCAGGGTCATAACCTGTGTTTCAACCGGAAGGGAAGCGCTGATCTCTGCATTTACCATATCTTCCACCTTTTTGATCTCCTCAGGAGTCATGGCGGAGAAATGGGTAAAGTCAAAACGGAGTCTGCCTGCGTCCACATAGGAGCCTGCCTGCTCTACATGGCTTCCAAGAACGGTTCTTAAAGCCTTCTGAAGCAGATGGGTCGCACTGTGGTTTCTGCAGGTTAAGGCGCGGTTTCTCTCGCATACGGACAAAGTTACGGCTTCTCCAACGCGGAGCATTCCCTTTGTCATCACGCCTACATGGCCGATCTTTCCGCCCTGAAGGTGAATGGTATCCTTAACCTTGAACTCGCCGTTTTCATTGGAAATGATACCCTTATCGCCCTGCTGGCCGCCCATGGTGCCATAGAAAGTGGTTTCATCTGTGATAATGGTTCCGGTCTGGCCGTCTGTAAGCGCCTCTACAAGCTCCTCCTCTGTAGTCAGAACGGAAATCTTAGAATCCACGCTCAGCTTGTCATAGCCTACGAATTCAGAGGTAATAGCCGGATCGATGGACTGGTATACGGTCACGTCTGCACCCATGTAGTTGGTTGCCTTGCGGGCCTTGCGGGCCTTGTCCTTCTGCTCCTTCATGGCAGCATTAAAGCCTTCCTCATCAACGCCGCAGCCCTTTTCCTCCAGGATCTCTCTTGTCAGATCCAGAGGGAAGCCGTAGGTGTCGTAAAGCTTAAATGCATTTTCTCCGGATAAGGTCTTTTCACCGGCAGAAACCATGGAAGCCTCCATCTCGGCAAGAATGGCAAGACCCTGGTCGATGGTCTTATTAAACTTATCCTCTTCCTCGCTCAATACCTTAAAGATCATGGACTGCTTCTCTTCCAGCTCCGGATAACCGTCCTTGGAAAGGTCGATTACGGTCTTTGAAAGGTCTGCCAGGAACTTTCCTTCGATTCCCAGCTTGCGTCCATGGCGGGCAGCGCGGCGCAGCAGGCGGCGCAGCACATAGCCTCTGCCCTCGTTGGAAGGCATGATGCCGTCGGAAATCATAAAGGTGCAGGACTTGATATGGTCTGTAACAATACGAAGGGAAACGTCTGTCTCATGCTCCTTCTGGTATTCCTTGCCGGACAGGGCGCATACGCGGTCTAAGAGAGCCTTGTTTGTATCCACCGTAAACAGGGAATCTACGCCCTGAACCACTACAGCCAGACGCTCCAGTCCCATACCGGTATCGATATTTTTCTGCTTTAATTCGGAATAATTGCCGTGGCCGTCATTGTCAAACTGGCTGAATACATTGTTCCAAACCTCGATATAGCGGTCGCACTCGCAGCCTACGGTACATCCGGGCTTTCCGCAGCCAAATTTCTCGCCTCTGTCATAGTAGATCTCAGAGCAGGGACCGCAGGGGCCGGAGCCGTGCTCCCAGAAGTTGTCCTCTTTTCCAAAGCGGAAAATACGGTCTGCAGGAATACCGATTTCCTTATTCCAGATTTCAAAAGCCTCGTCGTCATCTACATAGATGGAAGGGTACAGGCGGTCCGGATCCAGGCCGACTACTTCTGTTAAAAATTCCCAGGACCAGTGAATGGCCTCTGTCTTAAAGTAATCGCCAAAGGAGAAGTTGCCCAGCATCTCAAAGAAGGTGCCGTGGCGGGCTGTCTTTCCGATATTTTCAATATCGCCGGTGCGGATGCACTTCTGGCAGGTAGTAACTCTTCTTCTGGGAGGGATCTCCTGTCCGGTAAAGTAAGGCTTTAAGGGAGCCATACCGGAGTTGATCAGCAGAAGGCTGTTGTCATTATGAGGCACGAGTGAAAAGCTCTTCATTGCCAGATGTCCCTTGCTCTCAAAAAATTCAAGGAACATACGGCGCAGTTCGTTCACTCCGCGGTACTGTGGTTCTTTCACTTTCTCTTCCTCCATATCCTTTGACGCGCAGTATACGCACATCTTAATTTGAAATCATAACCATAAGCGACATTTTACCATATTGACTTGTATTTATCAAGATATTTGCCCTCTATTTCGTTATTATCTCCATTGTGGCACGTTTCGGAGTATGCTACACTTACTCTCAGAATAATATGGCGCCGCAGCGAATGCGCCGGAAAGGATCCTTTTCCCCATGAACCAATCCCCATCCCAAACCACCCATCTTTTTACCAACCGTCAGATCACCGCCATGCTGCTTCCCCTGATGGCCGAACAGCTTTTGATCACCCTTATGGGCATGGTAAATACCTTTATGGTAGCCCATGTAGGCTCTTATGCCATTTCTGCCGTATCCCTGGTGGATTCCATCAATATTCTGGTGATCCAGGCCTTTTACGCCCTGTCTACCGGCGGAACCATTGTCTGCGCCCAGTATCTGGGGCAAAAAAAGACAGGGCATGCCATCCGCTCTGCTGAACAGACCCTGTTTATTGTAACGCTGATCTCTCTTGTAACAGCTGCATTCTGCATCCTGTTTGACCGGCAGATTTTAAGGCTGACCTTCGGGACAGTGGATGAAGAAGTATTTAACTCTGCTCGTACATACTTTTTCTATTCATCCCTCTCCTACCCATTTATCGCCCTGTATGATGCCGGTTCCTCCATCTTCAGAGCACAGAAAAATACCGGCTTTCCCATGGCCATGTCCCTGATCGCAAACATTGCAAATGTGATCGGAAATATCATTCTGGTGCTGATCCTGGGACAGGGTGTAGCAGGCGCCGCCATCTCCACTCTGGCTGCCAGGGCCTTATGTGCTCTGCTGGTTCTCCTGCGCCTTGTAAAGCCCAGGGAAAATCAGCCGGTCTATGTAGCCAATTATACCCGCATACGCCCCCATATGCCTTTGATCCGGCGGATTCTCCATATCGGTATTCCCGCAGGCATTGAAAACAGTATGTTCCAGTTTGGAAAGCTTGCTATCCAGTCCAGTGTGTCTACCCTTGGTGTTACCGCCATGGCAGCCCATGCAATGGCCTCCAATTTTGAAAGCTTTAACGGGATCGCAGGCATTGGCGTGGGAATCGGCCTTATGACCGTTACCGGACACTGTCTGGGAGCCGGAAGAAAGGACGAAGCGGTCTATTATGTAAAGAAATTCTGCGTGGCAGCAGAAATCGCCGTGGCCGGAAGCTGTATCCTTCTTTTCCTTTTAGCCCGCCCCATTGTCACCCTTTCAGGCATGGAGCCCGAAAGCATGCGTCTGTTTCTGGGACTTTTGACCTTCATCACCCTTGTAAAACCGATCATCTGGGTACCGTCCTTCATACCCGCTTATGGCCTGAGGGCCGCAGGAGATGTAAAATATACCATGGTCGTTTCCTGTCTTACCATGTGGCTGTGCCGGGTGTCCTTATGTATTTTTCTCATCCGCGGCCTTGGCGTGGGCCCTATCGCCGTGTGGATCGGTATGTTCTCCGACTGGATCGTGAGGGGAATCTTCTTTACAAGACGGTATATGAGCAGAAAATGGCTGGAGTTTCATGTGCTTTAACATAACCCCTGCCGTTTCCCCTCTCTCTTTTTCATTTTTTATAATTTAAAATAGAAAATCTCCGTATTTTATGGTAATATCAAACAAAAACGCTTTATCAGGAGGTACCGAATGAAAAATGTACTTATTATTTCAAGCAGCCCCAGAAAAAATGGAAATTCTCAGATGTTGTGTGAAGCTTTTAAAAAAGGGGTGGAAGAAAGCGGAAATTTCGCAAAACTGATCCGTCTGGCAGAAAAGAACATTGGATACTGCAAAGCCTGCGATTTTTGCATGAAAAATGATGGAGTCTGTGTCCAAAAAGATGATATGTCTGAAATCCTGGATGCATATAAAAAAGCAGACGTTCTGGTATTGGCAACGCCCGTATACTTCCACGGCGTTTGCGCCCAGATGAAAACCTTTATCGACCGTACCTATCCCATATGGCAGAATTTAGGAAAAAAAGAAATCTATTATATTGTTACAGCCGGTTTAGGCCGCGATATCATCGAATGTTCTCTGGGAGATCTGGACGGTTTTATTTTTCATCTGGAAAAGCACGAAATAAAAGGGCGTATCTATGCGACAGACGTTACGGATGCCGGTGCTGTCAGCAAAACGCCCTTTATCAATATGGCTTATCAAATGGGATACTGCGTTTAAGCCTCCGATTATTTAAGCCTTCTTTTTTCCTCATAAAGCCCGATCAGATACTCTCCCACCTCTCTGCTGTAGCGCAGGGAGGGGAGTAATAGCGCCTCAGGAACTTTATTTAAAAACCACTGGGCCTCAAAATTCAGATTCCCTTCATATCCGATCTCTGCCAGTCCTTCCATGGCAGCCTTCCAGTCGGTTTTTCCCTGGAAAGGCATTACATGGATATTGTCCACGCCGGTCTGGTCGGACACATGGGTGACCTTCAGGCGGTTTCCGATGATTTTCAGAGATTTTTTCTGATCCTGCCCCATGATGCTGGCATGCTCCAAGTCCCAGCAGATGCCGATATTTTCTGCGCCCACCGCGTCTGTGAGCTCACACAGCTCCTCTGCATGATCCGCATAATAGCGTTTAGGCGCAATATGCAGATCCCACATATTTTCCACCGCGATTCCCACGCCGTGCTTTGCGGCAAACTCGCAGAGACGCTTAAAATACTCTGTATTGCCGGACCGGGAGGCTGCATAAACTGCATCTGCCGAAAAGGCCGTAGAGGGATGAACCACAAGCCAGGGAATCCCCATTTTCTCAGAGGCCAGGACACAGCGCTCCATGATGGTCTGGTGAAACTCATGATCGGCTTTGGGGTTCAAAAAATCATATACATTGGCATGGCCCTGTTCGTAAGAGAGGCCATGTTCCTCCTTCAGCGCGCACATTTTTTCCGTATATGCTTCCCAGCGTTCATCTAAAAAAGGGCTTTTAAAGGTAATCAGGTCATGGAAGCAGAAATCGAATACCCTGTATCCCGCCTGGACACAGAGAAGGATTCCGCGCTCCTGGGAAATAGGCTCCATATTGATGCGTTCAAACACCATATTGGTTGAAGTAGACAGTTTCATTTCTCATTCTCCTCAAGACAGATCCGGCGGATGATCTCTGCCGCCCCGGCTCCGCTTTCCTTCCCGGCAGTCAGGTCTGCACAGGCTTTGGTAGCTGCCTCTGCATTTCCCACTGCGGCTCCGATACCGGCTTGCGTCAGCATCTCATTGTCATTTTCATTATCTCCGATTGCCAGAACCTGTTCCATGGAAATCCCAAGTCCGGCGCAGATCCGCCTTACGCCGTAGGCCTTTCCAAAGCCGGCCCGTACGATCTCAAGGCCCTGGTTTCCATAATGGGTAATCTCACAGCTTCCCTCAAGAGGCTGCTCCCATTCCAGAAGGCTGGAAATTTCGCCCTGTTCATCGGAAATATTTACCTTATCCGCCCACAGGCTTTCCCATTCATCTTCCCTCACCGGGCGGATTGGATGGTAGCTCCCCCGCTCTGCCTGCTTGCGCCGGACCGCTTCATTTTCCCGCATACAGTATTCTGTTCCGTTTAAGGAATACAGTACGGTCATTTCTCTTAAAAGCGCCATCTCGATCAGAGGACGAAGCTCTAAAAGGCGAAGGGGATGGTTTTCCAGTATCTCATCCTTCCGGTAAATAAGCGTGCCATTGCAGGCGCATACGGGGATTTCGATTCCAAGGGACTCTGCAAAAGGCGTAATCATATAGGGCAGCCGGCCGGAGGCAAAGGTAAAGAGGATCCCCCTCTTTTTTAACTCTGCCGCCGCCTGCTCCACCTCTTTAGGGAACCCTTCTCCTCTGCGGATCAGGGTTCCGTCAATGTCGCTCACAACAAGACGTATGTCTTTTTTTCTTTTTTCTGTCATATTTTTCCTAGTCGTTAGCAGCATGATACTCGTCTAACAGAGCGTTGCATTCTCCTACGATTGCATCTACAGTTTCATCTATGGTCAGACTTCCCTCGCAGAACTGCAGCATCAGGTCTGTCATTACGCCGTTGATTTCATTATATACCAGATCCAGAGGCTCCTGTGCCAGAGGGGAAGAGCTCTTCATCTGATCCAGAGGAACCTTAAACTCAGGATGCTCCTCATAATAAGCTTTCATCTCATCCATTTCTTCTACCTGGTTATTGACAGGAATATAGCCGGAACCGGTAGAAAGGATATACTGTGCCTCAGGAGAGGAGCAGTACTGGAGCACATCCCAGGCTGCCTCTACCTTTTTCTCATCACCCAGATCAAACAAGGTCAGGCAGGAACCGCCCAGAGCTGCTCCGCTTCCGTCTGCTTCGGTGATTTTTGGAATTGGGGCTGCCTTCCACTGGAAGGAATCGCCTACCAGGCCGTCAATGGTGGCAAGACGGGAGGAGGACATCATGCACATGGCGGTAAGGCCGTTGGCAAATTCCTCATTCAGACTGTCTTCCACATACTTATAACCGCCTGTCTTTAAAAGGGCGTCTACCTTTTCCAGAACGGTTTTTAAGGTGCCGTCCTCGCCAATGGTAAGCTTTGTCATTTCTCCTGCACGGCCGCCCTCATTATCACCCACAAAGGAGTCCTCGGACTGCTGTACAATATAGTTCACCAGATGGTATCTCTTAATCTGAGCTTCAAAGCCGTAACGCTCTACACTGCCGTCTTCGCCCTTCTTTGTAAGCGCCTCCGTATACTGTGCCAGCTCATCCCAGGTGGCAGGCGGAGCATCAAAGCCCGCCTCCTTTAACGCATCCTCATTGTAGTAAAGAAGCATATTGGAGTTTGCAAAGGGGATCGCCATCAGCTTTCCGTCTGCTGTGCAGGAACGGAGCATAGGCTCATAGAAATCATCTTTTTTTACTGCGTTTTCTTCCTTTTCAATCCACGGGGTAAGATCGACGGTCCAGCTTAAATCCATCATGCTGGGGATGGTAGAGGTCAGTCCCTGGTTGATGTCGGGAGCATTTTTCCGGTCATCGGTCTGGTACGCTAAAATCGCCTTATCTGTTCCCTCATAGCCCTGGAACACCAGGTTTACATGGATGCCCTTTTCCTTTCCCTGCCCCTCATTATAATTAGAAATGACAGTCTCCAGCGCCTCTCCCGCAGAACCGTTTAAGCTGTGCCAGAAGGTAACAACTGTTTCTCCCTCTGCCGCTTTTTCTGTGGCCTTTGTTTCCTCTTTCGCCTCTGTCGCCGCCTCGGCTGCCCCGGTGGACACAGCACTGTCATCTGTTGTCTTGACGCCTCCGCAGCCGGCGAGAGAACCAAGAATTGCCGCTGAGAGAATGGTTGTAGCAATCACTTTCTTTTTCATCATCTTGTATTCCTTTCTTACATGTCATTATGTACGTTTACGTCTGTAGCATCAGCCCTTTACAGCTCCGCCCATCATGCCGCCTACGATCTTGCGCTGGAAAAGCGCAAGCACCAGAACGGAGGGGATCAGGATAATGGTCGCTGCTGCCATCACAACGCCGAAATCACTGGACGCCTCTGTATTGAGCATGGTAATGGCTACCTGGGCCGTTCTCATTTCATTTACATTTGTCACGATCAGGGGCCACAGGTACGTATTCCAGGTTCCCACAAAGGAGGAAATGAAAACCGTAACCAGGGCCGGAGTGGTGGTCGGCAGAAGGATCTGCAGGAAAAACTGCAGGTTTCCGCAGCCGTCAATATGGGCCGCTTCCTTTAAAGACAGGGAATAGCTTAAAAAATACTGGCGGATCACAAAAATATTCATTCCGGAAACAAAGAAAATCACCATCATTCCCGTATAGGTATTGATCAGGTTCATTCCGGAAACGGTAAAATAATTCTGTACCAGCAGCACATCCGTGGGAATGATCATAGTACCGATGGTGAGATAAAATAAAAACTTTTTTCCCGGATACTCAAAAAATGCGAAGGAATAGGCCGCGCAGCTGGAGGTAATGATCCGGACTACGCTTGATACAAAGGCTACGATAAAGGAGTTGAGCATAAAGCGGAAAATATCCGTCTGAGTCACAGCCTTTATATAGTTTACCAGATAAATGTAATCCGGTATCAGATGCACTTCTTTTGTCAGGATCTCCGACGGCTGCATAAAGGAAACCAGGACGCAGTATATAATCGGTGAAATGACAGCCAGTCCCACAAACATACAAAACAGCTGGTAAATCAGGCTCTGCAGCTTTCTCTTATTGATCATAATGCACCTTCTTTCCCTCCAAAGCCATGCTTAATGCCATCATAAGAGCCGACAGCACAAAGCATACGGTCGTAGCCGCAAAGGCCGCGTTGTAATTGGTTCCCGTAATGGCTTTTTTGTAAATATAAGAGATCATGGTTTCAGTGGCTCCGTTGGGCCCGCCCTCAGTCATGATCAGCGTAAAGCTGGCTGTGGTCATGGCATAGGCCACATCCTTTACCAACAGAAACAGCAGGGTGGGGGAAAGCATGGGAAGGATGATCTTTGTCTGCATCTGGATGCCGCTTACGCCGTCAATGGCCGCGCTCTCCATCACTTCCTCCGAAAGCCCTCTCACGCCGGATAAGATGAAAATAAAATTGTACCCTACATTGGCCCAGATCTGCACGATCATAATGCTGATCAAGGCCAGCTTCTGATCGCTCAGCCAGTTTACATTCAGTCCGGTGAGCTTATTGATAATACCCATGGACGGATTGTAGGCCAGCTGAAAGATCATGGCAACAACCGATGCCGAAACTGCCATGGGAAGGGCAAACATGGCTTCATACACAAAGGAGCTCTTTCTCTTTTTTCTGCACAGCAGAGCCAGAAAATACCCCAGAACCATGGATACAGGCACAGTCACAGCCACATAGACCAGGGTGTTTTTTACAGCCAGTAAAAACTTCTCATCTCCAAAGACCCTTACATAGTTCTGGATTCCCGCAAATCCCTTTACTGTCCTGAATTTATCAAGGGTGAAAAAGCTTAAAACCTCATTTTTTAAAAACGGGTAATACACAAACAGGACAAACAGCACCACAGCCGGGAGCAGGTATAAATAGGGCTCAACGCATCTTAAAAGGCTTTTCTTCCGTTTCATTTCATATTTCCTCTTTCGATATCAGATAGATGCCAGCTTATCAAACAGATCATTCATCAGACGGTCACGGTTGATGCTGTAGACATATCGGATAAAATGGCGCCGCTTATCCTTTGCATAATGGTGGTCATACTCCATAATAGGGCTTGGTTCCAGACGGTCCAGCATAAAGGAGGTATCAAGCAGCCAGGCCACTGCCGTTACGTCTGAAATCGGCCGGCTCCAGCAGGTTTCTCCGCTTACAATCTCTGCCTCATGACGGGTCTTGTCAATGATGTAATCGCAGAACTCATTTTTCCCCCGCAGCCAGTACTCCAGCTCAGGCCCTGTGGTTGAAAAATGGTCTACCACCCCTCTGCCCGGCAGAAGCACCAGGGGAACTCCGCTTCCAAGAAGCACACGGGCCGCCGCCACATCCTGCTTTGCATTAAAGGAAAAATTATCATGCCAGTCCAATGACAGGCCTCCCAGCCATACCACAAAGATCCTGTCCTTAATCTCAGGCTTCATAAGAAGGGCGGAGGCAATATTGGTACAGGCTGCGATGGCAATCACATAGAGGGGATCTTCCTTTGTATACTCCATTGCCAGACTGCACAGATGCTCTGCAGCCGCTGAAACAGCAGGAGTCTCCTCGCTGTCTAAAAACTGCTCTGCACCTTTGTAGGTACATTCTTCATACTGGCTTTTTTTCAGCATCGCCAGCACTCTGAAAATCTCCTCATAGCTGCGCTCCATGCCGTCTTTGGGACCATTGGAATGATGGTTGTCAAAGGGAGCTGCATAAATTGCCTTCAGGTTCAGACGATCCTCTGACTGAAGCAGGTACGCCAGAGCAAACTGATCGTCCACCTCATTAAAGGTATCCGTATCCAGCACAACGTCAATCCGCCCCTGAGGCCGTTTTAAACGGGCGATGGACTGTTCCATTTCTGAAATGTCAATATCATCTGAATAGGAAAAGCCAAAGGGATTTGGTATCATGGTATGACTCCTTTTCTCTTTTATTTTGTTTCGACAACTTTTAATTACTTTTTATCATTATTTTCGCCAATAGTCAATATTATTTTTGGTTTTTTACAATATTTTTGCGATAGTTAATTTGTTTTTTCACATTTCAATCATTATCAGTTGCTTCTTCGGAGCCAGTAGGCACATAGATCAGATGAAGGCCGGCTGCTGCAAAGCGCTCCTTATCCTCTTTTTTAAAGGGCACATTGCTTACCATATAGTCAAAATTGGTGGCAGCCGTTACAGAAAACACAGCAGCCTCCGGGTATTTTCCCGCTTCCAGCAAAAGAATGGTCTCTCCCGCGCTTTCCATAGCCAGCTTCTGAAAATGCATATCGCTCTCATAGTAGGAGGACAGGATCAGGTTCTTTCCAAGAGCCGCCCCGCTGAGGATGCATTTATCCACATGGAAGCTTTTTAACTGTTCCGCCATAAACTGCCCCTTGGTAGCCCCCTCTCTCTCATTGATCCAGCCGCCTAAAAGAAACACTCTCTTACACAGCTTCCCCATCTCCACCAATGTAAGAATGTGAATTGAATTTGTAACAATCGTCAGAGTTTTCAGCAGTTCCGGAACTTTTACAAGCTCCTTTACAAATTCTGCCGTCGTGGTGCTGCTCTCTATGATCAGGGTATCCCCCTTCTGTATCAGCTTTACCGCCTCTTTCCCCAGCTTCTGCTTTTCCCTGCGGCGCACGCCTTCTCTGAACTGAAAGGGAGAAGCCATTTCCGTATTTCCTGCAAGGGCGGCCCCGCCATGGACACGGACGATCTTGCCCTGTTCCGACAGGATATTTAAGTCCTTTCTGATGGTTTCCATAGAAACGGAAAGACGCTCTGCAAAATCCGCCACCGTAACAATGGGATTTTCCTTTAATATTTCTATGATTTCCTGATATCGTTCCTCTGCTTTATTCATTTCTCTCCTCCATATGGGTATTTTGATTTCATTATAACAGTTTTTTGGTTTTTTCCAACTATTTTTTATAAAGTTGTAAAATACAAAAAGACGTCTGATTTCTCAGACGCCCTTATAAGAATATATCTCACTGCTTATGGCAAAACAGCCGTATCGCTTTCGTTTTCAGCATCCTGCGGCCCGCAGGCCTCTTTCTCGTATCGGTCTGCCAGTTCATAGGCGCGATTTCTGGTTAAATCCACCAGGCTGGCTGCATAACTGATGCTTCCTACCCCTTCCGCCTTTCCAGACTGTCCGGCAGCCGTTTCACGATTTATGAGCCACTCCTTCTGCTCCTTTGCAAGTTCCTCCGCCTCCTCCTGAGGGAGGATTCCCAAAAGGGCATTGTACACTGCATTCAGCTCCCTGTCCCACATTTTGACTTCGGTCTCCGCAGATGTTTTAATGGAGTATACGTTCGGATCCCTTTCCTGCTCCTGCATTTTCTGGATCTGTGCGTCCAGATCATTCAGACGCTGTCTATAAAGTCCGCCTTCACACGGACTGTCTGCCTGTGAATCTGTGGCCGCTCTCCCACTTTCCGGGACTGCTGACCGGGCCATTGCAGGGACAGGCTCAGAGATTGCAGCGGGTTCTCCCGCCTCTTCTTCCTTTTGTTCCGTTTCCGGGACTGCCGTATCTGCCTGAGCCTGTTCCTGCACAGCGCCGCTCTCCTCCTTCTGAGCCTCTTCCTCTGTCTGTTCCTTAAACGGCCCCAAAGAAGCCTCTGTGGATATTTCTCCCTCAAAGGCGGCACTGTCTGCCTGTTTTTTTACTACAGACCTGGTATAACCGGTCACCAGAATGCCGATTACCAGAATCCCCAAAATCACCAGCCATATCCTTTTATCTTTCATATTCCATCATCCCTGTCTGACTCAATTTCACTTTCCAGTGATACATTATCACAAAAACGGATAATTGTGAATACGATTTTCAAAGGAGTAATACATTGTAAGATATCTGTAATATCTAAAAAGGACTCCTATTGGAGTCCTTCATCGATCATCAGATCAGTTCCGTCGGCAGCCGTCGTAGCCAGCTGGTCGCAGCGTTCATTTTCCGGATGGCCCGCATGGCCCTTTACCCATATAAAGGTGACCTGATGAGGCTCCTTTGCTTTTAAAAGGCGCTTCCACAGGTCAATATTTTTTACCGGCCCGCTCTTTCCCCGATCCCAGTTTTTTGCCACCCAGCCTTCGATCCAGTGTTTGTTAAAGGCATCTGTCAGATATTTGGAATCGGAATAAAGGGAAACCGCGCAGGGACGGTTCAGGGCTTCCAGGCCTGCAATCGCCGCCATAAGCTCCATGCGGTTATTGGTGGTGCGGACATAGCCACCGGACATGGTTTTTTCGTAGCGCTTTCCGGTCCGGTCTGTATAGTGCATTACTACGCCGTAGCCGCCGGGACCGTCCGGGTTTCCCCGGGCGGAACCGTCTGTATAGATCTGTACTTCTGTCATTGTTTTTTGTCTCTCCTGTTGTTCATTGATAGGAAGCGGCACTTTACCGGTCCCACTTCTCGCACAGAGCCAGAATCTGCTCTGTAAACCGGGCCAGATCCCGGTTGGCACCGCCCTGGTTATGGCTGATCACATCCAAAAGCCGGCTGCCTGCGTCTACCAGTCTGGTATAAACGCCTGTGGCCTTGCGTCTGGCCTCTGTCTCCTTCTCAACAAGAACCGGCTCTGTCTGGCAGATCCAGCAGTTCTTTATAAGGTCAAACTGGGAACCGGAGTACGGGGCATCCGCCGTCAGCCTGAGCTGGTTTTGAAGAGCCTCTGTAAAGGCGGTGCAGGATTCCTCATTTCCATGTACTACAAATACATGGGAGGGCTGTTTTTCAAAGGCTGAGATCCAGGCAAGGAGACCGTCTCTGTCTGCATGGCCGCTGATGCCGTCTATGGTTTCAATGTGAGCCCGCACGTCAATTTCCTCTCCGAAAATCTTTACCGCCGGCGCGCCATCCTGAAGAACCCTTCCTAAGGCCCCCTCGGCCTGATAGCCGGCAAATACGATCGAACACTCCGGGCGCCACAGGTTATGCTTTAAATGATGGCGGATACGGCCTGCATCGCACATACCGGCTGCGGAAATAATAACCTTGGGCGTCATGTCAAAATTGATGTTTTTGGATTCATCACTGGTAACTGAAAGCTTCAGCCCTTTAAAATCAATGGGGTTGATCCCCCGCTCTACCAGTGCCTTTGTCTCATCATCATAGCAGTCCAGAAGGTTTTCCGTAAATACCTGTGTTGCCTCCACAGCCAGGGGACTGTCCACATACACCAGAAATCCATCGTGGCCGTGAACCAGATTATGTTCCTTGATATGGCGGATCATATAAAGAAGCTCCTGGGTACGGCCTACGGCAAAGGCGGGAATCACCACATTCCCTGAACGGTCCAGCGTTTCCTGGATGATCCTTGTCAGGCTCTCTACATAGGTAGTGGTCTTTTTGTGGTATCTGTTTCCATAGGTGGATTCCATCACCACATAATCTGCCTCTGAAATATACTGAGGGTCACGGATCAGCGGTTTGCTTTTATTTCCGATATCGCCGGAAAATACGATCTTTCGCTCCTCATCCCCCTCTTTGGCCCAGATTTCAATGGAAGCAGAGCCAAGCAGATGGCCCACATCGGTAAACCGGAGGGTCAGATTGTCATTCAGCTTAAACACCTGACCATATGCTACGCCCTCAAAATGGCTCAGTACGCCCTCGGCATCCTCTACCGTATAAAGAGCCTCTACCTCGCCGCGTCCGGCTCTTTTAGCCTTCCTGTTTTTCCATTCTGCCTCCATCTCCTGGATGTGGGCACTGTCGCGAAGCATGATCTGGCATAAATCCATCGTGGCATAGGTGGTAATGACCCGGCCCTTAAAGCCTCTGGCATAAATCCACGGCAGCAGGCCTGCGTGGTCAATATGGGCGTGTGTGAGAAAAACGTAATCAATCTCACTGTAGCTTACAGGCAGCTCTGCATTGACGTATGGATTATTCCCCTGCTCCATGCCGCAGTCGATCAGCACCTTACTGCCTCCTGCCTCAAGAAAATGACAGCTTCCCGTTACTTCATGATCTGCTCCGATAAAGGTTAGTTTCATATGCATTCTCCCCTCTGAAGGTGGTTGAATAAAAAGTATAATAGTCTGTCAACTTGTAGGTATTATACCATATTCACAGTATGATTTGCAATATTTATAAAAATTTTATATAATAATACAAATCATACCCCCATTACTATCATTGATGATCTTCTGCAGCGTATCCTGAAGCTTCATCTGGCAGTCCTCTGTCATCTGGGAGATCTTGGCCTGGATTCCATCCTCTACGATCTGTTCAATGGACTTCCCGAAAATATTGGCATCCCATACGCCCTCCTCGCTTTCTCCCGCATTGGATTTAATATAGGCGATGAGGTCTCTGGCCTGCTGTTCACTTCCCACGATTGGGGCAATTTCCGTCTCAATATGAGCCTTGATCAGGTTAATGGACGGAGCCTGCGCCTTCATTTTTACCCCGTATTTGTTTCCGTGGCGGATCACCTGTGGTTCGTCTAAGAGGATTTCCTCCCGCTCTGGCATCATGACGCCATACCCCTTGATCCGTGCCTGAGCCAGCGCATTTTTGACCTTTTCATACTCCTTCTGCATCCGGGCCAGACCGCTTAAGGTCTGCATCAGTTCATATTCTCCCCCAATAGGAAGACCCACATAATCGCTTAAGATCTGATAGTAATAGCTGTCGTCCATTTCCACTGCAAGATCCACGCTTCCGTCTGCCATTTCCATTTTCCGCACGGAAAGAGACTTAATGGCTCCCGATTCATCCTTCATCTCCCGTATTCTTAAAGCCACATCCTTCATGTGCTCCACCTTCTGTAAGATCTCTTTTGCCGTCTGGATCACCCGAGCCTTCAGCCAGTGGGATGCAGGAAGGATCTCCAGCCATTTTGGAATGTGAAAATCCATCTCCGTAACCGGAAATTCCTTTAAAACGCACTCTAAAATATGAAAAATGTCCTCTTTTTTCAGCTGCTCACAGTTGACCGGAAGCACAGACACCCCATACGTCTCCTCCAGTTCCTTTGCCAGCCGGGCAGTTTCTTCCGAATAGGGCTTTACGGAATTTAAAAGAATGACAAACGGCTTTCCCAGTTTTTTAAGCTCCTCTACGGTCTGGCGCTCTGCCGCTATGTATCCCGGACGTTTCAGATCCCCTATAGTGCCGTCTGTCGTCACCACAATGCCGATGGTAGAATGATCTCCGATCACCTTCCTGGTTCCAAGCTCTGCAGCCTGGGTGAAGGGGATCTCGTGGTCAAACCAGGGCGTCTTTACCAGCCGCTCCTCCTCATTCTCCACATGACCCGCGGCCCCCTCTACCATAAAGCCCACACAGTCAATCAGGCGCACTCTGGCTTCAATCCCGTCGTCCAGGGAAATTTTTGCCGCCTCCTTTGGGATAAATTTGGGTTCCGTTGTCATAATGGTTTTTCCCGCAGCGCTCTGGGGCAGTTCATCCCGGCTGATGGCGCGCAGATGTTCGTCCTCCATGGCCGGAAGAACCAGAAGCTCCATGAAGCGTTTGATAAAGGTGGATTTCCCCGTCCTCACCGGCCCCACCACTCCAATATAGATTTCTCCCCCGGTTCTGGCTTCAATATCTCTGTATACATTAAAATTGTCCATAAAAATACCCCCTTGCACGTTTTTATAATATATGCACAGGGGGTTCACTTGTATTACTCGCTTAAGTATGCCTTCTTTACCTGATCGTTGTTCATCAGTTCCTTTGCATCTCCGGAAAGAGCAATAGTACCTGTTTCCAGAACATAGGCCTTGTCTGCAATGGAAAGGGCCTTTTTTGCATTCTGCTCTACCAGGAGAACGGTCGTTCCATCCTCATTGATCTTCTGGATGATATCAAAAATCTCATTTACATAAATTGGAGAAAGTCCCATAGACGGCTCGTCCAAAACGATCAGCCTGGGGTGGCTCATAAGAGCGCGTCCCATGGCAAGCATCTGCTGCTCGCCGCCGGAAAGAGTGCCTGCCAGCTGGTTTTTCCGCTCCTCCAGACGTGGAAAGCGCTTATAGATCATCTTTAGCGTTTCTTCCATCTCATTTTTATCCTTGCGGGTGTAAGCGCCCATTTTCAGATTCTGAAGCACTGTCAGGGTAGCAAATACGCGCCGTCCCTCAGGCACATGGGCGATTCCCATGCTTACCAGCTTATAACCGGGTACACGGGTAATATCCGTTCCTTCATAGACGATCTTTCCTGCCTTGGCGCTTAAAAGGCCTGTAACGGTGTGTAGTGTTGTGGTCTTTCCCGCACCATTTGCGCCGATCAAAGCCACGATCTCTCCCTGGTCTACATCAAAGGAGATTCCCTTTAACGCCTGGATCACACCGTAATACACCTCCAGGTCTCTGACTTCAAGCATAGCCATAATATCCTCTCCTCCTATTCACCAAGATATGCTTTTACAACTTCCGGATCATGGAGCACCTGGCTGGTGGAGCCTTCTCTTAATACCTGTCCGAAGTTTAAGACAGTAAGCTTCTCGCAGATACCGCTTACCAGCTTCATATCGTGCTCAATGAGCAGAATCGTCATATCAAAATTGTCTCTGACAAAACGGATGGTATCCATAAGCTCTGCCGTCTCGTTGGGATTCATGCCTGCCGCAGGCTCGTCTAAAAGGAGCAGCTTGGGATCTGTAGCCAAAGCTCTGGCAATTTCCAGCTTTCGCTGCTTTCCATAGGGAAGATTGGAGGCCTTAAAATCACACTCTCCTGCCAGCCCGAATACTTCTAACAGGCTCATGGCTTTTTCATCCATTTCCTTTTCTGTCTTATGGTATCTTGGAAGCCGGAAAATCCCCTCTAGTGTAGAATACCTGTGATGATTGTGAAGACCCGTCTTTACATTGTCAAGCACAGACATATCCGCAAATAAGCGGATGTTCTGGAATGTTCTTGCAATACCCTCCTGATTGATCTGGATGGTGCTTTTTCCTGTGATATTTTTGCCGTCCAGCACAATACTTCCCGCATTTGGCTTATAAACGCCTGTAAGAAGGTTAAACACGGTAGTCTTTCCCGCTCCGTTCGGTCCGATCAGACCGTAAAGCTGCCCTTTTTCGATATCGATATGGAACCCGTCAACGGCCTTAAGACCGCCAAAGGAAATGCTTAAATTTTTTACTTCCAGCAGTGCCATTATGCCGCCTCCTTCTCTTTCTTTCTGAAATTCTGAGCAATCCGCTCTCTGAGCACTACAAACTGGGGTGCAGAGTTAAAGAGCATGGCAAGGATCAAAACAACTGCATAGATCAGCATACGATAATTGCTCAGTCCTCTCAGAAGCTCCGGAAGCATATACAGAACAACGGCGGCGATGACAGAACCGCGGATATTTCCGATCCCGCCCAAAACCACATATACAAGGATCATGATGGACATATTATAACCAAAGTTCTTCGGCAGAGCCGTTAAGGTAGTCAGGTTATGGGCATAGAGAACGCCTGCTACGCCTGCCAGAGCCGCTGATACAGAAAATGCCAGCAGCTTATACTTTGTAATATTGATTCCTACAGACTCAGCCGCAATCCGGTTGTCACGGATCGCCATGATCGCCCGTCCAGTCCGGGAATTGATGATATTCAAAACAATAAACAGCGTAATCAGCACCAGGATCACGCCAATGGTAAAGGTGGCTGCCTGGGGAGTGCCTGTGATCCCCTGAGCGCCCTTGATCAGCACCTCTCCGTCCGGTGCCAGCCCCAGAGAAAGAGAGTCCTTTAAAGAAAAATGGAAACCGGCGCTGTCTCTGCCGAGATAAATGGCATTTACAAGGTTTTTAATGATCTCTCCAAAGGCAAGCGTTACAATCGCCAGATAGTCACCCTTTAAACGCAGTACCGGAATACCGATAAGGATCCCAAAAACTGCCGCCGCCGCTGCTCCTATGAAAATTGCGATCACCAGGGAAAGGGTGGGATCAATGGAGCCCTTCATGCACTTGGAAAAAAGAGCACCCGCAAAAGCGCCCACACACATAAAGCCTGCATGGCCAAGGCTCAGCTCTCCTAAAATGCCTACGGTCAGATTCAGGGACACAGCCATAATGACATAAATGCAGAAAGGCACCAAAAGTCCCTTGACGAGGCTGGAAATATGCCCTCCGCTTATCATAAACTGCATGATCAACCAGGCAGCGATCACCATACAGTAGGTGATCATGTTATTGATAAATATTTTTTTCTTTGCTGTGCTTTTCATACCGGTACACCTACACTTTCTCTCTGATCTGTTTTCCAAGAATACCTGTGGGCTTCACAAGCAGTACAACGATCAGAACAGAGAACACAATGGCATCTGATAACTGGGAAGAAATATATGCCTTTGACAAAATTTCGATCACTCCCAGAAGGATTCCTCCGATAAATGCTCCCGGTATGGAGCCAATCCCTCCAAATACGGCAGCCACGAAAGCTTTGATGCCTGGCATAGAACCGGTGTATGGCGTTAAAGACGGATAAGCAGAGCACAAAAGCACACCTGCGATGGCTGCAAGAGCAGAACCAATAGCAAAGGTAAGGGCAATGGTACCGTTTACATTGATACCCATAAGGGTAGCAGCACCCTTATCCTCTGATACAGCCAGCATAGCCTGTCCTGCCTTGGAGCGGTTTATAAATATCACAAGCCCCGCCATGATAATAATACACGTTATAATCGTAACAATTGTTTCTCCTGTAACCGTCAGCTGTCCGTCTGCCAGACGCAGAGCCGGAAGAGTTACAACAGACTGAAAGGATTTGGTATCGGCTCCAAAGATCAAAAGAGCCAGGTTCTGAAGCAGATAGCTGACGCCGATGGCTGTGATCAGTACTGCCAGCGGGGAAGCTGCACGAAGAGGCTTATATGCCACTCTCTCGATCACAACGCCCAGAACCGTGCACACCACTACTGCTAAAAGCACACCTGCCAAGGGAGGAAGCCCCATGGAACCGGTTGCCACGAATACCACATAGCTTCCGATCATTATAACATCGCCGTGAGCAAAATTCAGCATCTTGGCGATTCCATATACCATGGTATATCCAAGGGCTATGATTGCGTATACGCTGCCCAGGCTGACGCCGTTGATCAAATAGTTAACAAAGCTCATTCTATAACACCTCTTCTATGGTTTACTACAGATAAGAGGGCTGTCTTACGACATCCCTCTTTCGGGTCTTTCGTTATGAAAATTTATTCCATGGCCGCATATGCGCCGTCTACGATCTTCACAGCCTTAGGTGCCTTGTGCGGCTCGCCGTCCTCTGTCCAGGTCATTCCGGTGCCGGTAAGACCATCCAGCTTGATATTCAGCATGGATGCCTTCATCGCCTCGCACAGATCGCTGACAGACATATCCGGTGTTGCCTTTGCATCCTCAATGGCTGCCTTTACAGCATAAACTGCATCGTAAGCGTCTGCTGCAAACTGGATCGGCGTCTCTTTGTAAGCATCTTCATATGCCTTTACAAACTTTACTGTGAGGTCATCCTTTGCATCAGCTGCAAATGGAGTTAAGAGCATCAGCCCTTCTGCCAGACTGGTATCAAAGCCCTCTACCTGAAGGATACCGTCCATACCGTCTACCCCAAAGAACTGGGGCGCAAAGCCCATGGTATTGGCCTGCTGAAGGATCAGAGAAGCCTCTGTGTAATAGATCGGAAGGAATACCATCTCAGCGCCGGCATCCTTTGCCTTCTGAAGCTGCGTGGAGAAATCCTTGTTGCTGTCGGCTGTGAATGCCTCTGCTGCTACGATCTCAATCCCCTGGGCCGGAGCTTCCTGAGCAAACTTCTCATATACCCCGCTGGAATATACGTCCGAGCTGTCATAGATTACCGCAATCTTAGATGCAAGCTTATGCTCTCCAATATAAGTAGCAGAAGCCGCACCCTGATCCGGGTCAGAGTAGCAGATACGGAATACGTTCGGATTCGCTGCACATTCAACAACGGAACCGGATGGCGTGATCTGGAACATATTATCAGCCGCTGTTTTATCCGCTACTGCAAGACATGGGGCTGATGTGGTGGTTCCTACCAGTACCTGCATTCCCCAGTCCTTTAAGGTATTATACGCATTTACACTTTTTTCCGCGTCATGTTCATCATCCTGGAACTGGAACTCAATCTGATAGCCATTGATACCGCCTGCTGCATTGATCTCATTTACAGCCAGCTCTGTACCGTGCTGTACAGCCATTCCATATACAGCCGCGCCGCCTGTAACAGGGCCGATCCCGCCGATCTTAAATACCTTCGCCGCTTCACTTCCGCCCTCAGAGTTTGCTTCTGCTGAAGCGGAACTTCCCTCAGCTTTTGTCCCGGCTGCCGAACCTCCGCAGGCGGTTAATGAAACTGCCATTGCTGCCGCAAGTCCTGCGCATAAAAGTCTTTTTTTCATAATATCCTCCTCCTGCAGTACCAGACACTGTCCCTGCCCTCTTTAAAGCCGGAACACTGCTCACTGCATATTATAATGCTCTGCTGTATTAAAGCTTTCTTAAGATTATAAGAATTTCCCTCTGCATTGTCAACCGTTTTCCCTGATTCCTGCTATAACGAAAAGTTATTCCTTCCATTCCAGCAGAGCATTTTCTGCCCGCCGGTCCCTGAGCATCAGATCATACAGCGCATCCTTTGCAGGCTTTCCGTCAAAAAGAACCTCATTTACCTGCTCCACGATCGGCATGGACACCTGATATTTCTTAGAAAGAGCCCTGGCCGCTCTGGCAGAGTATACACCCTCTACTACCATTTTTACTTCTTTCATGGCTTCATCCATCGTATATCCCTTACCGATCAGGATACCTGCTCTGCGGTTTCGGCTGTGCATACTGGCGCAGGTAACAATCAGATCTCCGATTCCAGTCAGGCCGGAAAAGGTCTCCGGGCTTCCTCCCATGGCAGTACCAAGCCTGGTGATCTCGGCAATGCCTCTGGTGATCAATGCAGCCTTTGTGTTATCACCGCAGCCTAAGCCGTCCGCAATCCCCGCAGCAAGGGCGATTACATTTTTAAGCGCGCCTCCCAGCTCAATTCCCAGCATATCCGGACTGGTATACACCCGGAATACAGGGCTCATAAACAGGTTCTGCACCAGCTCCGCATCCTGTCTTCTGTGCGCTCCTGCCACGCAGGTTGTAGGGAGTCCCCTGCTTACCTCCTCTGCATGGCTGGGCCCGGAAAGAACCGTAACCCTGGCAGCCGGAAGCTCTTCCTCAATGATCTCAGACAGATTTTTAAGAGTCGTATCCTCAATCCCCTTGGCTACATTGGTAATGACCTGCCCTTCCTTTAAAAAGGGAGCCATCCTGTGCGCCGTTTCCCTCACATAAACCGATGGAACCGAAAGAACCAGAAGCGCCTTATCCTTCATAGCCTGCTCAAGATCTCCTGTCACACGGATCTTCTCCGGGATCGGCGTATCCCCCAGATTGGGATGGCGTCTTGTGGCTGTAAGCGCTTCTACCTCCGCAGGAACCGCAGACCACAGCTCCACCTCATGGCCGTTTCCCGTAAGGAGAACCGCTAAAGCAGTTCCCCAGGTTCCTGAACCGATCACACCAATCTTAGACATATCGTACCCCTCCTGTCACTGTATTTATGTATTTACTGCTTTTTGGCTCCCACTTTATTTTCCGTGCCCTTTAAAAGACGGCCGATATTCGCCCGGTGGCGCCAGAAGGCCATGACCGTGATCACGGCTGTCACAGCTGTAAACTCCAGTCTTCCCGGTATCAGGCCATAGGCTCCGCGGAGATTCTGTACTGCGTCCCAGACAAGAAGGATCACAGATACCACTAAAGAACCTAACGATACATAGCGTGTCACTGCCACAAGCAGAATAAAGCAGGATAGGCAGATCACAGTCAGTCTCCAGTCAATGGAGAAAATAATTCCCGCTGTGGCTGCAATTCCCTTTCCTCCCTTAAATCCTAGATAAAAAGGAAAATTATGTCCCAGGATCACTCCAAGGCCCGTATAGAGCATATACACATACATAAGCTCCGGCTGATCCTTAAACAGCAGCCGCGTGATAAAGCAGGGGATCACGGTTTTTAAGAAATCTCCCACAAAAACCGTAAGACCTGCTTTTTTTCCCATTACACGCAGGGCATTGGTACTGCCGGAGTTGCCGCTTCCGTAACTGCGTATATCAATGCCGTGAAGTTTTCCATAAATATATCCGGTCTGAAAGAGGCCGCACAGATAACCGGCGGCCAGACAAATGATGCGTTCCATTTCTCATATCCCCTTGTATTACTGATCTTTTTCCTTCCGTTCCCGGATGATGAATTTTAAGGAGGTACCCTTAAATCCAAAAGCGTTTCGGATCTGATTCTCCAGATATCTCGTATAGGAGAAATGCATCAGTTCCTTATCGTTTACAAACACCACAAAGGTCGGCGGCTTTACAGATACCTGGGTCATGTAGTAAATCTTTAAGCGCTTGCCCTTATCGGAAGGCGGCTGCTGCATGGCTACTGCCTCTGTCATGATCTCATTAAGAACACCGGTCGCTACACGGAGATTCTGGTTCTGGCGCACCATATCGATCATGTCAAACAGCTTTGGAAGACGCTGTCCGGTGGCAGCCGAGATAAAGATAAATTCCGCATAGGGCATGAATGCCAGAGTTTCCCGGATTTTATTTGTATACTGGTAAATGGTCTTGTCATTCTTCTCAATGGCATCCCATTTATTTACAGCCACAATAATTCCCTTGCCTCTGTCATGTGCAATTCCGGCGATCTTTGCATCCTGCTCCGTAACGCCTTCCTTGGCATCAATGACCACAACCACAATGTCCGCCCGCTCCACTGCGGTTACCGTACGGATAATACTGTAGCGCTCCAGTTCTTCTTTGATTTTATTTTTGCGGCGGAGTCCCGCTGTGTCGATAAATACATAGGGCGTACCGTTGTGGACAATCTCTGTATCCACTGCATCTCTGGTAGTTCCGGCAATATCAGATACAATGACCCTGTTTTCTCCTAAAAGCTTATTGATAATGGAAGATTTTCCCACATTGGGCTTTCCGACCACCGCAATTCTCGGACGGTCATCCTCCTCTTCCTCTGAGGCAGTTCCGTCAAAATGTTTTACCACCTCATCCAACAGATCACCGATCCCCAGACGGGATGCCGCAGAAACAGGAACAGGATCGCCGATTCCCAGATTGTAAAACTCATATACGTCATTTCCAAATTTTGCCATGCTGTCCACTTTATTTACAGCCAGCACAACCGGTTTTCTGGATTTGCGGAGCATATCTGCCACCTTGGAATCCGCATCTACCAGTCCCTGACGCACATCTACGATAAACACGATCACATCTGCGGTGGAAATGGCGATCTCCGCCTGCTCCCGCATCTGGGATAAAATGATATCGCTGGTATCCGGTTCAATACCGCCTGTATCAATTAAAGTGAAATTCATATCCAGCCAGGAACAGTCCGCATAAATACGGTCTCTGGTAACGCCTGGGGTATCCTTTACAATGGAGATGGTATCTCCTGCAATTACATTAAACAGCGTAGATTTTCCCACATTGGGTCTTCCTACGATGGCTACCACTGGTTTGCTCATTTATCTTTATTCCTCCTACTTATATGACTCGTCCGACAGCTCATCAAGCTCATAGCCCTCATAGCCGTAGTCTGCTCCAAGGCCTGCTTCATCCTCCGTTTGTTCTGCTTCCAGCTCTGGATAAAGAACCGCCTTTACAAAATCGCGCCCGCTTGATTTTACTATACGCACCTTTACTTGTAAAGCCTTTTCTGCGTCCTCGGCCGTGAGATCATCCAAAAAAACGGTCTCGCCGCTGCGGAACATATTTACCGGAAGAAGAAGGTATTCTCCCAGCTCTTTGCCCTTTAGCTGGGCGATCACATCCTGCCCGGTGAGAAGGCCGGATACAGTGATGGATTCTCCAAAAAAATCATTTCTTATGGGATAAATATGAATGGTGCGGCCGGGGAATTTTTCATTGATCCATCCGGCATATTTCTTTATATAAGGATAGGGAAGGCGGCCGGTTGCAATGGAAACGGTACGGTTTTGACCGTCATCAGAGTACCCTTTTAACGCCTCCTCTACTTCTGAGGCCAGAAGCCTCAGCATTCCCACTCCGTTTTCCAGCTGGATATAACCGTCATATCGCTCCTCCTCCGGAAGGGGGCGCTCTGCCAGAATATACCACTCGTCGCTGGCGTGGATAAAGTGGATCCCATGCTCCTTATACAGCTTTTTCTGCCACATCTCGATCAGGTCGATGACCTGGCAGGCGTCCTCCTTTGTAAACGGTTCTAAGGGGTACAGACCGTCTCTGTACTTGGAAAGCCCCACCGGCACCACAGATACGCTCTGCATACAGGGAATATACTTTGTAAGATCCTCAATGGAACGCTTTAACTCCTCCCCGTCATTGACACCCTTGCACAAAACAATCTGTCCGTTCATGGGCGTACCTGCCTCATAAAGGCGGTCGATCAGTTTCAGGGATTGTCCTGCAAAACGGTTGTGCAGCATCTTGCAGCGAAGCTCCGGATTGGTGGTCTGGACGGAAATATTGATCGGAGCCAGTTTAAAGCGGATGATCCGCTCGATATCTTTTTCCTTCAGATTCGTAAGGGTCACATAATTTCCCTGGAGAAAGGACAGTCTGGTATCATCATCCTTAAAATACAGTGTTTCCCGCATTCCCGGAGGCATCTGGTCAATAAAGCAGAAAATGCACTTGTTGCTGCAGGATCGGTACTCGCTCATAAGTCCGTTTTCAAACGTAAGTCCCAGATCCTCATAATCGTTTTCAATGTCAAGCTCCCACTCTTCTCCGTCAGCCTTTCTCACCGTCATAAGCATGGACGGACTGTTTACATAGTATTCATAATCGAATATATCCTCTATGGGATTTCCGTTGATCGTAAGGACACAGTCTCCCGGCTCCAGCTCCAGTTCTTCGCCAATGGAACCCGGATCTACCTTTGAAATAAGATGTCCCTTCAGTTTCTTTTCCATATTATTTTAACCTCAATCTGTCTGTATTCTGATGTTCTTTTTCTATCATAACAATTTTACCTATGTTTGTAAATGGCAACTTCCCAATGTATTTTTCAGTAAAATCTCTGTAAAGCCTTGACCGGAATGGCGGGAAATGGTATATATCATATGTATGCCCTCAGACAGGGACGGCCTGTCCGCCTTGTTTTCTGAGGAAAACCGTCACTACAATGGACAAAGGAGTAAGCTTTCATGGCTAACAATTTCGTATTTAATGATTCCCTCCCCGTTGCACCTTTAAAGCTGGCTGCCCTGGAAAGCTGCCGGGACTTCGCCTCCAAGGTCAACGATCACATTGTGCAGTTCCGCCGCAACGATATTGAGGAACTGACCCGCCGCAAGGCAGACCTGCGCTACCGCGGATATGATGTGGATTCCTATCTGTTGGACTGCTACTGCCCGCGCTTTGGCACTGGCGAGGCAAAAGGCGTGATCAATGAATCTGTACGCGGCAACGATGTATTTGTAATGGTTGATGTAATGAACTACAGCATCCCCTACACTGTATGCGGCTACACCAACCACATGTCCCCGGATGACCATTATCAGGATTTAAAGCGTATTATCGGTGCCTGCTCCTCTACAGCTCACCGGATCAATGTAATTATGCCTTTCCTCTATGAAAGCCGCCAGCACAAGCGCAGCAAGCGCGAGTCCTTAGACTGTGCTATGGCACTGGAGGAGCTGGTTGCAATGGGCGTAGAAAACATCATTACCTTTGATGCTCACGACCCCAGAGTGCAGAATGCCATCCCCCTTTACGGCTTTGACAACTTCCTGCCTACGTATCAGTTTGTAAAAACACTGTTCTCCCACGATACTACCACAAAGATCGACAAGGAGCATCTGATGGTGATCAGCCCGGATGAAGGCGCCATGAACCGCGCGGTATATCTGGCAAACAACCTGGGCGTAGATATGGGTATGTTCTACAAGCGCCGCGACTATTCCAAGGTTGTAAACGGACGCAACCCCATCGTAGCCCATGAGTTCTTAGGTTCCTCCGTAGAAGGCAAGACCGTTCTGATCATTGACGATATGATCTCCTCCGGTGAAAGTATGCTGGATACCTGTAAGGAATTAAAGGAGAGAAAGGCTGCCAAGGCGATCGTATGCTGTACCTTCGGCCTGTTCACCAATGGACTTGAGAAGTTCGACGAGTATTTTGAGAAGGGTTATCTGGATTATGTGATCACAACCAACTTAAATTACCGTCCAAAGGAGCTCTTTGACCGCAAGTGGTATCTGGAGGCAGATATGAGCAAATACACCGCTGCTATTATCAACTCCTTAAACCATGACCGTTCCATCGGAGCAACCCTTTCTCCTACAGAGAAGATCCAGAAGCTTGTAAGAAAAAGACAGCAGATCATCTAATGATATCATGAAACCCCGTCCGGGCCGCCATCAAGGGCCGTCCGAAGACGGGGTTTTTCATTGCCGTATCATTTCAGGCATAAAAATGCTGCCAGAGTTCCTCTTTTAGCCCCAGCCTTCCGGTGGGAAAAAAGCACCTCATGGTTGCACATGGTACAGATATTGGCCGTGTGGATCTGCTCTTTTTTTAGTCCAGCTTCCAGAAAAAGGATTTCATTTGCCGTCCACAAATCCAGCTGATATTTGCCCGGAGCCTTTCCTTCTGTAAAAAGGGAAGAATGCCATCTGGGAGCAAAGGCTTCTTTAAATTCCTCCACCACCTCTTCTCCCACTTCAAAGCAGTCCTTACAGATGCTGGGGCCGATGCAGACCACCAGATCCTCAGGCCGTGTTCCGAAGGCCTCCTTCATGGCCTTTATAGTTTCCTGCCCCATGGCCTTTACCGTCCCCCGCCAGCCGGAATGGCTTAAGCCGATGGCCCTATGGGTCCGATCCACAAAATACAGCGGCACACAGTCCGCATAAAAGGTCACAAGGGTCTGGCCGGGTACATCTGTGATCATCCCGTCTACATCCCTGTAATCTCTGGGAATGATCACCCCTTTTCCCTCATCTGCCTTGGTCATACGCCGGACATTGACTGTATGGGTCTGCCAGGATACGGTCATCCGGTCTCTGTCTACCCCAAGAGCCGTGGCCATTCTGGTAAAATTTTCCAATACATCCTTCGGATCGTCCCCTCTGGTATAAGAAAAGTTCATAGATGCGCAGTCCCCTTTGCTTACGCCTCCAAGCCTGGTGGAAAAACCGTTGATCACAAGGCCGGTTTTTTCAAGAACATCAAAGGAAAGATACGGCACTCCTCCCTTTTCTCTTGTCGTAAGAACCTTCGCACTGTTTTTATACTTCCACTGAATCATAGAGCATTCTCCCCTGTATCTTTTGATCAATTCTTTTAAAAAGCATCCTGTATCCACTGAATTGATTCTCCCATAATACCTACTGCGTCAAAGCGGCAGGGTGTATCCTGAGAAATGCGGCGGATATACATATAATAAGCGGCCGTATGGCGGATTTTTTTCTGTTTGCGTCCATCAATGGCCTCCAGGGGAGAGCCGCAGCCCGGACCGGATCTGTATTTTACTTCTGTAAATACAAGGCAGGCGCCGTCCATCAGGATCAGGTCAATCTCCCCTTTGCGGCAGCGGAAATTCTTTTCCAGAAGCCGCAGCCCTTTACTTTGAAGAAAGGCAGCCGCTGCATCTTCATAACGGCTGCCTGTTTCTCTTTTATTCATTCTGCTTCCTCTGCAACAAAGTTTTTAATAAAGCTTCTTCTGTGGATCGGACAGGGCCCAAGCTCCTTTAAAGCCTGAATATGGGCCGCCGTGCCGTAACCCTTGTGCTTTGCAAAGCCGTAACCGGGATAGATTTCATCATATTCTGCCATCATGTGATCCCTTGTAACCTTTGCCAGAATACTGGCGGCAGCGATGGATACGCTCTTTGCATCTCCCTTTATAATAGATACCTGCGGGATCTCTACCTTTGGAATCTGGACCGCGTCATTGAGCAGAATCTCCGGTACCGCAGAAAGCCCCCAGATTGCTTCCCTCATGGCCTCATAGGTAGCCTGCAGAATATTGATTTCATCAATCCGGGCCGGAGAAGCAGTCCCTACGCACCAGGATACAGCCTTTTCCTTAATCTCAAGAAAAAGCTCTTCCCGTCTCTTTTCTGACAGCTTTTTAGAATCATTCAGATAGAGGATCTGACAGTCCTTTGGCAGAATCACTGCCCCTGCCGTAACCGGCCCTGCAAGGGGCCCCCTGCCGGCCTCATCAATCCCGCAGATCAACGTATAATCTTCATATTCTTTTTCATAGGCTTTCATCGCCTCCAGTCTGGCAAGCTCCTTTTTCAGACGTTCTCCCTTTAATTCACGCGCCATTTATTTCACCCTGTCTGTGTAATCCTGTGCCTGCTCCAGACTGAGCTTTCCAAGCTTTCCGGAACGGAACTCATCTAAAAGAAGGGCAGAGGCTCTGGCAAGATCCAGCTCTCCTCCCTTCATCAGGCACGCACGGTTTTTCGCAATCCGCTCCAGCATCCGGCTTGCCTTCAGATTCTGCTCCTCTTTTGACAGTTCCTTCCAGGCACTGTTGTCTTCCGTTTCTCCCTCAGCAGCATCCCCGTAGCGCTCTGTGAGCACGCCGGGATAAATCTGCTCCAAAAGCCCGATCAACTCCCAGGCCAGCTCTTCCCGGTTTAAAATCTGGTCGTTAATGGAGCCGATCAGAGCCAGATGCAGGCCTACGGTCTGATCCTCAAATCTGGGCCACAAAATACCCGGAGTATCTAAAAGCTCCAGCGTTTTATTCAGACGGATCCACTGGTTTCCCTTTGTGACACCGGGCTTATTTCCCGTTTTGGCGCAGGCCTTTCCGGCAAAGGAATTGATAAAGGTGGACTTTCCAACATTTGGGATTCCCACTACCATCGTACGGATAGGACGGTTTAAAATCCCTCTTCTGCGGTCTCTTTCAATCTTTTCCTTACAAGCCTCCTGGATCACAGCCTGAACCTGCTTTAAGCTTCCCTTATTTCTGGCGTCAATCTTTGCCACATGGATGCCCCGTGATTCAAACAGAGCGGCCCAGGCTGCATTTTTCGCCTCGTCTGCCAGATCTGCCTTATTTAACAGAACCATCCGCGCCTTCCCGGCTGCCAGCTCGTCAATATCCGGATTCCGACTGGAAAAGGGCACTCTTGCGTCCACCAGCTCGATCACCAGATCAATGAGCTTCATATCCTCTTTCATTGCCCGTCTGGCCTTTGTCATATGGCCCGGGTACCACTGTATATTCATCGCTTATAACTCCTCGTTCTTCTCATTTTTACTGCCCGGTTTTTTCACTGTCCTCCGGGGATAAAATCAAGCTTTAACAGGGGAAGAAAACGCAGCCATACCCGGCCGAGGATCTGATTTTCCTTCACATTTCCCACATTGGAAAAACGGCTGTCCTCACTGCTGTCCCTGTTGTCTCCCAGCAGAAAGTATTCATCCTCCGACAGAAGGACCGGACTTTCTGCACGTCCGGCTAAAGAAACAAGATCCAGTCCCTCAGGGGCTTTTAAGGGGCTTCCATCAATATAAACAAGGCCATTTTTAATCTGTACCGTTTCTCCGGGAAGCCCAATGACCCTTTTTACATTTTTCCTTCCATCTTCCCGTTTAAACACTACGATGTCAAAACGCCTGGGACGTCTCACCACATAAGTGATCCGGTCTGTAAGCACCACGTCGCCCCCGTCTAAAACTGGCTGCATGGAATTGCCTGAGATTTCCACCTGGCCCCCATAACCATAGACTAAAAACCAGGCGCAGGCTAAAACTACTACAATATTCACCACCCAGCTGACTGCCCTGCGAAGCCAGGCGGTATCTTCATTGATATAAAAATCCAAGTCTGCCCCCGATTCTGTTTTCAATCCGCAGCTACTAAAATGGGGACAATTTTCATTGTCCCCGTTTTGTCTGCCTTACTTATTTAACTAACTCTTTTACCTTAGCAGCCTTACCTACTCTGTCTCTTAAGTAGTTCAGTTTTGCTCTTCTTACTTTACCCTTGCGGACAACCTCAACGTTGTCTACGCTTGGGGAATGTAATGGCCATGTCTTCTCTACGCCGATGCCGTTGGAGTTCTTTCTAACGGTGAAGGTCTCTCTTGCTCCGCCGTTCTGTCTCTTGATCACAACGCCCTCAAAGATCTGGATTCTCTCGCGGTTACCCTCTTTGATCTTGTTGTATACCTTTACGGTATCGCCTACGTGGAAGCTGGGTACGCTTTCCTTTAACTGTGCTGCTTCGATATTCTTGATAATTTCGTTCATTGTGTGAACCTCCTTCATTTATTGGATGTTCTTAATACTCTATGCGGTAAAACGTGTTCACTGCAATTCAGTAGCAGAGGACCATCTATTCTTTGTCACAACGGAATCAGTTTATCACAGATCCGCTTCATTTGCAACCGTTTTTTTTACATAAATATGAACCTTGTCAATCCGGTTTTTATTGACTTTTTCCACTACCAGACGGACTTCTTCTGTGTCCACCTCTTCTCCTTCTGCCGGAAGATGCTCCAGACGGTCGATCATAAAACCGCCCAGTGAATCAAAATCTTCTGATACAAGCTCCAGGCCAAGCCGGTCATTGATATCGTCCAGGTTCATGGAACCGTCTGCCAGATATTCTCCTTTGGAAATCTCCTTAAGCTCGTCTTCCTCATCTGCGTCAAATTCATCCCTGATATCGCCTACGATCTCCTCCAGGATATCCTCCAGCGTGATCAGGCCTGCGGTTGCACCATACTCATCCAGAACGATCACGATATTATTTGATGTCTTTCGCATCTCGATCATGAGTTCGGAGAGTTTCTTTGACTCAAAGGTAAACAGGGGCTGGCGCAGGTAGTCGCGGACGGAAAAAGCGGCTCTGTCCTCCAAAAGGATCAGATCCTTCATGTTGATAATGCCGATGACATTGTCGGTGTTGTCCTCATAGACAGGAAGGCGGGTATAATGATCCCTGCGGAAAATTTCCATCAGTTCCTCATAGGACGCCTCCACATCTACAAAGCTCATGTCGATCCTGGGAACCATGATATCTCTGGCAACAGAGTCTCCCAGATCGAACACATTGTTGATCATCTCTTTTTCTTCTGATTCGATCACACCCTTTTCGTGACCTACCTCTACGATCGTTCTCAGCTCATCTTCCGTAATACTGTCTGTCGGCTTGTTGGGATCCACGCCCAAAAGACGCAGAACCCCGCCGGAGAGCAGGTTTACAACAAAAATAACTGGTGTCAGTATGGTCATGAGAAGGCAGATTACTCTCGCAAAGCGAAGGGCGTTTTTTTCTGCCTCCAGAGTAGCTATGGTTTTTGGCGTAATCTCTCCAAAAAGCAGCACTAAAAGAGTCAACACTCCGGTAGCCGCTCCTACGGCCTGGCTTCCGAATACATCCGTTACCAGCACGGTAAGCATGGAGGACGCAGAAAGATTAACCACATTGTTTCCGATCAAAATGGCTCCCAGCATTTTGCTCTGATCTCTTCTGGCCTTTAAAACCCAGGCTGCCGCCTTATCTCCGTTGTCTGCAAGATTTCGTATACGGATCAGATTCACCGTTGTAAGGGCGGTTTCCGAAGAAGAGAAAAACGCCGAAAGCACCAGACAGACCACTACTAACACCAAACGTATGACGACCGTATCACCTGATAGATCCAAAATTCATCAACTCCTATTTCTTTTGTTTATTTTTTATTTTTACACAGGTTTCAAGAAATTTTACACTAGAAGCCCTTCCCTTGTCAATAAGCGTTAAAATTTTTACATACTTTCCTTTAAAGCCATGACCTTAAAATAGCCCTTTAATTCCTCTGCCGTGCACTGTTTTTCATTTAAAAGCTTCTTTACCAGAGCCATCTGGCGGCGCACCTGTTTTCCGGCGCTCTCTCCGCATTCCGGATCCACAAGCTTTTCAATGTATGTTTCCAGTTCCTTTAAAATGCTCTCCTGTCCCAGTTCAGACTTAAGGCTGTCCAAAAACTTCTGCTCCTTTAAAGTCAGACTGGCTTCTGCCAGAAGATCCGGACGGCGCTCAAGGGTGCGGCGGATGGATTGCTCCCGTCTCCAGGCTTCAATATTTTTATGATGGCCTGTGAGGAGAACCTCCGGCACCGGACGGCCTTCAAAGACCTCCGGGCGGGTATACTGGGGATACTCTAAAAGATTGTCATAAAAGGACTCTATTTCTGCAGAATCTCCGTTCCCCAGCACCCCTGGCACCAGTCGGGAAATGCAGTCGATCATCACCATTGCAGGAAGCTCCCCTCCGGTAAGGACAAAATCCCCAAGAGAAAGGTACTCTGCACCGATGGCCTCCAGAGCCCGCTCATCAATGCCCTCATAGTGGCCGCAGAGGAATACAAGCTCTTCCTCCTTAGACAGCTCCTCCGCAATCTTCTGGTTAAACCGCTGGCCCTGAGGGGTCATATAGATTACTCTGGGACGGCGGTTTAAGCGGCGGCACAGATCCTCATAGGCATCGCACACCGGACCGGGCTGCATTACCATGCCTGCTCCGCCGCCATAAGGCGCGTCATCCACATGGCGGTGCTTGTCCCTTGAATAAGTCCGAATGTCCACCGCCTCTGCCTGAATGGCCCCGCTTTCCATGGCCCGTCCTGTGATGCTGGTGCCAAGACCATCCATAACCATGTCAGGAAACAGGGTAAGAATATGAAAATTCATGTATATTTACTCCTTCCATCGGTTTTTCAGCTTTGTCTGAAGCCGGTACAGGGTATTTAAGGCATCAAGCGGCGTCATAGTGGAAAGCTCCAGGCCGTCCAGCTCCTTAATAATATCATCATCCTTTACCGTATCAAAGAAGGTAAGCTGCTGCAGATCCACCTCATCCGGCTTTGGAACCGCCCTGTGCTGGGTCACATTGGCATTCGCCTGAGCGATTTCCTTTGCACGGGCCGTAATATCATTTTCACTGAGCTCTCCGGCGATCTCCCTGGCGCGGCTGATGACAGAATCCGGAACCCCGGCCAGCTTTGCCACCTGGATGCCGTAGCTCTTATCTGCGCCGCCCCGGACAATCTTCCTTAAAAATACAATATCGTCTCCCTGCTCCTTTACTGCAATACAGTAATTTTTCACGCCTGCAATGGTACCCTCTAATTCCGTCAGCTCATGGTAATGGGTAGCAAAAAGCGTCTTTGCTCCCAAAAGCTTTGTGCTGCTGATGTGCTCGATCACGGCCCATGCGATCGAAAGGCCGTCAAAGGTGCTGGTGCCGCGGCCGATCTCATCCAGCACCAGAAGGCTGTTCCTTGTGGCGTTTCTAAGGATATTTGCCACCTCGGTCATCTCCACCATAAAGGTACTCTGTCCGCTTGCTAGATCATCCGAAGCGCCCACACGGGTAAAAATACGGTCGCAGATACCGATATCCGCCTCCTGAGCCGGTACAAAGCTTCCTAACTGTGCCATTAGCACGATCAGAGCCACCTGGCGCATATAGGTAGATTTTCCCGCCATGTTGGGACCGGTAATTACGGAAAGACGGTTCTTTCCATTGTCTAAAAAGGTATCATTTGCCACAAACAGATCATCCCGCATCATCTGCTCCACTACCGGATGGCGGCCGTTCTTGATGTGGATCACGCCCTTTTCATTGATAGAGGGCTTGACGTAATTGCGGCGGGTCGCCACAGAGGACAGGGAACAGAACACGTCGATTCCCGCAATGGCTCTGGCCGTCTGCTGGATCCGTACTACCTGGGAAGAAATGGAATCCCTTACCTCACAGAACAGATCGTATTCCAGGGCTGTCAGCTTTTCCTCCGCCCCCATGATCACATCCTCAAGCTGCTTTAGCTCATCTGTGGTAAAGCGCTCTGCATTCGTAAGGGTCTGCTTGCGCACAAAATAGTCCGGCACCATGTCTTTAAAAGAATTTGTCACTTCAAAATAGTAGCCGAACACCTTATTGTACTTGACCTTCAGGGTTTTAATGCCCGTCTTTTCCTTTTCACGTGCTTCTAACTCAGCTAACCAGGTCTTTCCCTCGGTTTTAGCATTGCGCAGCCGGTCGGCTTCCTCATGGAAGCCTTCCTTAATGATACCGCCGTCTCTCACAGTAATGGGCGGATCATCTACAATGGAACGGCGGATCAGATCCCAAATATCTTCCAAAGGATCCAGCTCGCTCTCAAGCTCCTTTAAAAGCCCGGTCTGAAATTCTCCAAGAAGGCGTTTGATATGAGGCAGCATTTCCAGAGAGGTCTTAAAGGCAATGAGGTCTCTGGGACTGGCCGTCTTATAGCTGATCCGTCCGATCAGGCGCTCCAGGTCATAAATGGGATTTAAATACTCTCCCAGCTCCTCCCTGGAAATATAATTCATATTCAGCTCTTCCACCGCATCCTGCCGCCGGATGATCTCATCTTTGTGGATCAGCGGCTGCTCGATATAGCTTCGCAGCAGCCTGGCGCCCATGGCTGTCTTTGTCCGGTCAAGAACCCACAAAAGAGTGCCCCTCTTCTGTTTTTCCCGCATGGTTTCCACAAGCTCCAGATTCCTTCTGGTAGAGGTGTCGATCACCATATACTGGCCGGTGCGGTAGGGGGTGAGGGAAGTAATATGCTCTAAGGTGCTCTTCTGAGTCTCATACATATATTCCATCACCGCTCCTGCTGCAATGATCCCCGTAGCATAGTCCTCTAATCCCAGCCCACTTAATGAATTTACCTTAAAGTGCTCCTTTAATACTTTTTTACAGGATTCATCCCCAAAGAAATGGCTGTCCAGAGCGGATATGATGACCTGATACCGGTTTTTCAGTTCATCCAGGTCTACCCCAGACATATAAAATGCATTGTTGCAGATGATCTCAGAGGGAGAAAATTTATTGATCTCATCAAACAGCTCCCGGTCAGAATCCACTTCTGTAACCAAAAATTCTCCCGTACTGATATCTGCGGTGGAAATACCGTAGCGGCCGTCCACATAGACAATTCCCATCAGGTAATTATTTTTCGTCTCATCCAGAGCCTGAGCGCTGGTAATGGTGCCCGGCGTTACCACCCGGATAACCTCTCTCTTTACAAGCCCTTTTGCCTGTTTTGGGTCTTCCATCTGCTCTGCAATGGCTACCTTAAAACCCTTTTGAACCAAACGGTACAGATAGGAATCCACTGCATGATAGGGAACTCCGCACATGGGGGCGCGTTCCTTAAGGCCACATTCCTTTCCGGTCAGCGTAATCTCCAATGCTTTGGAAGCTGCCAGGGCATCGTCGAAAAACATTTCGTAAAAATCGCCCAGACGGTAAAACAAGATACAGTCCGGATATTCTTTTTTTGTCTCCATGTAATGCTGCATCATGGGAGACAGCTGTGAAATATCAATCTCCACGATCACGCCTCCCCTGAATCCTCATGGATCCGTCCCATGTAGTAAAAGCCCCTGCTCTCTTCCAGATAAACATCTACCAGGGAACCGATCATAGACGCATCTCCCGGAAAATGTACTACGGTATTATTTGACATACGGCCCGTCATCAGCTCAGGAGAATGGTCGTTTACCTCCTCCACCAGCACCTGCTGCACCGTATGCACATCCCGTCCGCAGACCTCTGCGGAAATATCCTGTACTTCTTTTAAAAGACGGTCAAAGCGTTCCTTTACCACGTCCTCAGGCACCTGGTTTTCCATGGCCGCCGCAGGAGTTCCCGTGCGCTTGGAATAGATAAAGGTAAATGCACTGTCAAAGCGTACGTTTCTTACCACATCCAGGGTTTCCTCAAAATCCTCTTCTGTCTCTCCTGGAAAGCCCACGATAATATCCGTCGTCAGGGAAATACCCGGCACAGCGGCCTTGATCTTTTCCGCCAGAGCCAGAAACTGCTCCTTGGTATATCTTCGGTTCATCTCCTTTAAAATGCGGGAGCTCCCGGACTGAAGGGGCAGATGGAGATGGCGGCAGATCTTTTGGGACTCTGCCATTACCTGAATCAGTTCATCCGAAAGATCCTTTGGATGGGAGGTCATAAAGCGTATCCGCTCCAGTCCCGGAATCTTCTCAATCTCGCGAAGCAGCTCTGCAAAGGTCATGGGCGTCTCCAGATTTTTGCCATAGGAGTTTACATTCTGCCCCAAAAGCATTACCTCCACTACGCCGTCTGCCACCAGCCGCTTGATTTCCTTTATAATCTCCTCCGGCTTTCTGCTGCGCTCCCTGCCCCGGACATAGGGGACAATACAGTAGCTGCAGAAATTGTTGCAGCCAAACATAATATTGACGCCGGATTTAAAGGAATATTTGCGCTCCACCGGAAGATCCTCCACGATCATATCCGTGTCCTTCCATACGTCCACCACCATGGTGTGTTTTGTATGGACGCCTTCCTCCTCGTTCAGAAGCTCTTCCTGGCGTTTTTCCAGGCAGATGCTGATCAGCTCTGCCAGCTTAAAAATATTGTGGGTCCCAAAGATCAGATCCACATAGCGGTAGCTCTTTCTGATCTTTTCTACCACTTCCTTTTCCTGCATCATACAGCCGCAGAGCGCGATCATCATATGGGGATGCTTTTTCTTTCTTGCTCCAAGCTGTCCTAAACGGCCGTAAACTCTCAAATTGGCATTTTCACGAACTGTACAGGTATTATAGAGAACAAAATCCGCCTCTTCCGTGTCCGATGCCACATAGCCGATGGCTTCCAGGATCCCTAAAAGTTTCTCCGAATCTCTGGCGTTCATCTGGCAGCCAAAGGTATTGATACAGCAGGTCAGAGGACGGCCCAAACGATCCTTAAAAACCTCCAGCTGCTTCTTTGCTTTTTCCATAAAATACTGCTGGCGTTCCGGTTCACAAGCCGGAGGAGCGCCGTGCAGCGCCTCATAAGAGATGTTTGCAGATAATTCCATGTATGTTTACTCCTGTTCTGATGGTATAATGTTTCTTTTCCGGCAACGTAAGGCGGCTGGGCAGATAAGCCCAGCCGGTTCCGGTGGTAATCTCTATTTATTCCACAGGTCCGAATTGGGAAAGAGGATAATAACAGAATAATACCTTTGCTATGATCTTTTCCTTTTTTACGAACTTGTTTTCCCAGTATCTGGCATCTCTGGAATTGTTGCGGTTGTCGCCCAGCATGAAATAGCTTCCCTCAGGCACTGTGTAAGGACCGTAGGAGCCCTCCATAGGCTCAGGAAGATAAGGTTCCTCTAAGGGTGTGTCAGAGCCATTAATATAAACCTTTCCGTCTACGATCTCCACCGTTTCTCCCGGAAGGCCGATCACGCGCTTTACATAGTAAACGGATTCATCATCCGGGTAATGGAAAATCACGATATCTCCCCGCTCCGGGTCATCGGTTAAGTAGGAAAGCCTGGAGCCGATCACACGGCTTTTGGTCATAATGGTATTTTCCATAGAACCGCTGGGAACACGGCTGTTGGCAATAATGAAATTATTCAGCACAAGGGCAATGATCACAGCTGCCGCAATAATCTGGATCCAGCTGATGATCTCCTTTTTCAGATCAAAGGGCTCCTCCTCTTCTTTCTTGCGGCTTCTGCCCTTCTTTTCTTCTTCTAACATATAAATAAGTTCCTCTCTTCTCAGCTGCGGATCTGGCCGTCTCCGTAGATGATATACTTGGTTGTAGTCAGCTCCTTTAAGCCCATAGGGCCTCTGGCGTGAAGCTTCTGGGTACTGATCCCGATCTCCGCTCCAAAACCGAATTCCTCTCCGTCGGTAAAACGGGTGGAGGCATTTACGTACACAGCTGCCGCATCCACCTCATCCAAAAACTTCTGTGCGTTAAAATAATCAGAGGTGATAATGGCCTCAGAATGACCGGTATTGTATGTATTGATATGACGAATGGCTTCATCCAGGGAATCCACCAGCTTTAAGGACAGGATGTAATCCAGATATTCCGTTCCCCAGTCCTCCGGCTCTGCCGGCTTAAAGGACGGTTCAATGGCTCTGGCTGCCTCATCCGCCCGGATCTCCACCTGCTTTTCTTCCAGTTTTTTCCTTAATAATGGAAGGAAGTCCGCTGCAATTTTTCTGTGGACCACCAATGATTCACAGGCATTGCAGACCCCGATCCTCTGGGTCTTTGCATTGAAGATAATATCCAGAGCCATATGGAAATCCGCAGACTCGTCTACAAAAATATGGCAGTTTCCTGTTCCTGTCTGGATCACAGGCACGGTACTGTTTTCCACAACCGTACGGATCAGTCCGGCTCCGCCTCTGGGGATCAGCACATCCACATACTGATTTAAGCGCATCAGTTCTCTCGTAGTTTCCCGGCTGGCATCTTCAATGAGCTGCACAGCATCCTCCGGCAGTCCCGCACGGACAAGACCGGTGCGGATCCATCTTACAATAGCCTTATTGGACTCTCCGGCATCGCTTCCACCCTTTAAGATCACAGCATTTCCGGACTTAAAGCACAGGCCGAAGGCGTCGGCTGTCACATTGGGACGCGCCTCGTAGATCATGCCGATCACGCCTAAAGGCACCCGTTTCTGGCCAATTTTTAAACCATTGGGACGAAGCTTCATGGAGATGACTTCTCCCACAGGATCCTCCAGAGAAGCGACCTTTAAAAGTCCGTCTGCCATGGATTGAACTCTGGCCGGAGTCAAACGCAGACGGTCTAAAAGTCCCTGGCTCATGCCCTTTTGCCGTGCCATCTCATAATCTGCCTCATTTGCAGCAAGGATCTCATCCTCGCCCTCAAGCAGCGCTCTGGCTGCTTCCTCCAATCCAATATTTTTTTCTCTGGAGCCCAGGCTGTTCAGTATTCTGGAAACTGCCCTGGCCTGACCGCCGATCTCATTTAATGTCATATTCCCTCTGCGCTCCTTTTCGCTCATTCTCCGGGCTGCTACACCTCTTTGATACCGCCGTATTTCTTTCCAAGATCTGTAACAGATCCGTCCTTTTCTACGATAGAAATATTATTTAAATTATTTCTCAGGCTTCCTCTGATTGCTGCAAGATACTCCCTGCGCAGAGCCGCCTGCTCACTTTTTTCTTTCTCCGTCAGTCCTACAGACTTGGATTTATGGTAAAGTTCGTTGATCCGATCTATCTTTTTTGCGTCCATTTTCTCCTCCTGTCCTTAATACTCGTTATTTAAGTAATGCATCAGGTCAAAATCCAGATTAGTATGGGCTAAAAACAGGGTTCCTGTTTCTTTCCCTCCTACAATTTCCATTACTGCCTCTACATGGTCTCCATTGGCAATTACCATATCCGCTCCGCTGTCTGTGGCGATCCGGGCTGCTGCCAGCTTGGCAGACATACCTCCTGTGCCCACATCGCTTCCTGAGGTTCCCTTTCCCATGGAAAGAAGCTCCTTTGTGATTTCCGGCACAAAACTGATAAAGCGGGCTTCCTTATTAGTTCTGGGATCATCTGTATAAAGACCGTCAATATCCGATAAAAGGATCAGAAGATCTGCTCCGATCAAAGCAGCTACGATCGCGGAGAGGCGGTCATTGTCTCCAAAGCTGTCCACATAAGGAATCTCAGAGGTAGAAACGGTATCGTTTTCATTTACAATGGGAATCGTTCCCAGATTTAAAAGCTCCTCAAAGGTATTCTGGGCATTGTAGCGGGAAGCGTCATTTACCATGGTATCCTTTGTAAGAAGCACCTGAGCGGCTGTCTGGTTGTATTCCGCGCAGAGCTTCTGATACACCATCATCAGCCGGGCCTGCCCCACAGCGGCAAAGGCCTGTTTTTCCGCCAGGGAGTCCGGGCGCTTGTGATGGCCCAGAGCCTGCCTTCCTGCGGCAATGGCGCCGGAAGATACCAAAACCACGTCCTTTCCCTGTCCTCTTAAATCGCTTAAGGTGCGGATCAGCTTCTCTATTTTCATAAGATTTAACTCCCCTGTTTCCGGATGGGTTAGAGAGGAGGAACCAATCTTAATGACGATTCTTTTTTTATCCTTCAGGTTCTTTCGTTCCTGTGCTTCCATGATACTGCTCCTTTTTCTTCTGCTTTCAGGCGCTGAAACGCCATGTTTTTTATCTTACACCAAATTTGATAGCCCGTCAATTTTTTTATCCCTCAAGTTCTCCCGTTTTCTCCTTAAGAGGCCGGTATCTGCGGATCAGCTCTTCCGCTACCTTGATGCCATCCATGGCCGCGGAGGTAATCCCCCCTGCATAGCCTGCCCCTTCCCCACATGGAAAAAGGCCGCGAACCGCACTTTCAAGCGTTTCATCTCTGGGAATCCGAACAGGCGATGAAGTGCGGCTTTCAATTCCTGCCAGAATCGCATCCGGACAGTCAAAGCCCTTTATCATATGGCCGAAGCCTTCCATAGCCTCTATAAAAGAAGCAGACAATGCCTCCGGCAAGATCCGGCGCAGGTTCGCAAACCCATACTGCCCCCTGAAAGCCGGCCGAACCTTGCCAAAGTGATCTGAAGTGCAGTCCGAGATAAAATCTCCATAAAGCTGTACCGGAATGTTTCCTCCGGCTGCCTGATACGCCTTTTCCTCCAGTTCTCTCTGGAAGTAAATTCCGCTTAGAGGATTTTTCTCATCATTGTCGTGAGAAAAATCCTCTGGGGTCACAGACACAATGATCGCGCTGTTGGCATTCTCTCCTGCCCTGTCATGGTAGCTCATACCGTTTACGGCCAGTCTTCCAGGCTCAGAGGACGCATTTACCACATATCCGCCTGGGCACATGCAGAAGGAATAGACCCCTCTGCCTGCTGTAGTCTGCCGGGTCAGCTTATAACTGGCAGGTCCTAACGCGCTGCACTCCTCCATGCCGTACTGGCTCATATTGATCATGGCCTGAGGATGCTGGATACGCAGTCCCACGGCAAAGGCTTTCGCCTCCATAGGAACGCTGTGGCGGTAAAGTGTCTCAAACGTATCCCTGGCGCTGTGTCCTACTGCCAGTACAGCGGCATCTGTATACAGGAGTTCTTTTCCATTAATCTCCAAAGCATACAGCTTTCCATCCTTTATCCTAAAATCCGTAACCTGACTTAAAAAACGCACAGTTCCGCCCAGAGACTCGATCTCCTGGCGGATGGATTTTACGATCCGGCTTAAAACATCCGTTCCAATATGAGGCTTATTCTGATAGCAGATGGAAGGGTCTGCACCGAACTGAGAAAGAATTTTAAGAACCTCTCTGTTTCGTCCAAAGGTATCCTTTACCAGCGTATTCAGCTTTCCATCTGAAAAAGTGCCTGCTCCGCCTTCACCAAACTGTACATTGGATGCTGGATTTAATACCCCATCCTTCCAGAAAGCTTCCACCCGTCTGGTTCTGGCGTCTACGTCCTCACCCCGCTCTAAAAGAATGGGGCAGTATCCTTTTCTTGCCAGCATCAGACCGCAGAACAGTCCGGCCGGACCAGTCCCGATAATAACCGGAGGGTATGCCAGAGGGGCAGTTCCACACTCCGGCAGGCAGTATGGCTTCTCATGGCTGATTGATAAATTACGATCCTTTTTTTTTCTGACAATGGATTCTTCCCTCTTTGAGTCTCCGGATTTTAAAGTCACATCCACAATATAGCTGTAAAAAATTTCCGGTTTCTTTCTGGCGTCAATGGACTCTTTTATAATATCGATTTTCAAAATATCAGCAGGAGAAATCCCCAGTATCTTTGCCGCTTTCTGCAAAAGTTTTTCTTTTTCGTACTCCAGAGGCAGCTTCAGCTGATTAATCCGTATCATATGTATTTATTTTCCTCTTTCTTTATTTTCTGTGCGGCTTCTCTATTCCGGCTGCCGACTGTCCGGCGATCCATCCGCTGGACCATGCAAACTGCAGATTATATCCGCCGCAGATCCCGTCTACATCCAGAAGCTCTCCGGCCAGATAAAGCCCCGTCCTTATTCTGGACTCCATGGTATCCGGATCCACCTCTCTTGTATCAACTCCTCCGCAGCACACCTGAGCATTGGAAAATGGATTTACGGACATAACAATGGCCTCATAGCTTTTAAGCTGATACAGGATCCGTTCCAGCTGGCGGTTTCCAAGACGTTCACAGAGAGCAGATGGATCGATACCGGACAGTTTGATCAGCACCTGCGCAAGTTTTCTGTTTAACATTCCCGTAAAAAGCTCTCCCACTGGCTTTTCCTTCAGCATGACTGCCCGTTTTTTAAGAAGACGGAACGCCTCATCTTCCTTCCAGGATGGCATAAAGTCAATACTGGCTCTTACTCTGGAACCCTTGTCCAATGCCCTTGAAGCGTAACGGCTGATCTGAAATACCGGAATCCCGGACAGGCCGTAATCGGTCAGCTGCAGCTCCCCTTTATCCTCTGCCATGCATATACCGTCCGCCAGAAGACGGATCCTGGCCTCTGTGCGGATTCCTGCCAGCTGTTTATAAAGCGTTCCCTGGCACCGAAGCTGCACCAGCGCCGGAAGAGGCTTAATTACCTTATGGCCTAAAGCTTTCGCAAGTTCATAACCGCTTCCGTCCGAACCGGTAGAAGGAGCGGCCTTGCTTCCTGCCGCCAGAATCAGGGTATCTGTATGAAGCGTTCCCTGGCTGCTCCGGATCAGAAATCCCCCGTCCCTCTGGGGCTTTATGACAGATACCTGACAGGAAAGAAGCACCCTGATCCCAAGCCGCTCCGTCTCCCACCGAAGAACATCAAGAACAGACGCTGCCTGATCGGAATTAGGATACACATATCCGTTCCTGTCTTTTGGCACGATTCCCAGATACTTAAAAAACTCCAGCGTTTCCTCCACGCCAAAGCCTTGAATTACCTTCATGGGAAAATCCTTCTGGCTGCAGCGGTAGCATTCCGGCTCCATCCTGTAGTTCGTCAGATTGCATCTTCCGTTCCCGGTAGAAAGGATTTTCTTTCCAACCCGGTCCATATGTTCGATCAGAGTCACCTGCGCTCCCGCTCTTGCAGCCGAAATTGCTGCCATCAGCCCGGAAGCCCCTCCTCCTATAATTCCAACTGTTCTGTTTTTCATCTGTTTTGTTTTACTCCTGACTGCAACAGGGGCGGCAGATTCCGCCCGCTGAAACATTTTCTTTTAACTTGTATACGATTCCAGATAATGGTATACATCCATCATAGAGGGAAACCAGATTCCCTCCATCAGCCGCGCTCTCTCCCTTTCCGGAAAATCAGTGACCGGAATATGGGTATACAGACAGATAGTGCTTTTATCGCTGCAGAATACCAGTAAAAATCCTGCCTCAGATACCAGAAAGTATTCCTCCTTCGACTCTTCCTGTGTCATTTTTGCTGCCGGAAGAACCCCGCTCTGATTTACAGCCTCCCGTCCCTCCATATCCCGCACCGTCTCTGTTTCCAGTATGGTATTGGGAATCGGCTCTTCCTGACGGATGCGGTATCTGGTAAGCCCGTAGATAAGAACCAGACACAAAAAAGCGGTTCCCAAAAACAGCAGCGCATAGCAATACATTCGTTTCATGATCCTGACCTCCTGTAAAGCTAGTATCTGCGTTCTGCTGATTTTTAAACACAACTGTCCAGCCCGAAAATCTCTTTCTTTCTACATCAGGCGTACCCGTTTGCACAGGCGTACCAGACGGGTTCCCATAGGCATCTCCTTAAGTTCCTTTTCATCTATTGCCTTAAGCTTCACGAGAAGCACCCCATATACAGCCATAGAAACAGCCACCGGGGGAAATACCAGCACAGCCATTCCCAAACGGCCTCCGCTTAAAAGGGCCGGGCATAAAAAAACAAGTCCTTTATATATGCTCCAGGCGGCTGTTCCCATGAGCAGGGAACAGACAGAAGGAAGGATCACGGTCTTTTTGTATTCCTGGCGATATCCCGCATATCTGGCAATGCTGCGTCCATTTAACAGACACATCATAAATGCAAAAAGGATATTGGCAAATACCACGCTGAAAATCCCCATATGGAATATCATAAGGAACACCTCTACCAATATAATATGAACTGCCAGAGACAAAAACGCATGGCGCACCGGCACATCCAGCCGGTTTAAGCCCTGAAGCACCGCATTCGTCACCGTAGAAAGTGAAAAAAACACCACGGCCAATGCTCCTGCCATGGTAAGCCGGATCAACAGACTGTTATCCTCTCCTGCAAACAAAAGATTGCTCACCGGCTCTGCCAGCACACCGATTCCCACAGCCGCCGGAATGGCGATCAGCATGGAAAAACGCACGGCAGCAGCGATCCTCTGATTCGTTTCCTCCTGATTTCCGCTGGATACGGCCCGCGTCAGGGATGGGATCAAAGAAGAGGAAAGTGCATTTGAAACCGCCACCGGAATATTAAAAAGAAGCTGGTATTGGCCCAGTGCCCCCCAGAATACGGCAATCTCCTCACCGGTATAACCCAGGCGGTCCATTCCCTGTCCGAACAGGAAGTTGTCCACCACATTGGAACAGTTATAGACTGCGCTGCTTACAATGATCGGAAGAACTGTGATTGTCAACACATACATAAGACGGCCGTAGCTTTCCGTCTTTGCCCTGCCTGAGCCATCCGCGGTGTGCACCGGAGCCGTTTCCTCTCCCAGTACTTCCCTCCCTTTTGAAAGAGTCAGCATCACAAAAAAAATAAAGGCCGTAGCTGCTCCTGCTCCTGTTCCTATAGTTCCTCCTGCAGCTCCTAACGCATAGGAATAATTCTGCGCCCCTCTCGCTGCATTCATAGCTGCTCCTGTCTGAAACAAAAGGCCGGCGGCCACTACGCTTACCACTGCATTGACAATCTGTTCCAGAATCTGAGACACCGCCGTTGGCACCATGGTGCCTGTTCCCTGAAAATAACCTCTTAAAACTCCCAGATAGGCCATAATCCAGATCGTCGGCGCCAGGGTTTTTAAGGCATAGCTGGAAAAAGGCGTTTTCATCAGCCCTGCAAATAAATCTGCTCCAAACCACAGTGCACAGCCTGCAATTCCGCCCGCAATGGTGGCATACAAAAGACCCGCCCGCAGGATCCTGCGGCAGTTCTCATACTCTCCCCTTGCAAGGCGTGAAGAAATCATCTTGGAAATAGCCACCGGCATACTGTAGGAAGAAAGGATAAGCAGAATATTGTATACATTATACGCTGAGGTATAATATCCATTTCCCTGCTTTCCAATAATATCATTTAAGGGCATACGGTAAAGCATCCCGATGATCCGCACCAGGATGCCTGCCATAGCCAGAATACTGCCCTGAACCACAAAATCTGCAGCTCTTTTGGCTCCCTTTTTATTCATTGTTTTCATCTGTTTTTTGCTCCTTTTTCGTATCTCACTTAAGCACGATCCGATCAAAGTCCCTGGTATCTGTGATAGAGACCGTCAGAAGCGTCATAGATAAAACAGGCACATTCCTGCTTTCTGCATCAGCGGGTATACCCCCTGGTTTCCAGGATCGCTCTCTGGCGTTCCTCCATCAGCAGACGTTCCTCTTCCTCCATATGATCGTAACCGCAGAGGTGAAGCATGCTGTGAGCCACTAAAAATGCCAGCTCCCTGGTCTGGGAATGGCCGTACTTTTCAGCCTGCTCTTCTACCTTCTCTACGGAGATCACAATATCTCCCAGCATCAGTTCTCCTGTCTCCGGATTAAAATAATCCTCCACCGCATCCTCTACATGGTCAAAATCTGAAGGAGCCTCATAGTCTACCATAGGAAAGGACAGCACATCCGTAGCCGAATCAATCTGCCTGTGATCCCGGTTGATCTCCCGGATGGTCTCATTATCCGTAAGGATTACATTTACCTCTGCCTCATAAGGGCATTTTTCATAGTCCAGTGACGCTTCCACCACATCCTTTATAATGGTTTCATAGGGAAGCTCCAGTTTCTTTTCTGCCTCATATTCAATGGAAATGGTCATCGTATTTACCTTCCTTTATCTCTGGGAGTCCTCTTTTTAGGCTCCGCTTTCTTCTCATAGTCATCATAAGCCTGTACAATCTTCTGAACCAGCGGATGGCGCACCACATCCGAACTGGTAAGATAGCAAAAGCCGATGTCATCAATGCGTTTTAATACTTTTAAGGCCGTATCCAGTCCGGACACAGCTCCTGACGGCAGATCCTTCTGGGTCTGATCACCTGTGATAATAACCTTGGAGCCGAAGCCGATACGGGTCAGGAACATTTTCATCTGGGCCGGAGTGGTATTTTGGGCTTCATCCAGGATAATATAGGCATTATCCAGGGTGCGTCCTCTCATATAAGCTAATGGCGCCACCTCGATCAGCCCCTTTTCTGAATTGTGCAGATAACTCTCCGCTCCCATAATCTGATACAAAGCATCATAAAGAGGCCTCAGATAGGGATCGATCTTGCTCTGAAGATCTCCCGGCAAAAATCCCAGCTTCTCCCCCGCCTCAATCGCCGGACGTGTAAGAATGATCCGCCCAACCTCTCCGTTTTTAAAGGCCTGGATCGCCATAGCCATAGCAAGATACGTCTTTCCCGTTCCCGCCGGGCCGATTCCAAAGACGATCATCTTTTTGCGTATGGCATCCACGTAATGCTTCTGTCCAAGCGTTTTGGGCTTTACCGGCTTTCCCGTAATGGTTCGGCAGATGATATCCTTATCAATCTCCAAAATCTGTCCGTCTTCTTCTGTAAATGATAATGACAGAGCGTAATCTACATTCTGCTCTGTAATGGCATTTTGACGCATGGAAAGCTGGATCAGATTGTTAAATACACTTCTCGCCTGGGATACCGCCTTTTCCGGCCCGATGATCTTAATCTCGCCGTCCCTTGCGATCATCGTCACATGAAGGGTGCGCTCTATTTTCTTTAAGTACGCATCGAACTGACCGCAGACATTCTGTTCATGTTCTGCGGGAATATCGATCATTGTTTCAATTACACTCATTCGGTCTTCACTCCTCTGACTCTTTAGAGATTTCCTCCACCGGCCGGCATTGACTGATAGGCCCTAACGCCACCATCTCTCCCTTGATCCGGTATCCGGATACACTCTTTTCTATTCTATCATTATTTTCAAGAATTTGTACCCCCTTTTCCTCTAATTTTTCCGCTTCCTCCTTTTCTTTTCGTTCAGCCAGAAGAGCCAATTCCTGTTTCGTATAGGCTTTTTCATAGGAAATCATCCGTTTTCCCTCTATCACTCCCAGATAAAGCGGAAGACAGTAATCAGAAAACAGTACTGCCTGGTGCTCCTCCATATAATAATCCCACTCCTCTTTTTTCCCTAAAGCAGGAAAAAGCGCAGCAGCAGACCATGGGCCCGCCTTTACGTAAATCCCCTTTCTCGTCTGTCCGGTGGGAATCCGCAGCATTCTTGAAAATGGGATCTCTTTTTCATACTCAATCACTGTTTCCGCTTCGATATCTGCATCTGCCCGAACCAGATGGGATGTTATCTCATCTCCGTTATCTCCCGTAACAGGAACACGGCCGCTGACTAATATCTGTCCTTTCTCTACCGTATCTCCTACAGATACCTGAGCAATACCGCTTCTGACTACCATAGAGCGAATCACTCCGGACGTCCCTGCCACCAGATCACAGGGTGTTTCATCTATCTGGGGCACAGCGGATAAAACCTGATTTTCCCTGATCTTTACTACCAGACGGGTTCCTGTCACACTGGCCGATACCCAGGTAACCTCTGGAAGATCCGTTCGTATAAATGTCTCCACTTCCTCACAGTTTATCTTCTTCTTTAAAATACCGCAATGCAGATCCATCTTTTCCAGACAGATCCTGAGATTATCCTCTGTGTACCTGTAATTCCCTTCAAATTCAATATCCCAGATAAAAAGAGTCATACCATACAACAGTATGAAAAAAGTTCCCAGTCCGGCTGCATAATACCAGCGTTTCCTGTTTCTGAAAATAAAAAAAGGAAAACCGAAGCGCCCTGTGATCCTTAAGCGGACACCGGATTTTCTCACAAGAGGCTTTACCCTCCTGACATCCGCCACAGTCATATATGCTTCGTATTCTCCCTTATCACGGCAGACGATGTTCCAGATTTTAAACCCTCTTGCACTGCAAAGATTCAAAAAACGTTCCGGCGAGCCGTCTTTTAAACAGATCCGTACATATCCCTTTATGCTGCGAAACAGCCACAAAAGCAAAGGCTCTCCCTCCTTTTATATGTTTCCTACAGGAGCGGTTCAAATTCCATCGATTGGATCTGACCGCATACCCCCATTGCATCCTGATTGTAATACCGGATCCTCAGTTCCCGGCCGTGGAGAGTTACACGGCAGTTTCTTGCCTGGATCCTCACCAAAGTATCTGTATACATAAGGATGCTTCTGTAATTTTCAATACAAACTTCGTGAAAACCGGTAAAACGAACCAGTACATCTCCCAAAACCACATCCTTGGGAAGCCCCAGAGCCGTTGCTGCCATGCGCTTTTTTTCTTCATTCATGCTCTGTTCTCCCTCCTGATCGTTCACTGTAACAGTATATGGCTTTCAGCATCCGAAAATACCTCCGGCAGCCCTTTGCACACCAGGCAGCAGCACAGCATACACTGTAATGAACAATCAACCGGGAGGTATCCATGAATAACCATCCCATTTACCCATACCCTGACACCCTGGTAAGCGCTGCTGAAACCCGTCAGGAACATACACCTGTAACGCCTCTGCCAAATCCCGGCGAGGGAGGCCCGGTTTATGACGGCTCAGAACCAGCCATTCCCCTGCCAAATCCCGGCGAGGGAGGCCCGGTCTTTGATGGCGCAGAGCCTGTTATCCCTTTGCCAAATCCCGGAGAAGGCGGACCGGTCTTTGACGGACCGGGCTGGAATACCAATGGTCATTTCCATACCCATTTCCACCCTCCTGTATTCCGTCCCATCTTTCCTGCTTTCGGCTCCTCCATTACCGTAATTCCCGGCATCAGCTTCCCCTGCTACAACTGTACTGCTTCCGGCAATTTCGGACGGGTGCGGGTACTTAACGCCTCAACCGGATATCAGCCCTTTAATGTATCCCTGGGCGGCTGGATGATCGCAGGACAGCTGGCCAACGGAGATATCACCAGTTACGTTCAGGCAGCCTCCGGACGGCGCACCATGACCATTTCTGGTGCCAACGGATATGTTTATATCCAAAAATCTATTACCATCCGTCCCGGAGCCTCTATGACGGTTGCCATTATCAACACTGCTTCCGGACTGGATCTCAAGGAAATCTCCGATGCTTCCTGCAGCGCACCATCCGGTTCCGCCTGCCTCAGGACCTGCAATCTGTCCCTGAATCTGGGACCCTTTGACGTGACCCTTGAAAACAGCAGCGGCTCTTATACACCATTTACGAATGTTGCTTATAAAAATGTGACCTCATATGCTACCGTTTATCCCAACTGGTACCAAATCTATATCTCCCGTACCGGTTCCTTCCCCGGAAATGCGATAGCCGCTGCTTCTGCCACCCTGGAAGCCAATGTTTCCTATACGCTTTATCTTTTCAATGCTCCTACAGCTACAGAAGGCCTGCGGGCTATGATCGTATCAAACTGACCGCTGAAAGGGCTGCCGCACTTAAATTGGTGTGCAGCCCATACTCCTTTTAATCACCGTAATACCGCCGGCAGCTGATGATAAAAAAGACCTCCTTTTGTCTGTCAATTACGATAAACAAAAAGAGGTCTTTGCACACCCATCTCGAAGGGTTTAAAAATTTGCCCGTATATCATCACTGATACGGATTTTATGCAATCTCTTATGCATTTTCTTGAATCCCTTACCCTAAAAGCTAGATTTTAAGCCTTTTTCAGGAAATAAGTCATTCGCATAATTATTCATCCCAGTTGTGGTACACCGCCTGAACGTCATCATCCTCATCAAGCAGATCCAGAATACGGTTCATCTTCTTAATGGAATCCTCATCTGTAAGCTCTACCCAAGTCTGAGGGATCATTGTTACATCGGCTTCCATCATGGGGATATTAAAAACAACTCAAATCTTCCAAAACATCATAATTGATGCTTTCCAATTCTTTACTACTGTGTAGAGTATATCATAACTGAGGTTAAGAAGCAATAATACTGCTGTATAATTTTAGTAAATTTTATCAATCTCCTACTACTCTAGTATCTGTGTGCCTATGGCAATATTTTAAACGCAATAACATAGTATCAAATTATTCTGGTTACCTTTTACAGATACCATACAGATATTGTATCTATATAGTGATTGAAAAAATGTGTATGAAAAAGGCTACTGTAATTTACAGTAGCCCTAACCTATTTATATTGGCTTTTGTCTTTTACACAAACATTATATGACTTCAGCTATGGTTCGATATAAGATGTAATCAATTTTATATCTTCATATTTATTAATATCATAAATAGGAATTTCAAACCAAAATTCTCCATCAGCCATAGTTATATCCACTCTAATCATTGTTGTTCCATGATTAAAATTAACTGAATGTAAATCTGGTGCTGAAAAATATACTCTTTCTGTTCCCTTTGCTGGTATTACCATGTCACACTCTATCCCATCACTACCAAAATGATAAAATGTTTCATTAATTTTTGCATCTGAATCAGTTATAGTGCAACGGCTTTTTACAGAAACTGGAATATTTTTATGATTTTCTAACTCTAATCCAACTATATCTTTTTCTGATGAAAACACAGCAAAAACTGTAGAAAAAAATCCTGGCTCATCATACCTATGAACCGTTCCATCTTCTGTTGAGCGTGAATTTTCATCCACTTCTCCACCATAATATAACTCTCCGGTTTCAGAAAAATTATACCATTTATTGTCTATAAAACATAAGCCTGTATTCATATTTCCAAAGGTATCAAAATGATATTTGTAATTTGTCTTAGGATCGACCAACCATCTATTAATATAATAACCTTTCTCATCTTTATACTTCCACTTACCATCTTTTTGATGCTCCCAACCGATTTTTTTATCTGTTTTAGGTAAATCTATTTCTGATTTTGATTTTTCTAATGGATCTATATATGCACCATCAGCACCCACATAAAAATTACCTATTTTTTTGTCGGCAACCATATATCCCTCATCATCAAAATAATAAAATTTATTATCAATCAATAACCACCCATCCTGTGGGTAACTTCCATCGTCACTTTGATACCACCAGCCTTTTTCATCCTGCTTCCATTCTCCTGCAAAAGCAGAAAAAGTCATATAAGCAGATAACACTGTTGCTAATAATAATATTTTCTTCTTCATAACTCTCCTCCTAAAAATATACTTTCTTTCATTATATTTGTTTCGTAGAATACATTCAAGTATCAAAATATATTTTATCATAAATCTATCTACTTATGGAAGATGCTGCATGATTGATTACACACCATTCTATAAAATAGTAAAACAAGCAAAAAACTAATGTGTGCTTACCAATAAACACAACTCACCCAATTCCATATAGCAAATTCATCCGTACCATACTACTATCTGTATCAACCCCCATATAATCAGCAAGATACAACGCTAGCTTAACAGCCCTGTCTGATATTCCTATGTCATATCCGTATTTATTCTTCATCTGTATATGAATTTCCTCTTCTGTCTCTTCAATATTCAATACAGAATACGTCGCTCTTGCATACTCATGTAATGTTGGAATCACTGTATGCCTTAACCATTGTGTATACTGTTCTGTATTCTTTTTCTCTCTGCCGTCCTTTAAATCATGGACAAATAACCTAACTTCCTCTCTCTGTTGTCCTGTCAGTGCTTCAATCTCCATTTCCAAACATCCCCCTTCATTATCATGTGTATAATCGTATATCACCGCTCAACCTCCTTATATAATGCCTCACTATATAGTGAGTTATTAAATATAGAATCATTATATAGAATAATGTGTGAGTTGTAAAGGAGGCATTATGGAATACGGGAGCTTACACATTAGGATTGAAGAAATTTTACAAGAACGTAATATTTCCAAAAATAAAATCTGTAAAGACTTAGACATCCCTCGTTCAAATTTTAATAGGTATTGCCGTGATGATTTTCAAAGGCTGGATTCTTTACTTATCTGTAAACTGCTGTGGTATCTGGATATAGAAATTGGAGAACTGATAGAATATAGAAAATAATCTTTTCACAATCGTACACGATGTACATTTGTACATCCTTATTATTCTCAATGTCTTTGTCTGATAAATACATTACTTTAATTCTAGGCTCAAAATTAAGCTCAGTGTGTAAACGCACCAACTCCCCTATCTATCTGCATCCCTCTGCCCGTTCTAGGTTTTATCTACCCCTCACCATATCATATTCCCAAATGCACCATACGCCTCTCTATCCCTTTATCTGCATAATTGTCAACTGTAAACATACACGGTCTTTAATACCTTTCTGGTGCTTCTGGGAGCCTGTTTATGTATCGTACATAACACTACAACATTCGCCATATGGATATCCTCTAGGCTCCTGTAGTTTCATTTTCAAAATTTAATGTACATTAAAGAACAGAGACAGCTTATTCAGCCATCTCCTCTATGATCTCCCTCTTATACTTGTAAAATGTCATCTTGCTAATCCCGATCAGCTCCCAAGTTTCCTGGTTGGTTAGCTGGCCGCCGAAGTCCTTATTGTACTTCCTGATCTGCTCTTTTGCAGGTGCAGCTTTCTTTACAATGAGCTTGGCTCCCTGTTTCTGTCCAATCTGCTTACCATTCAGCCGTGCCGTTTCAATGCCCTCTTTGGTTCTCTGGTGTAAGTCCTGTACCTCTTTTTCTGCCTGTCCAAATGCAAGACGTATCTGCTCTTTTGCAAGGGTCATGAGATACTTGTTAATTCCTTCAAGAATAAAGTCTACATTGGTTCCCGTCATTTCTATATTGCTCTCCAGCGCATTTTTGTATGTGGCTGTATTGATGTGAGGCTCTTTGAGAAATACAAGCTCTATCCCCTTATGGTACAGATCTTCATACAGCTTAAAGCCGTCCTCTGCATTTCTGCTCATACGGCTCACCGAATCAAAGATAATCTTATCTCCTTCCTTTACTTGCTTTAACAGCTTATCCAGCTCCTTCCGTGACTGAATCTTTGTTCCTGTGAACACCTCTTTTACTATATGAGCATCCGGATAAGACTGCTTTATGTTCCTGATCTGTCTTTCAATGTTCTGTTTAGCTGTGCTGATTCTTGCATATCCGTATTCCATGATACCACTCCTTTAGTATTATTTTTAACGTTCGTCTGATGTAGTATCAATTTTAGCACTGTTTTTATCAAAAATCAATACACTTTTATTATCTTTTGCATTAACATTAAATTTAATACTTTATCGTATGGCATATCGTACACGCTATCATTACATAATACTGCATTAAAAAATGTATACTGCATCTGTGTTTTTCGCTGGAGCTTTTTTCGCAGCCCTAAAATATTATCTATTTTTAGGTATTATTGGAGGGGGATTTAATATCGTAATTCCCCTTATTCCATAGGTATTTTTTGAATTTTTCGTTTAAATTCTGATTGGCGGCCTGATTCTGAAAAATACTTAACTACCATAGATTTTCTTTGATTTTTGAGCAAAAAATTTTATCGGACACATATATAGGGGGCGTGTGTGGATTAGCATAATATATATATAAAGTATCATTTTGATATCCTAATGTTTAAAACGCTTTGCGGATTCCAGTTTGCTGTTGGTAAGTATATTATATTGTCAAGGTGTCGGGTGTCCTTATCTCGGACATCCGGGGTGTCAATAGTGTTGACAGTTGAGATGTTACCATTAGTCACACCCAAAAGTCTAAGGTCAATAATAATGACTTTAGCGGCTGGGAAGTGCGTAGTATGCACTTCTAGCTACGGCAGTTTACCGTATGCACTTTGGGAGGTTGGTTGAACCGGCTTCCGGGATCTGCAATATGAGGTCATGTTTTAGGATTCCACAGATATGAAGCCCTGTCCATTTCTGGATTGAACTCGGTGAACGATTCGTTCAGCCTGCTACGGGTGTTAAGTTTTGTTAAGGTTTCGCACCTGAACGCAATTTTGCGCTCAGGTCAAAAATGAGCGAAAGTCTTTGATTTGGTACTTGCCACCTCATAGACAGGCTGAAAACTCAGCGTATTCCCATTTTGGGCATCTGAAGGCGTGTCTATTTTGGACATCCCCTTTCTTCAAGGAGGAGTTTTGAAATTGATTTTTCGATTTTTATCTCTTTTAGCCTCTGCAATTTTTCTTTCAAGCTCTGCCCTCTGCCACTGGAGCTTCACCACTTGATGATGTTCTTTGAGTGCTTTTTCTTTTAATTTTTTCTCAATTAGTTCCAAAATTTTCATCTAACTTATCCCACCATTTTCTGATCTTCTTACCTAATAGAGTAAACATAAAAGAGATATTTGAGCGGGGGATTGCTTGCAATCCAACGCAGCCATGAGCTTGCGTGCAAGCGATTGGCCAAAGCGTCGTAGACTAATTAATATCAATCCAATAATTTGTCCATTTATAACGCTATATATTTATTTTTATAATATATACCATTTTAAATGGACAATTTTTACAAAACTATTCTATTATTAAGATTAAATTTTAATCAATTTATCTGTTAAGAGTGTTTGAGCTTCTAAATATGTATCCGGCGGACTCCATACCTTACACTCTAAATGCTCAAATTGGGAAATATCTCCCCAGTATTCTTCTTTAAGTGCTGTTTGATACTTCTCCATATTTTTATTATAAAATTCAATAGTATTCTGGTTAAGGTATTCCACAATTTTTTTATTGAGCTGCTTTTTCTCCAATGCCATCTCTGATACATCCTGATCTGTATTAGCAGATCTTAAACTAATTTTAACATTCTTGAAATAACGAATCCATCCATAAGCATCATACAATAATTCATTCACTCTTCGGTAAAATTCTTCTATTTTTAATGATGCAAACACTTGAAACATTGTATCAAACCCCATAATATCATTCAAAACATGTTTCTCCATTTGTTCGATTTTCTCTTTCTCAAGTTCATCTGCTTTTATACATTCTGTTTCCGATAACACAATAATTATCTCAATTTCATATGAAATTATATTTCTATTTTTTAAATTATTAAGAGCAGAAAAAAATATTTGGGTTAACTTTCTGTCACTCCTCATATAAAAATGTCTAATTTCCCAAGGAGTAAGTACATGATCTAATTTCTTCAAAGCATCTTCTGTATACCAAATATAATTATGATTAATAAATCCAAGTAATTCCCACCATCCTTTTTTCGTAAGTGTATCTGTATTCCCCTGACTCTTTAGATACATTAGTAAAATTTTTTCAATATATGGAATATAAATTGAATTATTACCTTCTTTCCGTTTGTCATCCTTACATAATGGAGTATCATATATATCAGTAATAATAAATTGCTGTCCTAACCTTTTCCAAGCAAAATAGCATTTAAAATCTGCTATCTGAGCTTTTTTTGAATTTCCTGTTTTTACATCCTGCGATAATAATTCACATAGTGCCTTATAATTTTTTACGGTCATACCAACTGATAATTTTTTCGTATCAATCTTCCTATTCATTGCTTTAATCTCCTTTGCATTGATAATAATAAATTCTCCAAAAGTAATTCTAAAATGTTTATGTTATGGGAATTAGATTACCAATTTATATTATATACTTTTTTGAATGTTTTATTTTCTTGAATTACAAAAAAACAGATATGCTTTTTACACATATCTGCGTTATTATACAAGATTTTCTTATTTTAAACGCATCAAAGGGCTTGTCTTGGATGCTATTTCCATTAAATCCTCATCTTGCATTGACTGTAAGTAGCGCTTTGTAGTATCTACTTTACTATGACCTAAAAGTTTAGATACCGTATACAAATCACACCCATTTTTCAGTTGACTCTGTGCATAAAAATGTCTGCACGTATGTGGACTAACCCTAATATGGCTTCTAACAATTGCCTTTTCACCTGCCTTTTTCAAAATATGCTCCATTGCTTCTGGTGTGAGACGTTTTCCTTTTTGTGATAAGAAAAGATACTCTGTCTGATAACATAATTTGTCTTTTATATATGATTCCCGTACACGAAGATAGCGAATCAGATATTTATTAATAAATGGAGTGATAGGCAGATAACGCATCTTTTTTCCTTTTCCCATAACACGAATATATGTATCTCGAAGATCTTCTATTTTCAAATCACACATTTCTGAATTTCTCATTCCAGTATCAAAGAACATCACCATAAGCAGTTGATTCCGAACATCTAAAAAACGTGAGCCTTTAAAAACGCCGATAAGCCTTTTCACCTCATCATCATTAAATGTTTCTATCATAACAATCGGTTCTTTCTGTTTGCTAATTCTATCCATTGGATTATTGGTAATATAGTTTTCTTTGATACAATAATTGAAATAACAGCGGTATGCAATCATATTTCGATTAATATACGTCTCAGCCAACCCCTGAGCTGTCTGATACTGAACATATGCCCTGATTGCTAAATGATGCGTTTGTTCCAATTCTGTAATATGAAATTCCTGTTCAAGATATTTCATCATTCTTAAATTAGCATTCCTATAGCTTTGAATTGTTCTTTTACTAAGCCTCCTCATTTCACATTCAAAAATAAATTCCTTCAAAACATCTTCATTTAACATAAAAACTCCTTCCTAAGCATCTTTTACCATGTTTAGGAAGAAGTTTTCTGCACATTCGTAATTGAATGATGGCAAATCGTCCAGAATATCATAGCTGGCACATTTTTTCACATTTTACATCATCAAATACGGTCAAAAACCTTTGATTTCACGTTGTTTTTCTTTATCTCTCGTCTGTATCCCAGTTGTGGTACACCGCCTGAACGTCATCATCCTCATCAAGCAGATCCAGAATACGGTTCATCTTCTTAATGGAATCCTCATCTGTAAGCTCTACCCAAGTCTGAGGGATCATTGTTACATCGGCTTCCATCATGGGGATATTCTGAGCCTCCAGCGCCTCACGGACAGCAGAAAAATCATCCGGGGCTGTAATCACCTCATAACTGTCCTCCTCTTCGGAAAAATCCTCTGCGCCTGCATCCAGAGCAATCATCATCAATTCATCTGGATCCATCTCACATTCTTCCTTGTCAATAATGATCTGACCCTTTTTATCAAACATATAGGACACGCTTCCAGGAGTACCTACATTTCCGCTTCCCTTTGTAAAAGCACTTCTTACATTTGCTGCTGTACGATTTTTATTGTCGGTCAGAGTATCTACGATAATTGCAACGCCATTGGGACCATAGCCCTCATAGGTCAGAGTTTCATAGTTTACAGAGTTGGCATCACCGGCAGCCTTTTTGATACCGCGGTCAATGGTATCATTTGGCATATTGTTTGCCTTTGCCTTTGCAATTACATCACGCAGCTTACTGTTATTGGCAGGATCCGGACCGCCTTCCTTTACAGCAACCGCAATTTCACGGCCGATAACTGTAAAGATTTTTCCCTTTGCAGCATCATTGCGCTCCTTTTTATGCTTAATGTTGGCAAATTTTGAATGTCCTGACATTGGTATAACACCCTTTCTTTTATCTTCTTTTTCAGTACTGATATCTTTTCTATCCTATCACGATTCATTTCATCTTGCAAGCAGAAAATTGTGCTCAGATTTTCAATTTCATTCCTCTTTCGTTCTGGCTTTCCTGCAGTCATTGATTTCACTGATCAAAATCAGAATTTCAGATATGAAGATACAGAACAGCCCTGCTCTAATGAGTGTTTTTCCTTCCTCATCGCCCTTTTCCTTTGCCTCAGCAGCAAGGTTTCCAAGCACTCCCATAAGTCCAATATTGGCCAGATGCTGAAAATTTCTTTTAATTTCTCTGTTGTCTCTGTGAATTTGCTGTAGTAATTCTTTGTTTGTCATATCTATCACCTTTCTTTTTTAACCTCTGATCCAATTACTCCTCTAAAATAACCTCACAGATATCTCCAATATCACAATGAAATACCTCACAGATTCGCATCAGCACCCCAAGAGAAACCGGTTCATTTTTATTTAATTTTGTTGCCGCATACGGCGAAAATTCCGCAACTCTCATTAAATCAGATCGTTTCATTTGATTATCTGCCATCAATTTTTGAAGCTTATTATAACTTATCTTCATCTTCCGTACCCCTTTTTCACTTTTTGTCCCAATACCAAGCCAAAATAGCATATTTAACATTGTATATAAAAATCGTTAAATTTTCAATGAATATAGCCGATTTATTTCACTTTTTACCATAATATCCGCTGCTATCCGTAAAATGGATAACTCGGGACACAGGCTCTAAGCCCGGCCTTCTTGTCCACACCTCAAAGCGCTAATCCATGCGCTTTTTCCCTTCAGATACCCCATAAAACTCAATATACTTATATCGGCGGAATGCTCACTAACATATGGACATGAGCCAACATCAGCTGCCCTTCTATTATCTCCCCCACCTATACCTACTTTTTCAGTCCTCTCCTTGGAAAAAGGGGGTGAGAAAATGAACTATTTTGTTAAAACAATGGCAGGAAATTTCAGTATTGTAGTTCTTTTTCAGATATACAGACAAGAAAATCGGGAAAAACTATGGACGAAGTCGTACAACTGTAAACGATTGGAAACTAGCGGCACTGAAACAGTTAAGAAAAGAATGGGCGAGGTTGGAACATGAAGAACAAAAATCGAATACCTTTTGAAATCATTGAAAATGTGGTTGAAGGAGAACCGGAAGCAACATACAATGTCATATGTCATTACAGGAATTAGCAATAGCGTTAAGCCGTAAACTTGATTTTACGAAGGTATTATCAGCTAAAGTTAGAGCATTAGCAGAAGAAGGCGATTATAATAAATCTATTTTAAGTTTATGAAAATATGGAAAGCTTCACTTGCAATTCTATAACTAAGGAGCCAATTTCTCTGTATAAGCGCTGTATTGACCGTCCGATATGCAACTTTTTGTAAGGACTCAGTAATCCCACACATATCTTTTAAGATGTCATCGGTTTTAACAAAATTATCCATAAAACTATTTTGACTGATTTTTTCTAATTTATTCTCCATAGCCATCGCTTCTTGAAATTTTCTAACTACTTCTTGAATTTATATTTTCCTTTTCCATGACCGGATACTGATTCAATAATATCTGCCTGCACCAAATTGGAAAGAAGTTTTGAAACACCTGAAGCTTTCAACTCAAGAACTTCCATAGCTGCACTTCTTCCAAACACCTCATCAAAACCAAACTTCTCAAAAAGTCTCTGAATATGAACTGTCGTTTTTACTGAGAAATCGCTACCCCTTTCGGAAAGTACACTTTCAACATCCACTTTTTTGTCTTGAATGTCCACTTTTTCTTCGTTCAAACGTCCACTTATGTGAAGATTTCGATTATGAAGCCCATTTTTCTCGTTCAATAACAGATTTCTGAGAAACGCTTCCAGATACTCTGTTGTTTCGTAAATACCTTTTTGCAGGTTCGTATAGTTTGCACAGACAAGTGCATTTCTGAAATACCACGCATTTTCCGCAAAAATATCATTGGTTGCAGAGAACCCAAGTGTCCCTAAATACTTGATGAAGAACACTGCCGTTGTTCTTGTATTGCCTTCCCCGAAGATATGGATTTGTCATAGCCTTGAAATGAATACCGCAAGATTATGCTATTCTGAAAGCATTTTACAGAACTCTGCTGGCTCTATACAGGGTGTTCCGCTGCTCTTAAAGTCTGCACAGTTCCTTGTAACAATATAATCCGCCTGAAATGCAGCCGCACACTCCTTTTGCAGACAATCCTCAAAATCTGAAAATGTTTCATCTGCCAGGGCATTGAGAATCTTTGCCTTGTCGATTTCTTCAACCTCAAATAATTCGCATATGCTTAACAACAGTTTACGTCTTTACGCAACACTAAACACTTTACGCAAAATAAAGAACATATTTGAAATGGAATGTGCCGCAATACATCCTGATACCCGTCTCTGCTTACAGGCAACAACGATCTGCTCTGCGGCCCGATCATAGGGACTGCGGCAAAGCAGATAATCAAGAAGAACATTTGTATCAACCAAAATTCGCAGTCCCATATTTCTCCTCTCTGTAACTAGCTAATTCTCTTTCATAATCTATCTGCGGTGCTTTCCATCTGAGATTCTCTAACTGCTCAAATGCCTGTTCTCTTACTTTTTCTGATTCTGAGCCATAAAGACCAGTCACACCTTCCATAATCTGAATGATAAAATACAGCTTATCTTCCGGCATCCGTTCCAGTAAATCCATCGCATCTTTTCTCAGTGCTGTCATTACTTATCACTTCTTCCATTCTAATAGATGATCCTCTTGTTACCTTTATTATACCCATTCTATCGGGCTTTGTATAGAAATATTTTTCAACATGCTCTGTCACGCTCTCCATTTTGCTATATATTCATCAAACACTCCTATTTCTCTGATTCGTTTTTCGGCGATGTTACCGAACAATAGCACTTACCTTCATCTCTCCGGTAACAAACCATAGTTTCAATTCTTTTTTGACCATAACACAAAAGGACATCTTCCTAAAATTTCTTTTAGAAAAATGTCCTTCTTAGTACAAAATATTTACATCGCTTATTAAAACCCGTTAAGCCACTTTAAAATGTCGCACCGCTGTCGTACGCTGCTCAAAAAGCACGCTTTTTCTCTAAGCCTTAGTACAGCTTCGCCCCCGCGGGAATGCTGTCATCCAGCATTAAAAGATTCAATCCTTCCTGTCCATCATATTCATACACTGCACTAATCAGCATACCGCAGGAATCAATGCCCATCATCTTACGAGGAGGCAGATTGGTAATCGCCACACAGGTCTTGCCTACCAGCTCTTCCGGTTCATAATACTCATGAATTCCGCTTAAAATCGTGCGGTCTGTACCAGTTCCGTCATCCAGAGTGAACTGCAGCAGCTTCTTTGACTTCTTTACTGCCTCGCAGGCCTTTACCTTAACGACACGGAAGTCAGACTTGCTGAAGGTTTCAAAGTCTACGTCATCTGCAAACAGAGGCTCGATCTTTACCTTAGAAAGGTCAAGCTGTACACTTGGTGCGGACACGCTTACAGCCGCAGCCGGTGCTTCCGCTGCAGCAGAAGAAGCTTTCTCTGCCTTGTTCTCGCCCTTCTTTGCGTCTAATGACTTCATTGTCGGGAACAGCAGCACATCTCTGATTGCCGCAGAGTCTGTCAGCAGCATACACATTCTGTCGATACCGAAGCCGATTCCTCCTGTAGGCGGCATACCGATTTCAAGTGCATTTAAGAAATCCTCGTCTGTATGGTTTGCCTCCTCATCGCCGGCTGCAAACTGCTCTTCCTGAGCCTTGAAGCGCTCTCTCTGGTCGATCGGGTCATTGAGCTCGGAGTAGGCGTTTGCCATCTCCCAGCCATTCATAAAGAACTCGAAACGCTCGGTATATTCCGGATTCTCCGGCTTTTTCTTGGTCAGCGGAGAAATCTCTACCGGATGATCCATAACAAAGGTAGGCTGAATCAGATGCTCTTCTACAAAGGCCTCAAAGAACAGGTTTAAGATATCGCCCTTCTTATGGCGCTCCTCAAACTCTACATGCTTTTCCTTTGCAGCAGCTCTTGCTTCTTCCAATGTATGGATTTCATTAAAGTCCACACCGGAGTATTTCTTAACCGCATCTAACATGGTAATGCGCTCAAATGGCTTTCCAAGATCCATTTCCACGCCGTTGTAGACGATCTTTGTAGTGCCAAGAACCTCCTGAGCCACAAAACGGTACAGGTTCTCGGTCAGATCCATCATACCGTGGTAATCGGTATATGCCTGATACAGCTCCATCAGGGTAAACTCAGGATTGTGTCTTGTATCCAGGCCCTCGTTGCGGAATACACGGCCAATCTCATAAACTCTCTCAAGACCGCCTACGATCAGACGCTTTAAGTAAAGCTCCAGGGAAATACGAAGCTTCAGATCCTCATCCAGTGCATTGAAATGGGTTTCAAAGGGGCGGGCAGCCGCACCGCCTGCATTGGATACCAGCATAGGAGTTTCTACCTCCATAAAGCCTTCTCCACCCAGATACTTACGGATAGCAGCAAGGATTTTAGAACGCTTAATAAATGTATCCTTAACATCCTCATTCATAATCAGATCCACATATCTCTGGCGGTAGCGCAGATCTGTATCTGTAAGGCCGTGGAACTTCTCAGGAAGAACCTGAAGGCTCTTGGAAAGAAGGGTAAACTCACTTGCGTGTACGGAAATTTCTCCTGTCTTTGTAGTAAAGACTGTTCCTTTTACGCCTACAATATCACCGATATCCAGCTTTTTAAATTCCTTATAGGCATCTTCCCCCACACTGTCTCGGGCCACATATACCTGAATGCGTCCCTGCAGATCCTGAAGGTTGCAGAAAGAAGCCTTGCCCATGACGCGCTTAAACATCATACGTCCTGCAATGCTTACTTCCTTCTCCTCCCACTGATCATAATGATCCTTGATCTCCATGCTGTGGGCAGTTACATCATATTTTGTGATCTGAAATGGATCCTTTCCTGCTGCCTGAAGCTCTGCCAGCTTATCTCTGCGGGCCTTCAGTACATGATTTAAATCCTGCTCTGTCTGATTTGACTTCTGCTCTCCCACGTTTCTTCTGCTCCTTTGTGAAATATTTAACTGTAAAATGTTTCTTATGATACTCTCTGGATCTCCAGCACCTTGTACTGGATCACGCCTGCCTGTGTCTCTACGTCAACCACATCTCCTACGGATTTTCCCATCAGGGCATGGCCTACGGGAGCCTCATTGGAGATCTTGTTCTGAAGGCTGTTGGCCTCTGTGGAGCCTACGATGAAAAATTCCATCTCCTCATCATACTCTACATCCAGAAGCTTTACCTTGCATCCGATATTGATCTTATCAACATCGATCTCGTCCTCTACTACTACCTCTGCGTTCTTTAACAGCTTTTCCAGTTCTTCAATCCGCAGCTCAATATCTCTCTGCTCATCCTTTGCTGCATCATACTCTGCATTCTCGGATAAGTCGCCCTGCTCTCTGGCCTCTTTGATCTTCTGAGCTACTTCTTTTCTCTTTACAACCTTCAGATTCTGAAGCTCATCCTCATACTGTTTTAATCCGGCATAGGTCAAAATGTGTTTCTTGTCTGCCATGTCTCCTGCTTCCTTCCTTTTTCATTCTAAATTGCCTTAAAGACAGCACATTTCCGGACAGACTTAAAGTCCTGCCCGGATATTTAAAAACGTCTCATCTATGATGTATTTTTTGTTTCTGTCTGTATAAAAAAGATACCCCGACATTCTGTGTATTATATAAGAAAAAGCACCCATTGTCAAGTATGGGAAGCTATCCCGGCGCCTGCCCAAAAACTAAACCATACATCCGTCCAAAAGCGCTGCCAGCCCTTCAAGAGTCTCCACCTGATTGATCTCACACCGAAGGGAGGCTGAATGCTTCATCCCTTTGGTGTACCAGGCCATATGGCTGCGCATTTCCCGCATAGCCACATTTTCTCCCTTATATTCTGAAAGCATCCGTCCATGGCGCAGGATCATTTCCCGGATTTCCTCCGTAGATGGCCTTGGAGGAATCTCCCCTGTTTCCAGATACTGCCGGATCTCCCGGAAGATCCATGGATTTCCCTTGGCGCCTCTTGCAACCATAACGCCGTCACAGCCTGTTTCCTGCATCATCCGGGCCGCATCCTGAGCATGAAAGATATCGCCGTTTCCGATCACCGGTATCTTCACTGCCTCTTTTACCTGACGGATCACTTCCCAGTCTGCCGTGCCGGAATAATACTGCTCCCTGGTCCTTCCATGAACGGCCACCCAGGCTGCCCCGCTGCTTTCTGCCATTTTCGCAAATTCAACTGCATTGAGGCACTGGTCGTTAAAGCCCTTTCTGAATTTTACAGTCACAGGCTTCTTCACTGCCTTTACCATAGAAGTCAATATCTTTTCTGCCAGCTTTATATCCTTCATAAGTGCAGAGCCTTCACCGTTATTCACAATCTTCGGCACAGGACAGCCCATATTTACATCAATAGCCGCAAAAGGACCGTCCTCGATCTGAGCTGCGATCTCAGCCATGATCTCCGGATCAGAGCCAAAAAGCTGCACTGCCACAGGCCCCTCTGCCGGGTCCACCGCCATCAGCTCTTTTGTATTCTTATTTTTATATAAAATGGCTTTGGCGCTAACCATTTCCGTCACCGCCATTCCCGCTCCCTGCTCATGGCACAAAAGCCTGAAAGGCAGATCGGTTACTCCCGCCATTGGGGCCAGTATGATATTGCTGTTAAGCTCCCGATCTCCCAGCCTAAGCTTCATCCTCATCTCTCCCGCTCTCTTCCCAGTCTACATCCTCCTCTAAAAAGAAGGTTCTGTAGTATAATTCCAGCGCCTCCAGAAGATCCTTTTTCTCTTCCTGATACTGTTTGATCTTAAGGACACTTCCGATTTCATCAAACAGGTAGTCGCCTTCCTCAGAGACTACCTTAAATTCCAGACGTCCCCTGTCGTCAAATTCCAGTGTCAGGACTCCGCCCACATCCTCTGTAAAAAGGACGCACATAATATGCAGCTCATCCTGTACCGACTGGGGAAGGCTCTTAAATTCTTCATTAAAATAATATTTCTGCTCATAGGAGCTTGCTCCGCAGAGCACCACTTTATCCATCATCTTCTTATCTCCGCAAAGGTCCGCTGCCCATACAGACAGCGGACCTCTTTTCTGCAATTCTTATCTTACCAGCATCTTTGCAATATTAAACTGCTCTTCTGAGATATCCTTCTTCATATTTAATGCTTCCTGGATATCGAAATCCACAAATTCGCCCTTTCTGTATGCCACCAGACGGTTGCTCTTTCCTTCTACCAAAAGCTCTGCCGCTCTGGCTCCCATAATGGACGCATACACACGATCCTTGCAGGTAGGCGTTCCGCCGCGCTGCATGTGGCCCAGAATGGTAGCTCTTGTCTCAATGCCTGTGGCAGCCTCAATACGCTTTGCCATAGAGCTGGAATGACCGATTCCCTCTGCATTGATGATAATGTTGTGCTTCTTTCCCCTCTTACGGTTCTCAATGATCCGGTTGATCAGTGCCTGCTCATCTCCGTCGTAACGCTCCGGAAGCAGAATATCCTCTGCACCGTTTGCAATACCGCACCATAAAGCAATATATCCCGCATTGCGTCCCATTACCTCTACAATGCTGCAGCGCTCATGGGAAGTGGATGTATCGCGGATCTTATCAATGGCCTCCATTGCCGTATTGACTGCCGTATCAAAGCCGATGGTGTAATCGGTACATGCAATATCCAGGTCAATGGTTCCCGGAAGGCCAATGGTATTGATCCCCAGGGCGGACAGCTTTCCTGCTCCCTTAAAGGAACCGTCGCCGCCGATTACCACCATGCCGTCAATTCCGTGCTTGCGGCAGATCTCAGCACCTCTCTGCTGACCCTCAGGAGTGGTAAATTCCTTGCATCTTGCTGTATAAAGAATGGTTCCGCCGCGGTTAATGGTGTCTGAAACACTGGTGGACTCCATGTCCACGATCTCCTCTTCCAGAAGACCGGCATAGCCTCTCATAATACCCTTTACCTTCAGTCCTTTATTGATCGCAACGCGCACAACTGCGCGGATTGCTGCGTTCATGCCTGGTGCGTCACCGCCGCTGGTTAATACTCCAATGGTCTTCACTGCCTTTGCCATAGCAATTTACCTCCTTATATTAAGCATATCCATCTATGCCTGTTGTTTTCTTCTTTCTATTTTACACACAACGCTATTCTAATTCATTTTCCATGATTTATCAAGAGTCATTTCTACGACTTTGACATTTTTTTCACCAACTTTACAGTACAGGCGATTTAAAAGTCCTGCATCCGCCATTACGTTCCAGTTGGGAGGGAGCATTTTTTTCGCCCGTTCCTTTTTTAAATAGATGATTACCTGATCATTTCCCTCGCTGGATTTTAGAAGCTCCATAAGCTCTGCCTCCGCTGCCTGATACCCGGCCATATCTTCAAACTGCAGCCACAGCTGACGGGGCACAGCATCAAAGGGGATCACCTGCTCGCAGACCAGTTTGCCCACCGGTTCATCTCCCAGTGAAACACGTCCCCGGATAAAGAGCTTTTCATCCTCTGTCAGAAGATCCCTGTTATTTTCATAGTCTCTTGGAAATACGATCACTTCCACTGATCCCATCAGATCCTCCAGCGTGATAAAGGCCATCAGCTGGCCTGTGCGGGTAGTCTTGACCGTTTTTCCCGTTACCAATCCGCCTATGACAGCCTTTATGCCGTCCTTTACCACGGCCTCCTCCGTCTCCTCATCCACGATAAAATCAGCTGCTGTAGCAGTGATATTTTTCCGCCACAGCGCCTCATAATCATCCAGCGGATGGCCGCTGATGTATACGCCTAAAATATCTTTTTCAAAGGCAAGCAGCTCTTCTTTTGCATATTCCCCTACATCAGGAAATACAACCTCAAACTCCTTTTTTTCCTCTTCTCCGGCTATATCAAAAAGGCTCAGCTGTCCCTCAAAGGCATTCTTCCGCTCTCTGGCCTTATTCTCAAGAAGCGCAGGCCCCACAGCCATCTTCTGCCGTCTTGTGCCGGGAAGAGAATCCAGTGCGCCTGATTTGATAAAATTTTCCAGCGTACGGCGGTTTACCTCTCTCTGGGTCATACGGTTGATAAAATCCTCCATGGTACGGAATTTTCCATTCTTCGCCCGTTCCTCCAGAATGGCGTCTACCACCGGCTTTCCCACGCTTTTAATCGCAGAAAGGCCATAGCGGATTCCTCCGCCGGACACGGAAAATCCGCTCTCTCCCTCATTGATATCAGGAGGAAGAACTGCGATATTCATCATGCGGCGGCAGTTTAAAATATATTCGGAAAACTTGCTCACATTTTCCATCACAGAAGACATAAGGGCCGCCATAAACTCCTTTGGATAGTAGTATTTCAGATAAGCGGTCTGGTAGGAAACCACAGCATAGGCTGCCGCGTGGGACTTATTAAAGGCATACTTTGCAAAGTCGATCATTTCATCATAAATATGATTGGCCGTCTTTTCATCAATACCATTTGCAATACAGCCCTTTACTCCCTCGGCTTCATTTCCGTAAACGAAATTCTGACGCTCTTTTTCCATCACAGCAGTCTTTTTCTTACTCATGGCACGGCGTACCAGGTCGCTTCGTCCCATGGTATATCCGGCCAGGTCGCGGACGATCTGCATTACCTGCTCCTGGTATACAATACACCCGTAAGTCGGGCTCAGAATCGGCTCCAGCTGAGGGCATTCATAGGTAATGGAGCTTTTATCATTCTTTCCTTTTAAATACCTGGGAATAAAGTCCATAGGGCCGGGACGGTAAAGGGAAATTCCCGCAATAATATCCTCCAGATTCTCCGGCTTAAGCTCCTTCATAAAGCTCTTCATCCCGCCGCTTTCCAGCTGGAACACGCCCTCGGTTCTTCCGGTTCCGATGGATTCAAGTACCCTTTTATCATCAAAATCAATATGGTCAATATCAATGGAAATGCCGTAATCCTTCTCAGCCAGATGCACGGCATTCTGGATCACAGTCAGTGTACGCAGGCCCAGAAAGTCCATTTTAAGAAGCCCCAGCTCCTCAATGGTCGTCATGGTAAACTGGGTGGTAATGGTGCCGTCTGCCGCCTTGGAAAGGGGTACAAATTCGTCAATGGAGCGGCTGCCGATCACCACTCCCGCCGCGTGCATGGAGGTATGTCTTGGAAGGCCCTCCAGACGCTTTGACATATCGATCAGGTATTTTACCTGTGCGTCTTCATTATAAAGCTTTCTTAAATCCGGATTTGCCGCTATGGCCTTGTCAAGTGTCATTCCAAGATCATTTGGGATCATCTTTGCAATGGAATCACACATGGCGTAGGGCAGATCCAGCACACGGCCTACATCACGGACCACACCCTTGGCTGCCAGAGTACCGAAAGTAACGATCTGAACCACCTGGTCTTTGCCGTATTTCTCCACCACATAATCAATGACCTCCTGGCGGCGCTCGTAGCAGAAATCCACGTCAATATCAGGCATGGAAACTCGCTCCGGGTTTAAAAAGCGCTCAAAAAGCAGGTTATAGCGCACCGGGTCAATATTGGTAATGCCCAGAGTATAGGAAACAATGCTTCCCGCGGCAGAACCACGTCCCGGTCCCACCATAATATCCTTTGAGCGGGCATAGTTGATAAAATCCCATACGATCAGAAAATAATCCACATACCCCATGGTACGGATTACATCCAGCTCATAGTCCAGGCGTCGGCTTAACGTGCCGTCATCCTTTGGATATCGGGTCTTAAAGCCCTCCCGGCAGAGATGATTCAGATACGTCCAGGAGTCAAAGCCCTCCGGCACCTCATACTTTGGCAGCTTGGTGACGCCGAATTCAATCTCCACATTGCAGCGCTCTGCAATTTTATGTGTATTTTCAAGGGCTTCTCTGGCGTATGGGAAAAGGGCCTGCATCTCCTCCTCGGATTTACAGTAATACTGGCCGCCCGCATAGCGCATCCGGTCTTCATCCGCTACTTTTTTGCCGGTCTGGATGCACAGCAGGATATCGTGAGCCTTTTCATCCTCTGCAAAGGTATAATGGATATCATTGGTGGCGACCAGTTCAATCCCCGTGTCCCTGCTCAGCCTGAGAAGTCCCTGATTTACCATCTTCTGTTCTGGAAGCCCATGATCCTGAAGCTCCAGAAAGAAATTATTTTTCCCAAATATTCCCTCATACCGCTGTGCAGAACGCATGGCCTCCTCATACATTCCTCTGGCCAGATATTTCTGCACTTCTCCGGCCAGACAGGCGCTGAGGGCAATGACTCCTTCGTGATACGTTTCCAGAACCTCATAGTCTACACGGGGCTTATAGTAAAAGCCTTCCACAAAGCCCTTGGATACGATCTTCATCAGGTTTTTATAACCCTGATCATTTTCTGCCAGAAGAACCAGATGGTAATACCGGTCCTCTCCTCCCGTATTTTCCCGGTCAAACCTGGATCCAGGAGCCACATATACCTCGCAGCCCAGGATCGGTTTAATTCCCACTTCCTTTGCCGCCCGGTAAAAATCAATCACTCCATACATTACGCCATGATCCGTGATCGCCAGGCTGTCCATTCCCAGCTCCTTTGCCCTGGCGGTCAGCTCTTTTATCTTGGATGAGCCGTCTAAAAGACTGTATTCTGTATGGACGTGCAAATGTGTAAACGCCATATATACTGATTCTCCTTTCCCGGAACAACGTCCTGTTCCTGTCTGTTATGAAAAAAACCAGGCAGCCTTCTGCACTGCCTGGTTTCCAACTATCCTTTTAATCTCTCTGAAACACTTATGCATTGATGAGATACTTCTCAATCTCAGACACTGCCTGATCCTCATCCGCACCGTCAGCCTCTACTGTGATGGACTGGCCGGCAATCAGCCCAAGGGTCATCATTCCCATAATACTCTTTGCATTTACACGCTTGGAACCGGACTCCAGATAGATTCTGCTGTCGTACTGGCTGGCAACCTGCACCAGCATAGCGGCCGGTCTTGCTTCTAATCCATCGGGCAGTTCAACGGTAATTATTTTTTTCTTCATGATTATCCTCCTCATATCTGCGGATGGAGCGTTTCCTTACTGCTCCGGGAACTTTTCCCTTAAATCCTCCGCCATAAGGCTGAGTTTTCTCAGCCGGTGATTGACTCCTGACTTTCCCACCGGCGGCTCCAGAGCTTCCCCCAGCTCCTTAAGTGTCGCCTCCGGCCGTTCCAGCCTCACTCTTGCCATTTCCTGAAGGTTCTCCGGAAGGGACTCAAGTCCTATGGTATCCTGAATATACCGGATATCCTCCATTTGCTTTACGGCTGCCGAAACCGTTTTATTGATATTGGCAGTCTCGCAGTTTACCTGACGGTTTACGCTGTTTCGCATCTCCTTTACGATCCGGATATTTTCCAGCTCCATAAGCGCCACCGGCGCCTCCATGATCTGAAGCAGCTCTGCGATCTGGCTTCCCTCCTTTACATACACTACAAAATAGCGTTTGCGCAGAACGATCCTGGCCTCAATATCAAATGAAGCCATCAGCCCCTGAAGCTGCTTTGCCTTCCGCATGGATGCACAGGTGATCTCAAAATGGTAGAACTTTTCCGGATCACTGATGGAACCCGCCGAAAGGAAGGCCCCGCGGATAAATGCCCGCTTACAGCAGACATTCTGCACCACAACGTTATGTATCAGCGACAGATCCTCCGCAATTTCTCCATAAGAATCCAAAAGTTTGGACGCCTGAAGAACCCGGAGCGCATCCTCATGCTCTCTCACTGCTACCATATATGTTCGGCTCCGCCCCGGCATCTGGCCCCGGCGGATTAAAACATCCGTATTTATATTAAATGTTTTTTTCAATAATGTAAAGTATTTTCTTGCAACTGCCAGATTTTCTGTATGGATCTCAATGGCATAGTGATCGGAGGCCGATATCTTTACCCGGCCGCAGAGGCTTAAAACAGCCGCTGTTTCTGCGATCTGGCAGTGCCTTGCCGGAGACCACTGTCTGGACAGTTCCTCCTTTACTTTGGAAGAAAATGACATTGCTCCCTCTTAACTTTCCCTGTTATCGTTTACTATCCTTATCAATATCTCTGTGATCCATGCGGATCCCATATTCTCCGTGGCTCTTCAAATGGTCATACAGAGCCTTTGCAATGGTGACAGACCGGTGCTTTCCCCCGGTGCATCCGACAGCGATAACCAGCTGATTTTTCCCTTCATTGATATAATTGGGAAGAAGGAAATCCATCATGTCATTCAGCTTCTCTATAAACGTCTCTGCTGTATTCCCCTGCATCACATAATCTCTCACAGACTGGTTTTCTCCGGTCAGGGGACGCAGCTCCTCCACATAGTAAGGGTTCGGGAGGAAACGCACATCAAAGACCAGATCTGCATCCTCAGGAATACCATACTTAAAGCCAAAAGACATAACGGTAACAAACATATTTTTAAAGCTTTCTTCCTTTAAAAATATCTTTTCCAGCTCCTGACGCAGTTCCTTTGTCAAAAGCATGCTGGTATCAATAATAAAATCCGATCCCTTCTTTAAAAACGCCACTCTGGCCCGTTCCTTTTCAATGCCTGTTTCCAGCCGTCCCTTTCCGGCCAGAGGATGGGAACGTCTTGTTTCCTTATAGCGTTTGATCAAAGCGGTATTGCTTGCATCCAGAAAAAGGATCTGTACATCCATCTGTTCTCTGCGCCACTTTTCGATAACGCCTTCCAGATCTTTTAGACCCTCCCCGCTGCGGATATCGATCCCCAGAGCCGCCTTCTGCACAGTTCCTCCGTCCGATACCAGCTGCACGAATTTATCTGCCAAGGAGATAGGCAGATTGTCCACACAGTAAAACCCCAGATCCTCCAGCATTTTTAAAGCAATGGTTTTTCCGGCCCCAGACATTCCGGTGACAATTACAAGCTTCATCTGTCAGTTCACCTCGTACTCTTTATCGTAATCCACCTTAAAATTTCCCCAGTGTCTTTACTTCCATTTCCAGCTCCACATCAAACTGTGTCTTTACCCGCTCCCGAATCTGACGGCAGAGTTCCATCACATCTGCCGCTGTGGCATCGCCCCTGTTAATCACAAAGCCGCTGTGCTTTTGGGACACCTGCGCGCCGCCGACGGTAAAGCCTTTTAATCCGGCATCCTCAATGAGTCTGGCCGCAAAATGCCCTTTTGGCCGTTTAAAGGTACTGCCCGCACTCGGATACTGAAGAGGCTGCTTTTCCCTGCGTTTTAAAGACAGTTCATTCATATACGCCTCAATCTCATCCCGATTTCCTTTTTTCAGGCGAAAGCAGGCGTCCAGCACGGTATAACCCATAGCAGGGATACAGCTGGTGCGGTAATCCATCTTAAGCTCCTTTGGCCCAAGAGTAAGGATTTCTCCCTCCGGCGTCATAACTCTGGCATACTCCAGTACATCCTTTATCTCTGACCCATAGGCCCCGGCATTCATCACCAGAGCGCCTCCTATGGTTCCCGGAATCCCTGCCGCAAATTCAAGACCTGTAAGCCCCTCCTTTAAAGCTCTTTTCGCCGTTCGGCTTAAAAGCTGTCCGGATGATGCAAAAATCCTCTCTCCTTCTGCCTCAAGACGCGTCAGCCCCTCTGTCGTGGAAATAACCACTCCCTCATATCCTGCATCACTGACCAGCAGGTTGCTTCCATTTCCCAGAATGAAAAACGGAAGCTTCTCCCTTCTGCAGAAAGAGAGGACCGTTTTAAGCTCTGTCTCTCCGGACGGACATACATAAGCCGCTGCGGGACCTCCGATCCGAAAAGTGGTGTGGCTGCTCATAGGCTCCATAAAACGGCACGGAAAGCCCTCCAGCTCCAAAAGAGCCTGCAGTTTTTCTTTAAGCTCCATCTGTTTCCTTTCTCCGGTCTGAATATCAGTCATTCATCCCGTTTTTTAAATTTGCCTGTACACGGTTATACAGCTCCTGAGCCGCATTGTAGCCCATCTTCTTCTGGCGGTGGTTTACAGCCGCCGACTCTACGATTATGGCAAGATTTCGTCCGGGACGGATGGGAATGGTGTGGCACACAACCTGATTGCCCAGAAATTCCGTATACTGATCTTCCAGGCCCAGGCGGTCATACTCCTTATCCCGGTTCCAGTCCTCCAGCTTGATCACCATATCGATCGACTGTGTATCCTTTACACTCTCAACACCGTACAGAGTCTTTACATCAATGATCCCGATACCACGAAGCTCAATAAAATGCCGGGTAATATCCGGCGCACTTCCGATCAGGGTATCGTCGCTGACACGGCGGATCTCCACCACATCATCCGTCACAAGGCGGTGTCCCCTCTTTAACAGCTCCAGCGCCGCCTCACTCTTTCCAATCCCGCTCTCTCCCATGATCAGCACACCTTCACCGAATACGTCAAGAAGCACTCCGTGGATGCTGATGCAGGGAGCCAGCTTCACATTGAGCCAGCGGATGACCTCTGCCATCAGGGATGAGGTTGTCTTATCTGATACAAGACAGGGAACACCGTAATAATTGCAGTATTCCAGCAGATCATCATCGGGATTCTGTCCCCGGCTGAATACAAGGCAGGGAATCTGGCTGGAGGTCAGTTTATCATACATCTGACGCTTCACTTCTCTGTCCATGGTATTGATATATGCCTGCTCCACGTATCCTATGATCTGTACGCGCTCTCTGTCAAAATGATCGAAAAATCCGGTAAGCTGCAGCGCAGGACGGTTTACATCTGGATGGGTCAGTACGATCTTATCCGTATCAATCTCCGGTGTGGTGTTGCGCAGTTTCATTTTCTCAATAAGCTCACTGATGGTTACTCCATGCATGGTATAATTACCCCCTTGTGTCTGCTCTCCGCACATGGACGCGGAAAGGCTGTCTGGTTAACATATATACTATCACAAGTTTCACTGATTGTCATGTGTTTTTACATCCGCGCACATTCCGCCGCAGAACGAATGCCCCCCTGTTTTACGAAAAAAATGGTAAACGGCCTCTGCGGCCTTCTGATTCATCTGAGGCGTCTGGGCCAGCTCCTGTATGTCTGCATTTCTTATGGCCTCGATATCCTTAAACTGGCGCATCAGCGCCTTCCGTCTGGCAGGGCCGATGCCCGGGATTTCATCCAGTACCGATCTTACCTGCCCTTTTCCCCGAAGGCTTCGGTGATATTCAATGGCAAACCGGTGGGCTTCATCCTGAATCCGCGTAATAAGCCGGAAGCCCTCGCTGTGCCGGTCAATAGGCACCTCTTTATTGTTGAAATACAGGCCTCTGGTGCGGTGAAAATCATCCTTTACCATGCCGCATACCGGAATGGAAAGGCCCATCTGTTCAAGAACTCCAAGGGCAATATTGACCTGTCCTCTTCCGCCGTCCATCATGATCAGATCCGGAAAACGGGTAAAGCTTCCAAAAGAAAGTTCCTTTCCCTCCGCTCTGAGGTTCTTTGCCTCCTCCATTCCATGAGAAAACCGTCTGGTTAAAACCTCTTCCATGGAGGCATAGTCATTTGGCCCCTGGACGGTGCGGATCTTAAATTTCCTGTAGTCACTGCGCTTTGGCTTTCCGTCCTCATAAACTACCATAGAACCTACCGACTCCACGCCGCTTGTATTGGAAATGTCAAAGGCCTCCACCCGGCGCACTGCACCAATCCCAATGAGCGCTCCAATCTGGTTCATGGCTCCTATGGTACGCAGTTCTTCCTTTTTGATCCGTTCCTTATCCTGAGACAGAACCAGAGCCGCATTTCTTGCCGCCAGCTCCACCAGCCTTTCCTTCTCCCCCTTCTGGGGCACCACCAGCCTTACCTTCTGTCCCCTTTTCGCGGTCAGCCACTGGCTGATAACCTCGCTGTCTGTAATGGGATACTGAAGCCAAAGCTCCCTTGGGATAAACGGCGTTCCTGCATAAAACTGCTTTACAAAGCCGTCCAGAATCTCCTCCTCGCTCTCTGCCGCTCCTGCTGACAAATGAAAATGATCCCTTCCGATCAGCTTTCCTTCCCTGATAAAAAATACCTGTACCACAGCGTCCCTTTCGTCTCTTGCCAGAGCCACAATATCACGGTCCTCCATGCTGCTGCTGGTAATTTTCTGCTTCTGTGCCACCTGCTTTACACTGTTTAACAGCTCCCGGTATTCAATGGCCTTTTCAAACTCCATTTGCTCCGACGCCTGCTCCATTTTCTCCTTCAGGGAACGCAGAAGAGGCTCGTAATGGCCTCCTAAAAAATCAAGCGCCTGTCCAAAGGACTTCTGATAATCCTCCTTTGAAATATACCCCTGACAGGGAGCATCACACTGCTTGATGTGGTAATTTAAGCAGGGCCTCTCCTTTCCCGTATCCTTCGGCAGATTCCGGCTGCAGGTGCGGATCCGGTACAGCTTATGGATCAAATCCAGCGTATCCTTGACTGCCCCGGCGCTGGTATATGGGCCAAAATACCGGCTGCGCCCATCCTTTTTCATATCCCTTGAAAATAAAAGTCTTGGGAAATCCTCACCCACCGTAGCCTTGATGTAAGGATATGTCTTATCATCCTTTAACATGGTATTGTATCTGGGGCGATGCTCCTTGATCAGATTGCATTCCAATACCAGCGCTTCCAGCTCTGAATCGGTTAGAATGTACTCAAACCAGGCAATATGGGAAACCATCTGTTCGATCTTGGCAGTCTTATTCCGGCTGCTCTGAAAATACTGGCGCACCCGGTTTTTTAAGCTGACTGCCTTTCCCACATAGATGATCTCATCCCTGTCATTGTGCATCAGATAAACGCCCGGACTGGCAGGGAGTTTTTTTAATTCCTCTTCCAGATCAAACATCAAAACCCTCCTGTTCAGCGCAGCCGTGTGCCGTCATAGCGGCGCAGAAGCTGTACATAGCGGCGGAGCGCCTGAATCTGCTCCTCCACAGGCATTTCTGGCTCCGGTTTTAAATCCATAGCCATAAACATACAATCCAGCTCCCGTTTGGTTGCCTTTCCTTCCATCTGTTTCAAAACAGCTAACTTATCCTCAGGGCGCAGCGCATCCAAAAAACGCTCCAGCCAGGGGCCTGGAAGTTCCTCTTCCTTATCCGTCTCCCCCTGTTTCCTTTCCTGCCAGGCAGTTCTTACAGGATCATTCTCCGGCCATACACGCTCAAAACGGTATTCCTGATCCGCATCCGGATATTTTTCCCGGTCTACCGGACTCATAAACATCTCCAGAGGGCGGACATACATACCAAACGTTCCATACAGTGCCTGATACACCACCATAGGCTCTCCTGTTTCTGAATGAACAGCCACTGCTATGACCTGATACAGTTTATTTTTAAAATGCCTGTAAAATGCTCCCGGCACAGGCATACACTCTCTCTGCTGCAAAATGCATCTACCTCATTTCCGCCCGGCCTATGCCGAACTCTGTGTTTATCTTTTTAGTATACCATATCTCATTTTAGAATCAACGGAATTTTGTCCGGACAGATAAAAACGCCCCGCTGCTATGCTGTCTGCAAAGCTGCGGGGCGTACACCTGGGTCTGAAAAGGTATGCTTCTGCATTCCTTACTGTAAAGAAGCTGCCGCGTCTTTTCCTGCAGCTAAATATTCCTGACCGGAAAATTCATCTGCATTCGCCGCTGCCGCATTTACAAGAATCAGCACTGCTGCCAGAATCACCCAGGCAAAGCATTCCAATCCTTTTTTCAGTTTCATAATCCTCTTTTCCTCCTAAGGACCACATCTGGATCCGACTCACATTATACCGTTTTTCCGCAAAAATGCAAGTTTTAAATTTTTTTCTGACAGACGGGGAATTTCTCTCCTTCATCCGTTTTATATAGTAGAGGCTGTTAATTTTATACTTCTGATAAGGAGGAATATTTATGATTACTTATAAGCCATTCTGGGAAACCCTGAAAAAGTCACCCGAAACCACCTATACCCTAATCCATAAACATCAAATTTCCAGTGCTACCATTGACCGTCTGCGAAAGGATAAACCCTTAAGCACAATCACCATTGACGATCTGTGCCATATTCTGAACTGCCAGGTGGGTGAAATTGCCGCGTACATACCTCCTGAAGATAAACCACATTAAACGGTCAAACTCTGAACATTTTACAATAGCCTTCTGTTTTTTCCTGTGCTATACTTTAAGAAGCTTAACGTATAAGGAGGTTTCTTTGTAATGCAGAAGATTGGAAGAAATGATCCCTGCTGGTGCGGCAGCGGTAAAAAATACAAAGACTGTCACATGGAGCTGGAAGAAAAGCTGACCCAGTTCCGTCGTCAGGGCGCCATCGTCCCCACCAGAGCCTTATTAAAAACACCCGAACAGATCCGTGGCATAAAAGAGAGTGCCCGGATCAATGTAGCCGTTCTTGATTATGTAGCTGCACATATCGGCCCCGGCATCACTACTGCCCAGATCGATCTGTGGGTCTATGAACAGACCACCCGTTTAGGAGGCATTCCCGCGCCTCTGGGCTATAACGGCTTTCCCAGAAGCGTCTGCACCTCTGTCAATGACCAGGTATGCCACGGCATTCCATCCGAAAATGACATTCTGAAAGAAGGCGATATTATAAACATAGACGTCTCTACTATCTATAATGGTTATTTTTCTGATTCCTCCCGTATGTTCTGCATCGGAGCGGTTTCTCCGGAGAAAAAACGATTGGTAGATACAGCAAAACAATGTCTGGAGATTGGTTTGACAGAAGTACGTCCCTGGGGATTTTTAGGTGATATGGGGCAGGCAATCCATAATTTTGCCAAAGAAAACGGCTGCAGCATTGTCCGTGAAATCGGCGGTCACGGCGTGGGACTGGAATTCCATGAAGAACCCTGGGTAAGCTATGTGTCCAAAAAAGGTACAGAAATGCTCATGGTTCCCGGAATGTGCTTTACCATTGAACCCATGGTAAATATGGGACGGCCGGATGTATTTGTGGATGCGGACAACGACTGGACGGTATATACGGATGACGGACTGCCCTCCGCCCAATGGGAAATCCAGGTGCTGATCACAGAGGATGGATATGAAATACTGGCGTGGTAGACGATTTTCCGAATAGAGTATGCAACACGAAATGCAGCACGCATTAAAAAAAGTCCTGTAATACAGGACTTTTTTTAATGGAGATAGTGGGATTCGAACCCATGACCTCTTGCATGCCATGCAAGCGCTCTCCCAACTGAGCTATACCCCCATTGGAACATATTTATATCAACTGGCGTCGACTCGTTGATAATACCATATCCGGCAGAATAAATCAAGTATTTTCCAAACTTTTCTCAAAAGGTTTCCAAGACACAAGCTCCCCGAAAGGTTTTCGCCTTCCGGGGAGCTTCTATCATTTAATATACATTTTCACTGTAGAAATTATTCATTTCCATACAGAGCAACCAGCTTGGATAAGTGCTCAAAGCGCTCCTTAGCCTCCTGCTCGTTGCGTGCGAACAGCTCTGCTGCTCTCTCAGGATTCTTCATGGTCAGAGACAGGTAACGAACCTCGCCCTTTAAGAAGTCCTGATAGCCTTCCATCTTAGGAGCCTTGGAATCCAGAGTGAACTTCTTCTCTGCTGCAGGATTGTAACGGAAGTTATTCCAGTAGCCACACTCTAATGCCAGCTTCTCCTCAGTCTGAGCCTTGTTCATGCCCTTCTTGATACCATGGTTGATACATGGAGCATATGCAATGATCAGAGATGGTCCCGGATATGCCTCAGCCTCAGCCAGTGCCTTAACGGTCTGCTGCATGTCGCCGCCCATACAGATCTGTGCAACGTATACATAGCCGTAGCTCATAGCGATGCCAGCCAGATCCTTCTTCTTGGTCTCCTTACCGCCAGCTGCGAACTGAGCAACTGCACCGGTCTTGGTAGCCTTGGAAGCCTGTCCGCCTGTATTGGAGTAAACCTCGGTATCGTATACCATGATGTTGATATCCTTACCGGAAGCCAGAACGTGGTCTACGCCGCCGAAGCCGATATCGTAAGCCCATCCGTCACCGCCGAAGATCCACTGAGACTTCTTAGCCAGGAAATCCTTGTTAGCTACGATGTCCTTGCAAACCGGGCAGTCAACGCCGGATAATGCAGCAACCAGACGATCGGTTGCAGAACCGTTCAGAGCGCCGATGCCATAGGTATCTAACCACTCCTTGCAGGCTGCCTTGATATCGTCAGTTGCGTTCTCATTTGCCATAACGCTCTCAACCTTAGCCTTTAAGCCGTCTCTGATTGCGTTCTGAGCCAGTAACATACCATAACCGAACTCAGCATTGTCCTCAAACAGGGAGTTATCCCATGCAGGACCCTGTCCCTTAGCGTTCATGGTGTATGGTGTAGAAGGTGAGGAGTTGCCCCAGATAGAGGAACATCCTGTTGCGTTTGCAATGTACATTCTATCACCAAACAGCTGGGTGATCAGCTTAGCGTAAGGAGTCTCGCCACAGCCTGCACATGCGCCGGAGAACTCAAGCAGAGGCTGCTTGAACTGGCTTCCCTTAACAGTGTTCTCTTTGAACTTTGCAACAACCTCATCCTTGATGGATACAGTCTGGCCAAAGTCAAAGATAGCCTGCTCGCTGAGGCTCTCTTCCAGAGGCTTCATCTCCAGAGCCTTGTTGCCCTTCATGCCTGGGCAGACATTTGCACAGGAGCCACATCCTGTACAGTCAAGTGCAGAGATGGTCATGGCAAACTTGTAGCCTGGCATACCGGTCATATCCTTCATCTTCATATCTGCAGGAGCGTTAGCAGCTTCATCAGCTGTCATAGCTACCGGACGGATAACAGCGTGAGGACATACATAGGAACAGAAGTTACACTGGATACAGTTGTCAACATTCCATACAGGAACATTTACTGCAATACCACGCTTCTCGTATGCGGAAGAACCAGATGGTGTAGTACCGTCTACATAATCCTTGAATGCGGATACAGGCAGGGAGTTTCCTTCCTGAGCGCTTACCTTGGTCTGGATATTGTTTACGAAATCAACAACTTCCTTGCGGCCCTCGGTAACTACCTTATAATCAAGGCCTTCGTCCTCGCACTGAGACCAGCTTGCAGGAACCTCTACCTTGTGAACGCCCTTAGCGCCGGCATCGATTGCTGCCCAGTTCTTCATAACAACGTCCTCGCCCTTGCGGCCGTAGGTTGCCTTTGCAGCTGCCTTCATCAGTTCATTTGCCTTCTCAGCAGGAATGATGCCTGTCAGCTCGAAGAATGCGGACTGAAGGATAGTATTGATACGGGTCGGGCCCATGCCGGTCTCGATACCGATCTTAACACCGTCGATGGTGTAGAAGTTGATCTTATGATCAGCGATGAACTTCTTAACCTGTCCTGGCAGATGCTTCTCAAGACCTTCCATATCCCATGGGCAGTTTAACAGGAAGGTACCGCCGTCAACCAGCTCCTGAACCATGTTGTACTTGCGTACATAAGAAGGATTGTGGCAGGCAACGAAGTTAGCCTGACGGATCAGGTAGGTAGACTTGATGCGGCTGTGTCCGAAACGCAGATGAGACATGGTAACACCGCCGGACTTCTTGGAGTCGTAATCAAAGTATGCCTGAGCGTACATATCAGTGTTATCACCGATGATCTTGATGGAATTCTTGTTAGCACCTACCGTACCGTCAGCGCCAAGACCCCAGAACTTACAGTTGGTTGTTCCCTCTGGAGTAGTAACTAAAGGAGCGCCAATCTCCAGAGACAGATTTGTAACGTCATCCACGATACCGATCGTGAATGGGCTCTTTGTCTCATTCTCAAATACTGCTACGATCTGAGCAGGTGTGGTATCCTTGGAACCTAAGCCGTAACGTCCGGTCTGGATCTTGATCTGGTCAAACTTGCTGCCCTTAAGAGCTGCAACAACATCCAGATACAGAGGCTCGCCCATAGCGCCTGGCTCTTTTGTTCTATCTAATACAGTGATGGTCTTTACAGACTCAGGAATGGTATCGATCAGTGCCTGTGCGCAGAATGGTCTGTACAGACGAACTTTAACAACACCAACCTTCTTGCCCTGTGCAACCAGGTAATCAATGGTCTCCTCGATGGTATCATTTACAGAACCCATAGCAACAATCACATGCTCTGCATCAGCAGCGCCGTAGTAATTGAACAGCTTGTAATCTGTACCGATCTTAGCGTTAACCTTGTCCATGTACTCCTGAACAATTGCAGGAAGTGCATCGTAGTAGGGGTTACATGCCTCTCTTGCCTGGAAGAAAATATCAGGGTTCTGAGCAGAACCTCTCTGGCATGGATGATTTGGATTCAGAGCGTTCTTACGGAATGCTGCAATCGCATCCATATCAGCCATATCCTTCAGGTCCTCGTAATCCCAGGTCTCGATCTTCTGGATCTCGTGAGATGTACGGAAACCGTCAAAGAAGTTGATGAAAGGAACTTTGCCCTTGATTGCTGCCAGATGAGCAACTGGAGTTAAGTCCATAACTTCCTGTACGCTGGACTCACACAGCATAGCGCATCCTGTCTGACGGCAGGCATAAACGTCGGAATGGTCACCGAAAATAGATAATGCATGGCTTGCCAGTGCACGGGCAGATACGTTAAATACGCCTGGCAGCTGCTCGCCTGCGATCTTGTAAAGGTTAGGGATCATCAGTAACAGACCCTGGGAAGCAGTATAGGTGGTGGTCAGCGCACCTGCTGCCAGAGAACCGTGTACAGCACCTGCTGCACCAGCCTCAGACTGCATCTCTGTAATCTGAACTTCATGACCGAAGATGTTGGTTCTTCCGTCTGTTGCCCATTCATCTGTAGCTTCTGCCATAGGTGAGGATGGGGTAATCGGATAAATAGCCGCTACATCAGTAAATGCATAGGAAGCATGAGCTGCTGCATGGTTACCATCCATGGTTTTCATTTTTCTTGCCATTTTGATTTCCTCCTGCAATTAGTGAAATATGTATATGATAGTATACATGTAAGTCCGCCCGACGGCACATAGCCTTTAGCGGACTGACCTGTATATTATTATAAACAATTCTTTAACAAATTGCAAATGCTTAATTGCTATTACTGCAAAAAATACAATGTATACAGTATAATTTATGCATAAATCCTCTGACAGCCAGAAATAGCGAAAAAGAAGCAGCCGTAAAATTTCCATTTGGGGATTTTACGGACTGCTTCTTTCTTAAAATTTTCAAAAATTCAAACCGCTATTCCGGCTTTACGGGAACAACCACGGCTCCGGCTCCCGGCCCGCCCTGTGAACCGGAAGGCGCGTCCTCTGACGGAGCAGGGGCCACAGGTACGGAAGACGGCTCTGTAGAAGCTGATCCCGGCCCTTCTGCCGGAGCAGAGGAAGCCGTACCTGACCCAGGCTGGGACTGGGTCGTCTCAGCAGGGCCGGTATATCCCTCCGGCATTCCGTCCACTGTCGGCGTAACCGTTGTTGCCTGCGTGGTGGTTTCCTCCGGATTTAATACCACACCGCTGGTATTGCGGTGGACTACCGGCTTGTGGCCCTTATACGTTGTTTTATGATCCAGTTCTCTGGAAATCTCCTTGCCGTCCTTATAGACAACCTTATAGGTTTCCCAGCGGCTTCCGGAGCTTCCCTTGCTTGTGGTCTTTTCCACTCCCGGATCCAGAGTCTGATCTTCTACATATTCCGGTTCCGGCACACCAAGGTCTTCTACCTTTTTAGACTCCAGATCCCAGGTGATGCCGTCCTCCAGAATCGGGATACCATATACAGATACCGTCATCTTCTGATCCGCATAGCTTGCCCGCAAGCCGATCGCTGTGCTTGAGGTATTGATGAATTTAAAATCAGGCTGCTCATAACTTACAGTAGCATCTCGTCCCGGAGTTACATAATTTGGCTCAAAGGTATGGGAACGGCGATAGCTGATCTTTAAGCCTGCTTTAAATACCGCATTGTACAGAGTAGTTGAAACCTGGCATACGCCTCCGCCGATTTCCTGAACAACCTCACCGTTATTATAGGCAGCCGCACCCTTATAACCCTTAGCCTCTGTACGCTGGCCTACAGTTCCGTTAAAGGAGAACTCATGGCCCGGCTTGATAACGGTGCCGTTAATAGCTTCTGCCGCCAGACGGACATTCGTATTTCTGTTTTTATTGGATGTGGTATTTGTAGTAAAGGAACCAATGGTCTTATACTGCTCCTTTGCGCTGACCGCCGTAATCTCAGGTGCCACCGTGCTGCCGGATGCCTCAATTTTGGCATCAAAGTCCTTTGCAGCCAGAGCCTGTGTGATATCATCGATCAGCTTTTCCTGATCAATGGCAAAGCCATTCTCCTCTCCCGCGAAAACGAACTTCCCTGTTTCTGCATTAAAGCTGTCGATGGAACCATTTTTTGCCTTCTTATCCCACTTCGCCGCGCAGGCTGCTGCCTCCGCTTTAATCTGCTCTTCTAATCCGGCCGTATCCAGCGTGTAGCTTTCCTGAGGCTCTCCGCTGTAGATCTCATTTAAAAGAGAATCGATTTTTCCGGCCATCAGGTCATTTACCTCATAAACTTCAGAATCATAAGAAACGGTCATGCTCCATGGAAATTCTTTTAACAGCACCTCTCTGGCCTGAGATTTGGAAAGGCCGGTGATGGAAATGCCGTCTACGGACACCTCTTTTTTCATCTCGGTTTCTGTCACTGCCTCTGTTGTTGCCTGCACTCCCGTCTCATCAGAGTTCTTTCCATTTAACGCCATAGCAATGCAGGTAATCACTACGATCAGGATCACGCCTCCAATGGCAATCCATTTATAATCCGGCCCTTTTCTTCTGTGGCGGCGGCTGTTCCGCCTTACATTCTGCATGGCGTTCATCCTTCCTGCCTGGCCGGAGCGGTAAGAGGAACTGCTGCGTGAGCCGCCGTGTCCTGTATTTCTGGAAGAGGTACCTCTGGATGATGCTCTCCCGGAAGCACTACGTCCTCTGTCTGCGCCCTTTGCCCGGCTTCTGCCCGGCGAAGCGCTGCGGTTCCTGCTGTTGTTTTCTAACTGATTCATTTTTCTCACACCTTGTTCAAAATACTTTTGCATTAATTACAGCTTGTAGTATAGCATACTTTATTTAAAATGGAACCGCTTTTTATATTTTTTTCCTTTGATTTTTTCTATTTATGAATTTACTGTTACTTATTATAAATGAAATATTATGGAAGTATTACCAAAGTATTTCACTGCTCTTTTTTAGAGGCTGTGACCTTTGAAAGCTGCAAAATAATCTCGCTGAAATATCTAGGCGGAACCTGCTCCAGAAGAAGCGCCTTTTTATCATCCGCCTCATCATAGACATAGCTTCCCCTCTCTATGGTTCCGGCCGGATAGAAACGGACATCTTCTATTGTTACCTCCTCGTTCTGTCCTCCGATATAGGTTCCTGAAAAATGAAGCTCCGCTCCCAGCTTTCCGTCTTCCCGGTAAAAGGTATAAAAACAGCCCGCATCCTGAACAGAACCCGTATACCAGCCAAGAGCCTGCATTTTTCCGATGAGAGACAGATCGTTAAGGATCACTCCTTCAAAGCGCTCCACTGCCTTCTGCCCCGCTTCTTCTTCGGAAATGAGGTACACAGTGCGGCCCAGCTGTTCCACAGGCTGAATGATTTCATAATCCTCCAACTGCTCCTTCCATGCGTCCCTCTCTTCCTTTGAAAGCTCAATGGGATGGATCAGGCCGATTACTGCGTCCTCAGGCAGCTCCAGCTCCTCTTCATCCACCGTATTAAAGGAGCCGTCCTCCATATACCGGAAGCTGCCTGTAAGTGTTTCTTCCTTATATATACCCCAGATCAGGCCAATGGCAAAGGGGTGCATCACCGGCTTTTTCGTAAACAGCTCCACCCAGTCCTCCTTCTTCCACATACGTCCGGATGACAGGGCCAGCTCCAGCCTCTGCTTCTGGCTGGCAGCCACGGTTTTTAACTGCTTTTTCATAGCTTTAAACTCCTCATAAGCCCTTGCCGCCTTATCTTCCTCATCCCGCTTGCCCGGAGCAGGCATATTTTTAAGCTTTCTGCCCTCCTGGTCCCGAACCTGAATTTCAAGCTCCGGGGTAATGGACACGGTAAAGGATCTTGCTCCATAGTCAAAAACACGCTCCATCCGCTCATTAAAACCGAGATCCGGCACAATCCGGTCTGAAAGCTCCTCTCTGGTAATCCCAAGCTGTCCGGCAGCAAATTCCAGCGCTTTGGCAGCCGCAGCCTTCACCTGACGGAACTTGAATTTTGACGCAATGCCGTCTACCTTTAAAAGCGCCTCTGAAACAGGGCTTAAGGCCAGTGCGTTGACCGCCTCACAGGCCATGGCGCCTCTGGCATTTGCCGGCCATTCCTGGATCTGACGGTACAGCTTTTTAACCATCAGATCGCCTCCGTGGATGGACGCTGCATAAAGAACCCATTTCTTCTTTGCTTCTGCGCCCTGCTCCATAAAACGGTCAAAAAGTTCATTTACATAAAGAGAAAACTCCTCTTTCTTAAGGTCTCCGGCCAGAAATTCAGCGTCCTTATTTACGCCCGGACTGGTTCCTGCTCCGGCATAGCACAGGAGAATGGCCTGAAGGTATTCAACGGACGCCTCCTCCCCGTTTTCAAAATGAACCGCCGGGAAAGGAGTCTGAAAGGCCCAGGACAGCGTGCGGCTCTTTCCTCCTTTATGAAGGGCTTTTACCAGATCCTCCCTCTTTAAAACGCCGGAGGGGCTTTCATTTTCTTCCTCCTTTACCCCCAGCACCTGGGTTAAAAGCCGGCGCACCTTGGCATTTTTTTCCTTTTCAAGAGCTGCCTCAAGAGCCGGGCGGTCGGAAACGTCATTCCATGCAGCCAAAACATATACCGCAGCTTCCCTGGGGCCTGCCTTTTTATCGCTTAAAAGAACAAGTATATCATCCTTCCAGTCCTTCTGCTCCTCTAAAATTTTTAAAAGCTCCTCCCGGACGGATTTAGCCGTATCCTTTGCATAGGAAAGAATTTCTTTTTTGTACTCTTTTGCCATCAGAGCCATGGTCATAAGCCCCAGACGGCGGCCTTCTGCCTCAGACTCACGAAACACTTCCATCACTGCTTCCGGATTGGCTCTGAGCTTATACAGAAATACTCTTCTGGCTGCCAGCTCAAAGCAGCGTTCCTTATCCGAATCAAGGTATAAGGATTTTACATTCAGGATAAAGGTCTTTAACAGATGCGCCTCATCCATTCCCGCTTCTTCCATGTCTTTAAAAAATCCTGCAAAGGCTTCTTCCTTCGGCTGGTAGAACGGATTTTTTCCCGAGGACATAAAGTACCCCTCCTGCCGAAGAAAGGTACAGGCCTGGCAGCGGTTAAAAAATTCCCGGTCCTCATCCTTAGCAGGAAAGCCGTCCAGCAGATTACGCAGTCTATAGCCCCTGTAAAAATGGCTGTTTTTTGCCATCTGTTCCTCATATGGATACAGAGCGCTGAAAGGAACCCGTCCATACAGGTAATCAATTAACGTCTGGGTTTCCGGGCCTTTTTCCTCTGTCAGTACCTTTATAACCGCATCTCTTCTGCGCATGCCGGCAGAGGACTGAAGGGTTTTATAAAGCTTAGGATCTGCGCTGCGAACCACATTCATCATGTAATTCATCTGCTCCAGATCCGCCTCCTTTAGGCATTCCAGATACAGCTCCTTATTCTTTTTAAGCTGGCTGCAAAGAATCTTCCCCTGCTTTCTGATGGCTGCCCAGGAAATGTAGGACTTGCTGTCCAGATGGAACAGCTCATCAAAGCTTCCTCCCCGTTCATGAAGATCTCTGCGGAAATCCAGCTGCTCCATAATAGGAAGGCAGCAGTTCATATCAGAAGCCAGATACAGATCCACTGTGCGCATCAGACAGGGGGACAGGGCCATATTCATAAAAGCGGTTCCGCATATGAGCCATGTAATAAGATTATTCTGGGCCAGAGGACCTGCCAGAGAACGGATCTCATCCGTCATGGATCCTTCCTTTAGCGCACGGGCGATCTGAAACCGGCTCGCCTTGGAAACAGAGGACGGCAGCGCGTCTTCAATAGTGTTGCATACAATCGTTTCATATTGCCTCATAAGCTCCGCGTCTTCACCGGAAAGCCCGTTTTCATTTCCAAACGCTGAAACAAGCCGGTTCAAAATACCCTTTGCACCCGCAGCCCCCTCTTTGGGTTCTTCCAGCTTTTTATCCGGGTATTTCCGGAGAAAATAGAGGGAAAGAAGGATCAGCCTGCCATTAGCCATATCCCCGATGCAATACTTCATGGCTGACAGCAGGTATTCCGGAGTCTTAGTCTGTTTTATCATCTGATCCATCAGATAGCTGAAACGTGTATCATTGTTTCTGCCCGCGATCTCTGCCACAACCGAAAGCCACTCTTCCGGCTTCAGTCCCCAGAAGTCCTTCCCCTCTCTCATAAAGCTGTAACGCCATGCATAATTCCCCCGTTCCAGCGCGCCGCAGGTTGACTGTCCCAGTGTAAAAAGCACCCGGAGCATTTTTTTTGCTTCCTCTGAATGCCGGTCGCAGAAATGGCTAAACAGAGCTGCCGCAGCCTCCAGCTGCGTCTCGGCAAGCTGGTAAAAGTCCCTTGCCGTTAAGCCCTGTAAGGCTTCCTCTCCCCGTTCGCCTGATACATAGGAAAAAATCTTCTCCCGTTCCTGTTCAGACAGACCGATTTTCTCCAGAGTTTCCATTATTTTATCCCCATATGTTCTCTTTGGCTGTATCATACGCCTTCTCCTCCTTTTTACCGGATTTTTGCTGTATCGTCTATCACTGTGTATAGTAGGCTTCTGCCAGATCAAACTCCGTCTTTCCTCTGGCCAGCCACAGGTATTCCGCTATATTTACATAAATTTCCAGTTCTGCCCCATGAACGGGATGCAGGCTGTGACGGCAGCCTTCAATCTCCCGGCACAGCTTCCCAAGCTGTATGCCAAGAAAGGCAAGCCCGCTCTCTCCTGCACGTTCCGCCCATTGCCGAAGCATCCCAAGGGTGCTGTCATGAACGGCGTCAAACCCGCTCTGGTACAGATCCTCGATCTGCTGGCTGACCTCTTCCAGAAGGCGGTACATCTGCTCCATGGCATTGATTTTAAGTACCCGTTCCCGTTCCTGCGGTGAATCTGAAACCCATTCATCTGCAAACGCTTCCCGTTTGCCGGCTTCCTGCCCCCACTGAAAAATCTCCAGAGGATGAAGGATCATTTTCCCATCTTTTAAGTACAGCTTGCCTGCAATGGCAGGAATGGGAATTTCTCCCTTTTCCACCTGATCTGCAATCCGCTCCAGATAGCGGATATTCGCGTCCTCCCGCCTGCTGTATGCCATCTCTGTCAAAAGTTCTTTCCCATTGGAATCAAAAACAGCCATGGAAAATTTCTGCTCTGCCTGAGAAAAACGGGCCGCATCCCAGGCTGCAGCCTGAACGCACACGATCCGCAGCGTCTCCTCCTCCCGTTTCAACCAGCTGTTTTTCAAAAAACACTGTTCTTTAAAAAGCGCTCCAAAGTCTTTATAAAGCCATTTTCCCGCGTCCTCCGGGCAGAAGCTGTGTTTTCCTGTTATCATGCCTTTTGTATCCTGACTGGATGACAGACGGCCTGTTTTTCCGGCTTTTGCCTGTTTTAAGCAGACCTCTGTTCCGGCCAGTTCCTCTAAGGATACATTTAATCCCCAGGGGGCGGCTGCCTTTTCCATCCGCCCCCGTCTTCCCCGGCTGTCATAGTACACCGGACGGGCGCTGGTATATGTATACCATTTCTTTGTATTCTTTTCCAGAAAATATACCGTTTCTCCCTGATAACCGTTTCTGCTCTGAAAGGCCTCCGCCGTAATGCCGATCAGTTCCATATCTCCTGCCGGTTCATAGTCCATGTGAAAGACTCCTCCCAGGTTCCTAAGCTCCCCGTCTGTTTTCACCCGGCTCAAACGGCAGATCTGTTCATAAAGGCGGGCGCTTTCATCCATCAGCCCTGCGGCATTTACAGAGGATGAACGGCTAAAATACGCTTCATATCCATTTTGAAGGCTCCGGAACGCATCTTCAAAGGAGGCCAGTCCTTCATTGTGGCTGATCACTGCCAGCCGTTCTAAGGTATCGGCACTCTGACTGGCAGTGCGTGAAAGGCCGGAAGCTAATATATCCTCTAATGCAGCCTTCATCTCACCGGCCTTTTCCCGTATCCGGTTCAGATCCGCTTTCGGTTCTTCCTCTTCCTTTTCAAATTCCTCCAAACGCAGAGTTCCCGCCTCCATACGGCACCACAAAGCCGCAGCAGCCCTGTGAGCGCAAAATTCCTTCTTTTTGCAGGTACAGGAGGAATATTCCAGCGGAAGCAGAAATTTTACCTGCAACTCTGAATCCGGAAGCTCCACCAAAACCGTGCTGGAACGAGCGATATCTGCCCTTTTCCCCGCCCGGATCTGCCCCAGTACCTCCCCAAGCTTCTTCATCCCTAATGCCCGTATGATCTTCTGGTTCCCAATCTCCAGAACGGCCTGCCAAAGCTCCTCTGAGGGCAGAGCTTCGGATTTTTCTTTCTTCTCCTCTTTTATCCCGCCTTCTCCCGCTTCATACATATCCTTAAGAACCAAAATAGCCTGCACAATATGCCTGCATATGGATCTGGACGGACAGCTGCACCGGCTTTCCGCCAGCACCGGAGCGATCAGAAGCTCTTCCTCTCCAAGCTTTACATTTATGCCCTGATCCCCTGTATCCAAAATCTCACAGGGAGTAGTTTCTCTGTCCTTATGGGCCCGCTTTACCGTACCCTTATTGCTGAGACCGGCCAGATATTCGTCATCCGCACCGGCCAGTATGGTTTTCCAATCTGTCATGCTATGATTTTCCCCATCCATTCTGCCAGCTGCTCCGGAGTCATAGCCCCTACATGAGCCCCCAGCCGCGCCATCTTTTCTGCTGCATTTCTGTCATATACCGGATCTGCCTGACGGTCCAGAGCTGTAAGAGCTACCAGTCTGGCCCCGCTTTCCACAATATCCTTCACAGCGCCGTACATATTTGCCTGGCTTACACCCTCATAAAGATCGGATACCAGCACCACAATGGTTCTGGCCGGAGCTTCGATCAGGGTTTCACAATACCTTAAAGCTCCTCCGATGTCCGTGCCGCCGCCCAGCTGGATACTCATAAGCGTTTCGACCGGGTCTTCCACATATCCGCTTAAATCCACCACACTGGTATCAAAAATAACCAGCTTCACATCCATCACCGGAAGCCTGGCAAAAATCCCCGCCATGACAGCACTGTGGATCACGCTGTCCATCATGGAGCCGCTTTCATCAACACAGATGATTACATTCCATGGGCTGTGGCGTTTCAGCCTGCCGTAAAAATAGACCTGATCCAGCAGAAGCTGCCTCTTTTCCACATCATAATGCTTTAAATTCATCCGAATGGTCTTCTTTATATCCAGATTCCGCATAGAGCGCACCGGACTGCCCGAAAAACGATCCATGCGGCCTGTAAGCGCAGGCCGTATCTCCTGCTCCAGCTCCTTTGTAAGCTCTTCTGCGACCTTTTTTACCACCTCACGGGCCATTTCAAGAACCGGCCCCTTCATCATGGATTTCAGTTCCAGCACCATTTTTAACAGCTCCCTGTTGGGCTCCATGCGCTTTAATACCTCAGGATCCGTTAAAAGCTCCGTCATATTGTACTTTTCCAGAGCATGGCGCTCCATAATCTCTGCGGTTGACTTGGGAAACAGGCGGCGCAGTTTCTCAATCCAGGAGGGTACGGTAAGGCTGGAGGGATCGCCGCTTCCCCCGCGGTCCTTTCGGATCTCCTGTTCTTCCCCGTACTCTCTGGAATAAAGGAACTCCAGCACCTGATCCATTTCACCATAGGGCAGACTGCCCTCTGAAAAATGCACGGGCCCTTCGGCATACCGGCCCAGAGCCAGACGCCAGCGGTTCAGTATCTCTTTTTCATCTCTCATCCGGCTCTCCCTCCATGGATAGTTTTACAAAGTTTTCCAGTTCTTTCCCATAGGCAAGCACACCCGGAAGTACTGGCGGCGTTTCTTTTTCCAGACTTTTTTCCCGGTGAAGCCCGGCCGCCAGATTTCCAACCCTCTTTAACTCTCCCGGAGTAAATGCGCCAAAGGCCAGACGAAGCTGGGGCAGAAGTTCTAAAAATTCCCCATCCTCCACCTGGGAGAAAAACGCATCCAGCATGGGAATCATGCCCTGCCCCATAAAAATGAGATCTCTAGCTGTGAAAAAAAGGCCTCTGAGAAAAACAGCCGTTTTAAGAAGCTGCTCTCTGGTTCCGGTAATGTATCCCCGGCCCGCAGCCTCCGCTTCATACGCCTCTTCCCTGCCGCAGCCAAACAGGATCCCGTGAATACATCCCTCCAGGCCCGGATGGAGCTTTCCATCCTCCCGCATCCGCTCTAAAGCCTCAAAATATGCCTCCCTGCTGCAGCCTGTTTGCCCTCCGGTCTGATAGAGAAGCTTCATGGCCTTCATGGCGCTTTCCAGATCCTCATCCTTAATCCGGGCCATGGAGGGAAGAAGGATCACCAGCTTTTCATAACAGCCTGCGATCAGCCGTTCAAAAGGAAGATTTACCCGGTAAAGCCCCTGAAGCTCTTTCAGCATCCGCAGGCGTGACAATGCCTCTGCCACTGCAAAAAACCGGGTATCCTCCAGAATGATCCGGCTGACCGCTTCATAAACAGGCTCCATCTCCTGATCCAGTCCCATTTCAAACACAGAGGTAAGCAAAAGGGCGGCTTTCCCGGCATCACTCTCCGTCTTAAGTTCCTCTCTTACAAGGCTTGTCACTGCCTCCTCAATCACTGCCCCCCGGACGGATACGTCCATAAGGGCTGCTGCTACGGAGGGTCTGAAGCGGCAGATCCAGGTTTCCCGCATCATATTCCGGTCTCTTCCCAGACGCAGATCCGGTCCCTTTGTCTTTCTGGCAAACTCTGTCTGAAGAAATACCATCCTGTTTAAAAATTTGCTCTCTTCCCTGTGTTTTTCGTTGGAAAATGGGGTGAGTACCCGCTTGATCTCCATAGCAGACCGGCTTCGGATGCCGAACCTGGCGCACTGCCTTTCAAAATCCTGAATCAGAGGCGGTACCTCAGCCTGCTTGCAGAGCTTTCCCAACCGGGTTCCTGTCATATGCTTTTTGAGAATCCGAAGTGGCTTATCCGATGATAAGGAGCACTCGCCCTTAATAAAGGAGGAAAGCACCGCATCCTTTAATTCCCAGGCTCCGGGCTCTCTCTTATCCCGAAGGGATGCAAGCCCTCTTGCCTGATCCAGAGCACAGATCTCATCATAGGTGGTGGGAACGCCGTCCTTTTTTCTCCCGTCCCTTCCGGTCTCAATCAGGAAATCAAGGACTGCTCCTTCATACACTCCCTTCTGCGGCTGTTCCTTCTCTTTATTTTCTTCCAGTTTTTCCCATATTCTCTGGTAAAAGCCGGGAAAAGGCATACCGCTGGCATAACCGCCCCAGGCGTCTGTCTCCTCCATGGAATAGGGCATCAGGTAAATACCCTCCTCCCCCTTTTTTGCCTGTTCCTTCCATTCTTTAAGCTTTGTCTGTTCCCTGAGATACTCTGCCAGCGCCGGAGTATGAAATCCGCCTGTGATTCCAAGCACCAGCCCTTCTTCTCCCACCTCGGCCGCCTTTTTCTTAAGCCTTCCTGCCATAAACTGCTCTCTGGCCTCGCAGCCCTCTGAACAGATCTGCTCCGTCGGGGTATCCTCCCGGATCATCCGGCAGTAGCCAAGAAGCATTTCAAACCAGGTTTCGCTCTCCATGCACAGGCCCTGGATTTCAAAGTACTTCTCCCAAAATTCATCAAAGGAGCGCAGACCGGTTTTCTGGCAGAGCTTCTGAAAAAAACGGCCGTCCGACAGCAGCCGGTCCCCTGTAAGGCCTTCGCTGCGGCTTTTTTCACAGGCAGCCAGAATCTCCCTGTAAGGCAGATCCATAAAATTACCTGGGATTCCCAGATCTCTGCACGTCCTCAGGGCTGCCAGCTCCGGCGAATAATCCAGAAAGGGATAATAACACTTATAGTATTCTTCACCGCCGCCAATCTCTCCTGCCTGATCCTGATAGGAATAATATACGGCAAAGGGCGCCTTGGTCTCCTCATGGATCATGGCCGGGATCAGGGAGCCTGCATTTTCAGGTCCTTCGATCAGAACCGCATCAGGCTTTAATTTTTCTATCATCCGCACAATATGCCAGGCGCAGGCCGGGCTGTGATGGCGCACGGGAAGAAGGATTATTTCAGCCATTTCCTTGCGTCGTAGTATCTGCTCCATATTCCGCCCTCTCTGCTGCTCTTGTCACGGATCACTGTTCCAAAATAGGCCTTTACCTTTTCCAGATCATCCCTGTTTTCCTTTGAAATTGCTCCGGTAAGATTTTGTACCAGGCAGTCAATATCCATGGTTTTATTTCCATAGTAATAACCTGAAATCATGGTCTGATAGTACACAGATACAGCCTCTGCCGTACTCATAACCGCTCCCGGCCGGTCAATCCGGTGTCCCAGGGAAGATACTCCCTCCCGCAGTTCATGGTAGGTAGAAGCCAGCAGCTCTGCCGCACTCTCATCCAGCTCCATTTCCATATGGCTTTCTTTTGCCAGGCTTTCCACCTCATTTAGAATGATCTGCTTTTCCATGGAAACCTCACGCACCGGCTGAACCGTTTCAAAGTTAAAACGGCGTTTTAAGGCGCTGCTCATCTCATTTACGCCCTTATCCCGTGTATTGGCCGTTCCGATTACATTAAATCCGGGAGCGGCAAAGAGAAAACCCTCATCGCACAGCTCCGGAATATTTAAAAGCTTATCGCTTAAAACGCTGATCAGGCTGTCCTGAATCTCTGCCGGAGTACGGGTGATCTCCTCAAAGCGGGTAAGGATTCCCTTTTCCATGCCCGTATACAAAGGCGACGGCACCAGAGCCTCGCGCACCGGCCCCTTTGCCAGCAGCAGCGCATAATTCCATGAATACTTGATCATATCTTCTGTGGTTCCGGCTGTTCCCTGGATCGTATTGGTGCTGACGCCGCTGATAGCCGCAGAGAGAAGCTCCGACAGCATGGTTTTGGCCGTTCCCGGCTCTCCCACCAGCATCAGCCCCCTGTTTCCCGCCAGCGTAACGATGCTGCGCTCCACCAGAGCATCATTTCCAAAATATTTCTTCCTGATCCGGCACGCGCCGCCCGAATAGGGAATCTCCTTTGAACTTCCCAGAATAAAGGTGCGCACAGCCTTTGGTGAAAGCTGCCAGTTTAGGGGTCTGGGGCCTGTATCATTTTCTTTTAATGCCTTTAGTTCCTCTGCATACCGGATTTCCACCGGCGGTTTGATCCACTGCTGCTCCGTCATCTGTATGTCCTCCTTTATATCAGGAAAATATATATCAGTATAGCAAAATTCCGTCTGCTGTGCTACTATATATACAAAAAAAGGAAGTGAATATCCATGGGTTTTGTTGATTTGCATACACACTCTGATGCATCAGACGGCAGCTTCACTCCGGCCCATCTTGTGCATCTGGCAAAGGAGGCCGGTCTTTGCGCCATCGCCCTTACCGACCATGATACAACTGCCGGGATTGCCGATGCCGTTGATGCCGGAAAAGAGCTGGGAGTAGAGGTTATCCCCGGCATTGAAGTATCCGGTAATTACGAAGGCCATGAAATCCATATTTTAGGACTTTTTATCAATCCGGACGATCCGGAGCTTAAAGCATTTCTCAAAGACATGAGAAGCCGCCGGAACCGGCGCAATGAGGAGATGTTCCGCCGTCTGGCAGCAGACGGAATCTCATTTACAGATGAAGAGCTGTTCGGTTCCAATCCCCAGACCGTTATCACAAGAGCCCATGTGGCCCGTGCCATGGTTCAGAGGGGGTTCTGTTCTTCTGCGAATCAGGCCTTTAAAAAATATCTGGAATACGGTGGCCGCTACTGCCCGCCCAAGGAGGAGACCGAGCCGGAATCCATTGTAAAAATCCTGCTTAAAAACGGGGCTTTTGCAGCTTTGGCCCATCCCTTTTTATACAAGCTCGGAGACAAACAGACGAAAGCCCTCATTACCCGGCTGGCTGAGGCCGGAATGCAGGGATTAGAGGTCTACCATTCTTCTAATTACCCTCTGGAAAGCCGCAAGCTGCAGAAAATGGCTGCCGGCCTTAAGCTTCTTCCTACAGGAGGCTCTGATTTCCACGGCTCATGCAAGCCGGATATTTCAATCGGCACAGGCCGGGGCGGACTGAGGGTATCAGAGCTTCTTTTAGAGGATATCCGGCGCTGTGTCTGCCCCAAATCCCAAAAGGAAACCTGAATCTGTCAACAAATAAAAGGAGGATGTTGAATATGAAAATCCAGAATGTCACAGATGTAGACAAATTTTTTAAGGTGATTGATGAATGTAAAGGAACGGTAGAGCTGGTATCCCCTGACGGCGACCGTATCAATTTAAAGTCCAAGCTGGCCCAGTATGTGTCCATTGCCTCTATCTTCGCAAACGGCTATATCCGGGAACTGGATCTGGTGGCCCATGAGAAGGAGGATATTGAACGGCTGATACGGTTTATGTATCAGGGGGAATAAAAATATTTAATCCACATATTTCAGGGTTCAGAAGCTATGCTCTTACGGCATGATTTCCGGCCCTGTTTTTATATATATTGTTGTCATATTCCAATAAATATATCACACTTCTTATCACTTTCGTCCAACTCCATTGAATCCCCATATAGCCTATGGTATAATTTTTTAGAATTGAAAGATATTTGAATCGATTGAAAGGAGCCATTTTCATGACTGCCAATTTCCCTGTTTCTGTTATCATCGCTGATGATGAAGCTTCAATCCGCAACGGACTCCGATCTGCTGTGGAATCCATGAATCTGAATATACGCGTTCTTGGAACTGCCAGAAACGGGCTGGAAGCTTGGAATCTAATCCAGACCTATATGCCGGATATCATAATCACAGATATACGTATGCCTCTCTGTGATGGGCTGAACCTGATGAAAAAATGTAAAGAAGCCCGCTTTCACATTGACTTTGTCATTCTCAGCGGATTTGATGACTTTACTTACGCCCAATCAGCAATCCGCTATGGTGCCAAATCCTATCTTTTAAAACCTTTTAAAAATGAAGAATTAAAAGAAGAGCTTAAGATACTATTGGATGAAATCCGTCAAAAGCGTGGTCTTTCTTCCTCTTCTGCCGCCCCCAGCGAAGAGACCATGACCGCTCTATCCAGAAAGTTGTTTTTAAATCAACTGATCCATAATGAATTCCATTATGAACATGATCTGGAAACAGCTGTAAAAGAATCCGGTCTCTCTTTTCCTTCCGGCTTCTGTCAGGTTCTTATCTTTTCTCTGGGAACAGGATCTCCCATTGATCCTCAGTCCCTTATTGCTCTGAAGCATACAATTGAACGCCATATGACCGGCTTTTATGCTCAAGTATGGGATAACGAAACCTTCCAGCTAACAGCGCTTATTTTCCCAGCACTTTCAGAAAATTTGTCGGCAATTCATGTTCTTGCGCATAAAATTATAGAAATCTGGATCTCAGAGCATGGTATGCGCCTGACCATCGGTATCGGAACACCGGAAAAATCCCTGCTCCAGGCAGGGCACTCCTATGCTATGGCTGTCACAGCCCTATCCTATCAGATGTATGAAACAGAACACCTTATCTTTGATCCTTCTGTTATCTGTACCATACCACCATCTGTCTCTGCCAATCACATTGATCCGGCTCCTCTTTTAGATGCCATTTGGAACAACGACACAGATGCCATTGTTTTCTGGTATTCAGAATATATCCGAACGCTGTTTTATGTTCCCATGCCGTCTCCCAGCTTTATCAGAGGAATGTGCATTTATCTGGTAACGGATATCCAAAATACACTGAAAAAGCAAACAGAAGACTGGCCTGAACTGGTTTTTGAACCTCCCTACATCCGAATCAATGAATTTTCTTTTTTCCGACAGATTAAAGACTGGTGTCTTTCCCAGTTTCTTCAATATGGGAAGGTTCTTTCTGAATATAAATCATTTGGAAAAGATCGCATCATTGCAAAAGCTAAACGCTTCATAGAAAACAATATAAATCGTAAGATTTCTGCAGAACTTATAGCGGAGGCCGTAAATTTAAGCCCTTCATATTTTACCATTTATTTTAAATCCAAAACAGGAATCAATTTCCGGGATTACCTGTTAAGCCGCAAAATGGAACAGGCCAAACACCTGCTGATGGCCGCTGACGCTAATATCAGCGAAATATCCTGCGCTGTAGGCTATGACGATTACCGCTCATTTTACCGCGCTTTTAAAAATTATACCGGCCAGACTCCATCTGAATATCAGACAAAATGCCGGGGAGGAGATTCTGTTCACTGATGAAAAAAATCCTTACTTTGATTGCCAACCTGAATATTTCGCATAAAATATGGTTATGTATGATTACCATTTCACTCACACTGTCTGCCTTCCTTATTTCTTTCAGCAGCCACTATTTCTCCCAGCTGTATCGGGAAGATGCCTACAATCAGGCCGCTGATTCTCTCCATATCGGAGCTCAGTCACTGACGGACTCTTATAATCTTCTTTTAAAAAATGTGATCGATACTGCTTCTACTGCAGATTTTTCTGCTTTAGTACGGGATGTACATATAAATCGTCATGAAAAGGATGTCATGCACAAAGCAGCCTTGCAGGCACCTCTGAGCAATTTAACTGATTCCATCCCCATCCTGGACAGTCTGGCTATCCTTGGCAAAAACGGAGAATATTATTCCCTGTATACCAACACCTTAAAAAAGGGATATACTACATGGGACGCTTTTAACTGGAACTTTTTTTCCATAAATGATATTACCTGGCTCCCCATCCGTTCCAGCCCTTTTATAAAAAACAATCAGATCATCCCTGTAGTTCTTCCCATTTCTCTGGTTCCCTCTACGTACTATCTCCATATCTGCCGAAATCCAGAGAATACGGATATTTACATTGTCCTTTTGCTTGATTCCCAAAAAATAGAAGAACGTTTGGCTTTAGCTGCATCCTCCCACTCAGAACGTACCCTTTACATAGCTGATGCTTTCGGAACTCCTTTAAGTCTTTCTCCGAATTCCTCCTGGTATGAGACGGTTTCTGATGAATGTGTACAAAACAGTCTCCGTTCCTGTACAAAATCAGAAGGTTTCAAACAGGTTCTGGATGAAAACCAGTACAGCCTTTATTCCATTCCGTTAGATTTCTGCGGTCTTAACCTTGTCAGCATCGTGCCAAAAACATCGCTTCACACCAGACTTGCCCGCATGAGCACCTTTCTCCTCCTTATATCATTAGCAGGATTGATGCTGACCGCTTTTCTTTCTCTGATTCTTTCCCGTTTTCTCACCCGGCCTCTGGCCCGGCTGATCCAAAACGTACACAGAATAGAAAATAACACCTATGATACTCCTGACCAGATGAAATATAAGGATGAAATAGGCCAGTTGAATATGGCTATCAATTCCATGTACAAAACGATACAAGAACAGATACAGCAGATACGCGAAAATGAAAGAGATAAATATCAGGCAGAAATACAGCTTTTATCTGCCCAGATCAGCCCCCATTTTCTGTATAATACTCTGGAATGCATCAACATGGAAATCCTGAGCGACCGAAAACAAACAGCCTCTGCCATGATTACAAGCCTGGGAGATTTTATGCGCATCGGACTGAATTACGGAAATGAACTGATCCCTTTATCCAGAGAACTGCTCCATGTCAAATCATATATAGATATTATGAATTATCGTTTCAGTCAGAAAATTGAATTGATCAGTACCATTCCTCCAGAGCTTACAGACTGTCTGATCTTAAAATCCATTCTGCAGCCTCTGGCCGAAAATTCCATACGGCACGGATTCAGTCTGGATGAATCTGGCTGTATTCCGGTTCCCATGCCGGAAATTTCTGTAAATGTTTTTGAAAATAACGGAATCCTCACAATTGAGGTGATCGATAACGGTCATGGTATTGATATTTCACGGGCAAATGAAGCTCTGTCTCGAGATGGGCGTCAGCCCTGTTCTAAGCATGTAGGCCTGAATAACGTCTACGCCCGCTTAAAAGCCTGCTACGGAACTGCTCAAATTCACTTTGAAACCATTCCTTATTTCAGGAATGTCGTCCGCATTACCATTCCTTATAAAATTGCCAAAAATAATCAAAAGGAGATAAAAACACTATGAACAGATATTGGGGAGACCTTCACAACCACTGCGGCATCACTTATGGCTACGGTTCTCTAAAACACGCCTTAGACCGTGCGAAAAGCCATCTTGATTTCTGCGCTGTCACCGGACATGCCATGTGGCCGGATATACCGGAGCGAAATGAAGAAACCGCTTTTGTGGTGGACTTTCACCACAGAGGCTTCCAAAAATTGTATGACCACTGGGAAGAAGTACGGCACACCATCGCAGAGGCTAATACAGAGGACTTTATCACCTTTCAGGCTTATGAAATGCATTCCTCTCTGTACGGGGACCATCATATTGTCACTCCTGACGACAGCCTTCCTCTGATTTACCGTGACTCTCCTGCGCAGCTGCTGCATGACAGCGGCTGTGACGGTATTACGGTTGCACATCATATTGGTTATACGCCCGGCTATCGCGGAATCAACTGGGATCTTTACGATCCTGCAGTAACGCCTTTAATCGAAGTTTGTTCCAAACATGGCTGCGGTATGAGTGAAACAGCCCCCTATCCGTATTATCACAATATGGGCCCCCGAGACAGCCGCTGCACCGTATACGAGGGTTTGAAGAGAGGATTTCATTTTGGTTTTGTAGGTTCTACCGATCATCACGCCGGCTATCCCGGATCTTATGGCGATGGAAAATTGGCTGTTCTGGCAGAATCAAAGACCAAATCTGCAATCTGGGATGGACTGAAAAACAGAAGAACCTATGCAGTAACAGGTGACCGGATTAAATGCGATTTTTCAGTGGACGGACATCTGATGGGCAGTATTGTTCCACTGACCTCACCCCGTCATCAAATTTCCTATCAGGTAGAAGGCTGTGCTAATATAGATAAAATTGTCATTTACCGTAATCTAAATCCCATTCATATTGCAGAAGGTTTAACCATGATGCCAAAATCAGAAGATAACCGTTATAAAATTCGGATTGAAATGGGATGGGGAAATAATGAGCAGGAACTTTTCCTATGGAAGGGAAGGATCAGAGTATCCGACGGACAAATTTTAGAAGCAGAGCCCTGTTTCCGCGGCAGAAGCGTTCTGGCTCCCAGTGCTTCCCAGGACGTATCCCAGGATAATATAAATGAAATTGATAATCGTATCCTGTCCATCAGCGATGATTCTGTTTCCTGGCAGTGCTTTACAGTCAAAAATCCATCTCCCGTTCAGCCCCAGACATGCGCTGTAATCGCCGAAATACAGGGCAGCAGAGATACTGTGGTAGAAATCGAAGTTAACGGCCACTGCCGCCGGACATCAATCGGTGAATTATGCAGATATGGATACAGTGAACATATGAAGCCATATCATTCACAGGCATACAAAGTTCATACTGCCGTTTCCTGCTCCCAGTATACTGCGGAAAACTCTTTTACTGACGAATGGGAGGGACCTGCATTCTATCATATGGAAGTGGCTCAAACCAATCAGCAGTGGGCATTTGTAAGCCCCATATTTTTCGAATAATTGTCTGCACAAAAAATGCCGCCGAAGCAATCAAGCCTGCGGCGGCATTTTACTGTTAATTTTTAAATATACTGTGTTTCGTCCCTGTATTTTTTATACATTACTTCAAATGCCCCTGTTCTCAGTTCTCCATCTGCATAAACCGGAGTTCTCTTTTTGCAGTTCTCAATAAAGGCTTCCATTGTATTATATTCCTTCTGATCCCCACAGAAAACACAGTACGCAATCTCATCTCCATAACTGCGGTATTCACAGTTAAAGACCTGATCCTGATAGGGCTGCAGTTTTTTGCTGCACCACATTCCTATATAACCATTTCCCTTTTTTCCAAACAACCAGTGATCTTCCACCTTGTTCTGATCAAACTTTACACCAGGCCAGTATACATGAGTGAAGTGAATCGGATGCTCTTTTGGAATCTGATACACAGCTCCCAGTATTCCCTTTTCCTGACGCACAGCCGGCATTACACCATTTCCATACCAGTATCCCGGCCGCATCTGGCTGGAATCACAGGTGCCGCCTGGATGATTGGCAAAAATCTGTGTTTCACTGTCCAAAGCACAGCTCCACATATGCTGCTGATACCCATAAACCCCAGGTTCAAAACAGGTTGTCCCATGGAACCGCTCATTCAAGGACTTTGTGTAAGCGTGGGAGGTTTTATCTACATTCTGTCTTTCTTCCAAAAGTGTCAAATTAACCCATCGGTCATAATCTGTATCTTTTCTTGGAGACTGAACAGATGTGATACAGTATGCCTCATTCTTCTCCAGCCGAATCACCGCATTTCCCGTATTATACTCTGTCAGAACAGGATCTCTCATAAGTTTTTTGAGGCCTTCCGGAATTTCGTAACGGCTGGTAGCGTAAAAGGCCAGCCATCCTTCCCCATAAGAGTATGGAACATCCGGATCAATCAGATTCATCAGAGCCTGCGCTCCCTGAAGGAACGGATAAATAACCTGACGATACACACGTCCCATAGGCGCAATCACGGAACCTTTATAGGTATGAAGAGCCAGCATTTCAAGCAGACGGTCTGTAACTTTGACTGCTCTGTCTGAAATTTCCTTCGGGGTATAGTCAATCACATTTAAGAGCCCGGCAAATGTCACACACATATATACTGTGCTGAGGAATTCTTCAAACCCTCTCTCCTCTACATCATCCAGCCATTGTTCTACTCTTTTTTTTCCTGCTTCCCACAGCTGACGGCCTGTCATGTGCGCACGGGTAAAATACTCTTCCGGATAAAATTCTCCTGCATTCATTGCAGATACATAGAACATCAGGGAGTGATTTTCACTCCAGAAACACATGGCATCTGATCCTTCCTGATCCATCCAATATCTGTAATTAAGTAGTACCTCCTTTACCCTATTCTTTAATTCATCATCTAACTCATAATTTTTAAGATACCTTACCAGACCGCAGACCAGAAAATCGGAACAGTCAAACCGTTTTTCAATCTGCGAAAGAGTTTCCAAAAACAGCTCTCTGTCTTTTGCTGTAATTCTTCCTGTTGCCTTTCGTGCCAGAATGTTAGAAATGGAAAATCCGAATTTTCCTCCCCGGCTTAAGGACTCTACATCGGAAATCCTATGATATATCGCTTCTTTATTTTTCTCATAGTCCATTACTTTCAGGAATGACGGCACAATCATCGCCGTATCTTCCATCCGTCTTGCAAGCTTCTGGCCCTCTGCCGTACATTCTACAACAATATACGGTCTGCCAGCTTCAAGAACCGCCTCTGTTGCCCCACCGATATCATGGCGTTCTACCTTTGTCTCTGCCTTAGCAAAATCAGGACTCATGGAATCATATCCCAACGTTGTTCCCTTTGGAGCAGGGGTGTGGCAGAAAAGTTTTCCGTCCTGTATGATCAGCTGATCCAGCCATTTAGCGCAGTTTAAAACGCAGTTTGTATGCTCCTCGTCCGGTAAAACCACACGAATTTCATCTTTATGATCAATAACCTGAATTCCAAAAAGTGTACGCGTATCCCTGACGCCCAGGGTCTGCAAACGAATATACAATCTGTTTATTCCCTTTTTCAGGTTAAACATAACATTCTGCTTCTGAATGGGTTTGTAAACCGGAGGAGCCATAGCGCAGACATGCTCACCATTGCACCAAAGATCAACAGATGCATAAGACCAGACCACAGCTCTCACCTGCATATCCTCCTCTGCTTCAAGCTGCGTGCAGGCATCCATCTCCACCCGGGTAAGTACAGAATAAAATGTGCTTAGGTCTACAAACCAGTTTCCATAGTTATAGTAATATCTCCACGGAAGACCCAGGCTTCCCGTTTCATTCAGTTTAACCCGATCCTGCGGCTCCTTTGTCTGAGGTCTGGTAAGAATCGATCGAAGGTATTTTTCATAACGAAGTTGATTTTCATCTGCTGTATGGTCAATAAACGGCTCTTCCCGCAGTCCCGATATCAGATACTGCATAATAAAACCTTCCTCATTCAGTCTGTTTTCCATCCTGATTTTCTCCTCTCTTTTGCTTATCCTTTTACAGCTCCCGCTGTCATTCCGCTCATAAAATGTTTACTGGAAAAAATATAAATTACCACAATCGGCACAATGGAAATAGTAGCTCCTGCAAACATCAGATTCCAGGCAGCCGTTCCGTCTCCGCTGTTTTTGAGCATGGTAACGCCTACTGTCAGGGGACGCATTTTTTCATTAGACATCGTAAATACCAGCGGCATAATATATTCATTCCAGCCTCCTCTGAATGACAAAAGTGCTATGGTAGCTAAAATAGGTTTTAACAGAGGCAGAATTACCATATGGTAGATCTGGAAAAATGTACATCCGTCAATCATGGCCGCTTCATCTAATTCCTTTGGAATTGTATTTACAAAGCCTCTTACCAGAAAAATATAGGTTGTCTGCGCAGTTCCCGCCGCAATCAGTATAACACTTAAAAGTGACTGATTCATCTTTAATTTTACCGCCAATTCAAACAGTGGACGCAGTGTAACGCTTCCTACATTTACAAACATAAATGCTACAAACAAACTGTACAGAAGTTCTTTTCCACGGAAATTTTTCCTGGCAAATACATAACCGGACATACTGGTTGCAAACAGGGTTACCAGCATGACGCCCAAACTTATAATTACACTGTTTAATGTATAGCGTGCAAAATTTGCCTTTTCCCAGGCTTCCTTATAATTATCCAGGACAAATTTTTCAGGAAGAAGCTTTGTTCCTCCCCGAAGAAGCTCTGCGTTTTCTTTAAAGGAACCAAAGACAATATAGATCAATGGATACAGCGTAAATCCTGCTACAATAATGAGAAATATCGTCAAAATCAGACGGATACATTTTGTTTTTGTAGAGTACACACTATGATTCTTTTCCATGTTCCTCTCCTTTCCTAAACTACATCATCCAGTTTTCTTGCCACAAACATATAAATCGCAGTGACAATACCTATAATAAGGGCAGCAACAACACTTAACATTGTAGCGTATCCAATTTGAGGCGTTGTACTGGAACTGAATATAAGCTTATAAATATAAGAAAACATAACATGAGAACGATTGTTTGGACCTCCGTCTGTAAGTACCAGAATTGACTGATAGTCCTTAAATGCAGTGGTGATCGCCAGCATTAAAATAACCTTCAGAACCGGGCTCAGCATAGGCAGTGTAATATGGAAAAAGGTCTGTACTCCGTTGGCTCCGTCAATTCGGCTGCTCTCATAAATTTCCTCCGGAATACTGCTCATACCAGATATAAAATAAATCATGTAATTGCCGAAACCACCCCATACTGCTACAATCACAATCGAAAGCATAACAATAGAAGGATCCCCCAACCAGTCAATAGGAGCCTGGATGAGCCCCATTTTCTGCAGGGATGCATTTAAAACACCATTATACACCGCAAAAATAAATCCAAAAATCAAACTGTAGATTGCAGAGCTAATAACAGTAGGCATAAAATAAATTCCCCTGTATATCGAGGATCCTGTCAGCTTCTGGTTTAAAAGCACTGCCAGAAGAAGGGATAGCGGAATTACAAATAAAAGCTTCAGTCCTGCATACTCAAAGGTATGGAGTACACTCCGCCAGAAGGTTTCATCCTCCAGCATACGCATGAAATTTCTTGCCCCTGTAAAATAAGCATTAAATCCATTATAGTCATAACAAATATATCGAAACAGCCAGAAGAACGGATAAATCGACATTACCACTAACAGGATTACAGCCGGAAGCATCATGAATACAGCTGCAAAATCTCCCCTGGAGTTAGCCCTAGCAATTCGATCCCGAAACGATAATTTATTACTGCTTTTCATAGCCAGCCTCCTTTTTCTTTTATTAAAGTGTTATAAAACAGTAAGAAGGTGCTGCAAGACCTGTGACAGTCACCTTACAGCACCTCCTGCATTAACCATATCCGATCGTTACACCCAGCACCTATTCTGTATATTCTACCGTTCCCTCACCCGGATGCAGGGGATCAAAATCTTTGATGACAATACGTTTTGTTTTTTCTATCTTGATATCATTTTCCAAAGCCTCATTGTAGCGCTTATTCAAATCCGCAATGGCTTCATCTGCACTGATATCACCCATAATTGCTCTCCAGATTACAGTTCCATAAGGATCTCCTTCCAGCGTTACAGAAGGAACTGTCGGATATACGCTTTCATAATCAGTCAGCGCGAAATCTGCAAGACGTCCTGTCTTAGATTTATCTATAATGCCATCCATATAATCGGAAATCGGAAGATATAATCCAGCCTCCAGATAACCCTTTAAGAATTCTTCACTGCTGAAAAATTTGATTACTTCCCAAGCTTTATCCTTATGAGGACAGGAGGAAAACATCATATATCCCTTCTGAGGTTTAATTGCCTGGGCTCCCTTTCTGGTTCCGTCTAAAGACGGTACCTCTGCAACGCCCCACTCAAACTTATCAATGGGGAACTGAGAAGTAAATACTCCCGCCTCCTGAGAAGCATTTCCCCAGATACCAAACGTGCCCTCTACAAACTGTGCTCTCATCGCATCTACTCCCTGAGACATGGATCCCGGGAATACACTGTTATTTGTAAAGAATTTGGATGCTGTTTCAATCAAAGGTTTATATCCGTCAAAATTAAACTTTCCTTCTTTAAAGTCATAACGGTAAATACCGCTTGTCTCAGCGACTCCTTCCAGCCATCGTTCAAACGGTACAGACTGGGTAAAACCTACGCCATAAGTGGTTCCTTCTCCCTGCTGTGTGATCTTGTCAGCCAGTTCCACTACACCTTCCAGTGTGTCAGGAAATTCCGTATATCCTGCTTTTTCCACCAGTTCTTTATTATATTCGATTCTAGTACCGCTTCTCATTCCTGTCGGAATCCAGTATACATTACCATCAATTACATTTATTCCCTCAAACTGCAGCTTGCTGGCTTCTGTAACCTTTTCATATTCAGCATCCTTTATGTACTCATTTAAGGGTTCCAGTATACCAGCTTCAGCAAATGTCTTCAGATCAAATCCACTGGTTGCTGCTCCCACACCTGCAATATCCGGCGCGGTCCCTGAGGAATACGCTAATGACATCATATTTGCATAATCATCTGTAATTACATTTAATGCAATTTCGATTCCCTTATCATTCGTATTATTAAATTCCTCGATTTTTGACTCCACATACTCAGAATCATGTCGATCCTGTGTCCATACTGTGACAACTGTCTTTTCTCCGGAGTCTGCTGCCTCCTCCTTTTTTTCGAACCCAGCCTCTGCACTCTTTTCTGTCTTTGCCGGCTCCTGATCCTTGGCAGCATCACTGCTGCCTGAACATCCTGCTAATGATGCTGCCATTGTCCCTGCCAACATCAGACTCACCCATCTTCTCCTTCTCATAATAACCTCCTTTGTTACTTTTAACTTGTTATTCTGATTTTACCATTTAAAACTATATATTTTGATGGCTTATTCCAATATAAATATCACTTTTTTAATTATAATGCACTATATTTACAAAAAAAAGACATTCTGTATCAGTGTTTATGCTGTAGCAGAATGTCTTTTTGCAATACTTTTTAATTTTCAGCACTGTCTCTTTTTAAATCATCTGGCTTTACGCTCAACTTTCTCCTTTTTAACCGTTCATTCACCGTATCCCGCAAAAGTGTATACAGCACGGAGCACAACGGAATAAAAATCAGCATTCCTACCACGCCCATCATACTGCCGCCCAGAGTTACAGCGACCAAAACCCAGATAGACGGCAGGCCCACAGAATTGCCTACCACATGGGGATAGATCATATTCCCCTCAATCTGCTGGAGAGTGAAAAATACCACACTGAACAGCAGCGCATCCATAGGGGAAATGATCAGCATGAGAAAAGCTCCTACCGCCCAGCCGATAAAGGCCCCAAATACGGGAATCAGCGCTGTAAATGCGATCAGAACACCGATGAGCAGCGCATAGGGCAGACGCAGCACCACAAGCACAATAAAAAACATAGAGCCCAGGATTACAGCTTCCATACACTGGCCGGTAAAGAAATTAGAAAATGTCCTTGAAGTAAGCGCTGCGATCCTCACAATCCCTTCAACGGTTCTCTCCGGAAGAAAAGCCGCCAGAAGCTTTTTTATCTGCCTGATAAGATTTTCTTTCTGAAGAAGAATATAAATTGAAAAAATAAAGCCGATCAGGAAAGTAGACATTCCATTCACAATGGATATAGCCGCAGAGAAGGTCGTATCCAGCATGGAGCCAGCTCCATTTTTCAAAAATTTCAAAGAGTCATTGAAAAGCTGCTGCCAGTCAATCTGAATCTGTTCCATATTGATAAGAATCTGGGGATTTTCTGCAAACAGCTGCTCAAGCCACTGACGGACTTCTCCGAAAAATACGGGGATACTGCTTTGAAGGCCTAATAGTGTGCGCACCAGCTGGGGAGCCACTACAAACATAACAAGAAACAGCACACCTGCCACCAGGAGGATGGACAGTGCCATACTCACAGGGCGCAGCAGACGGCTGCCCTTTTTCAGCACGTGGCTTAAGCTGCTCTCGATCCTGCGCATAGGTACATTTAGTACAAAAGCGATGGCTGCTCCCAGGATAAATGGGGCAGCCATATTAACAGCTGCCGCCAGCAGTCCCAGCACCTTTATATAATTGATGCCTACAATGACCGTAATCACGGTAAAGAGAATCAAGCCCCTTATTTTATTGATGGTATCGCGATTCAGTTCCATTTTCATTTCCTTTTCTTTACAATTTTCCTGCCTCTTCTAAAAATACAAGCCGGATTTCTTCCCTGGTTCCCTTAAGGGTTCCCTGAGCCATCATCATACTTCCGCCGCCTCTTCCCTCAAGGCGATCATTCATGGCCTTGCTTAAAGTCCTCATATCTGCCTGGCTGCTGCCAAGAGCATACTGATACAGACCAGCTTCATCATTTCCGGAAAATACACCTGTAATCCTTCCCTTGTTCTGTTCATAAAGCAGGGTGGCAAACTGGCGGAGCTGAAGCGGCTCCATGCCTTCCTCAAAAAATTCCTCCGGTCCGTGGCTTTCAGGACATACTGCAAGCTTCAGCTGAAAGATCTGACGCCACATTTCCCCGATATGCCCATCTTTTTGCTGGCTTTCCTGCTTAAGCTTTTCTACTGCCTCAGGAACCTGAGCTACTTTGGCGGAAAGAAAATTGGAAATGCGGATTTCATCCTTTAAACGGTTTCTGTAATCCAAAAGGGCCAGACGGCCGCAAAGCATGGAAATACGCACTCCGCCCTTATAATGGATCATCGTCCTTGTTTTGATTATACCCACTTCTCCCGTACGTTCTACATGGGTTCCGCAGCAGGCGCACACATCCGCGCCGGGGATTTCCACAATACGCACCTGTCCGGTAAGCTCTTTTTTACTCCTGTATTCCAGATTTTTTAATTCCTCATCTGATGGATAAAGCACCTTTACCGGCACATTGGCATATACAATTTCATTTGCCTCATCCTCCAGCATCTCAAGCTGTTCCTGGGTGAGAACACCGTTAAAATCAATCGTTACTTCATCCGCTCCCATGTGAAAGCCCACATTGTCATAGCCGAAATGGCGGTGCACCAGTCCGGATAAAATGTGCTCTCCGGTATGCTGCTGCATCAGGTCATACCGTCTATTCCAGTCTATGATTCCCTCGGCCCGGATTCCTGCTTCAATGGGCTCTGCCAGCTCATGAACAATCTCCCCCGCTCTCTCATGGACGCTTAATACAGAAATCCCGTTGATTGTTCCTGTATCATAGGGCTGTCCGCCGCCCTCAGGATAAAAGCCGGTCTGATCAAAGACAGCCTCCCATGTTCCTTTTTTTGATGGTGTACATGACAAAACGGTACACATAAAGCTTTTTACATAAGGTGTTCCGTAATATAAACGATTCTGATCCATTTTTTCTCCTCCGGTCCCATACGCATAATCTGCTGTCCGTTTTATACACGGACAGGACTGTAACAGATTATACTACATTTTGTCAGGCTCTTCCATTTAATTTTTCTAAAATTTTTTCGTATTTTCAGAAACATGAGCAAGCTTCCCTTCATATGATACATTGTAATCAAACAGTTCTGGAGGAACAAAAATGAGTGATGTAGCAGCAACAAATTGCGGATGCGGATGTGACTGCGGGTGCGGATGCCAGTCAGGAGGCGGCTTTAATATCATCTGGCTGATCCTGATCCTGTGCTGCTGCGGCGGAGGCAGCTTCGGCGGCGGATGCTGTGAACATAACCACGGCGGCGGATTCGGATGCGGATGCGATATCATCTGGATCCTTCTGATCCTGTGCTGCTGCGGCGGAAACAGCTTCTGCTGATTCCCCTGCGCACAGACTTAACGCTTTAACCCCCTTATCTTCCTCACAGGGCCGCAGACCGGCAGGCGCAGACAGCGTCCGAAGGGCTGCGGCCCTGTCCTTTAAAAAATAAGCCGAAGAAAAAGCGGCCCTCAGCCGCCCTTTCTCAATCCGTCCATCTTATCCCCGTTCGCCCGGTTTGTGAACTGCTTCCGGAGAAGATTTCAATGGACATCCCATTCCCTGGCAGCCGTTTTGACCGCCCATTTTTTCGTCCCTTTTTCTCAAAAGACAGGCTTCATCTATTTCATATACAGCATTTCCATCTATAACAAGCTTTCCATACATATACATTAACCTCTTTTTCCATACTTTGCGTTTTTGAAAATGGGGAATATCAATCCTTCCCTTATTTTATATATATGCATGAGATTCCCAAAAACAGCATATGTTTAGACCAAAGCATGAAAGCTGGTGAAGCAGTATGGCGAACCCTTCAGGGGAAAGCAGTGATTATAAACTCACCGATCTGGACTATCTCATTGGTGACCACCACCTTCAGATGATCAAGGCTGCCCTGCCTTTTTTAGAAGTACCGGAACAAAAAGCTGTATCTGTATTTGTAAAAGCTCAGGAATTAAAAAATACATTGGAGCTTTTTGAAACAGAAGAAATAGCTTCCATGGGAATCTGTTCTCTGGAAGAACCTCAGTCCCGCGGCTCTGTCAAAGAGCTTTTAAAGGCGATACGGCCTTATGGAACCCCACAGGAACAGGATCTAATCGATCTGGCAAAAGCCTTTATCGAAGGGCAGACCCCCATGGAACAGCTGCGCCGTCTCCTGTCTCCGGAACAGCAGGCCCGTTTTGAAACACTTCAAATGATGGTCACGGCTTTCCAGGCCATGGCATAATGCTTCGTACAAACATTCATTCTAAAAGGGAATCGTACATGCAGATCCCGGAAAGGATTACATAATTATGGACGACAGCTGGAAAAATGATCCCCGTCTTAAGACTATGGACAAAGAAAAACTGGAGCTTCTGACCCGCTTTGCCGAACAGGCAGGCCGATCCAAAAAGGAAGAGCTTCCCCAGACCCTTATGGCGATTCACTTAGAATCCCAAAAACAGGGAATCCATTTTAATGACAAAGAGACCGCTCTCCTTATAAATATCCTCAGCGCCCATATGACGCCCAAGGAAAAAAAGAAGGTCGATCTCTTAAAAATGATCTCTCAAAAACTTATGGCTGGAAAATAGCCCCAAATCACACAGATATTTTGTCAGCAGAGGCGGACTCGTCATCCGTCACTGCCGACAATAACAATCTTCGTATCCGATGTTACGTTCTTTATCAGCTCCTCCATCCGTTCCTGAGGCAGACAAATGCAGCCTGAAGAACCTTTATAGGAGGAATCCATAAAACAGTGAAGAAAGATAGCAGAACCCTCTCCCGGCACACAATCTGCATTGTAGGTCAGATTCAGAGCATAATTATAATAGGGCGAGGCCTGAATGAGGTTTTCGCCCGAAACCCAGTCCTTTGATACAGAAGATGTATTTACAAGGCGGTTATAATATGCACTGGCAGGATCATCCACCCAGATATCTCCCTGGACAATCTGGTGATAAGGCAGCACACTTCCCGGATCCTCCAAAAGGCCGAATGCCAGATCAAAGCTGTAAACTCCAGCCGGTGTGGCCTTATCTCCTTCCTTTTTATCTTCTGTGATCCCTTTGCTTCCCACATAGCCCGGCTCTGTCCACATATGCTGCCAGCCATTCTGCATATGAACATAGTAGGAAATATCAGCCTCACAGCCGACTGTTCCTTTAACAAGGATCAACTGATCTGTATTCTGAAACTGATCCTGCGTTTTTTTCTCGTCATGAGTTTTTATCTCACCGGGTCCGCCGCTCATTGCCCCTGTCTCAGCCTGTCCTGCTGCAAAAGCCGTTGCCGTCCCAAACATCAATGCTGCACAGATGCATACTCCAACAGCAGTGCCCATCCTTTTTCTTTTGTACATATCTCCTACCTCCGCTCCAGCGCCTTTTTCACAATATAGGCAGCTTCTTCCGCATCCTTTTTATCTACATAGGCATAGTACGAGGTCTGGCGTCTGAGAGTTTCTCCCACAGAAGCCGCAGTACCAGTCATCCAATTTACAGTAGTACCGTTTACATGTTTTGTTTCATATCTTATTCCATGTTCCTTAAGCGCTGCTGTTATCCGAAAGAAAAGCTCCAGATCCGTATTCATAAATATTTCTTTCTTTGAAAAACCAAACATAGAAGCACACACTCCTCTCTGATGATTTCATTCTACCATAGATTGATCCGAAAATCTCTTACAGTTTCCTGAATGTATGCCTCTGTTTTGACGATCTGTTTCTGTTTTCTATGTTTCTTCTGATCCATCTGTATCTGCCTGAGAATCCTGATATGTTTTATCACTGATACGCAGAACAATTTCCTCCGGATCCACCCGCAGTTCAATCGTATCACTCATAAGCTCAGGAATATCCTTCACCATTACCACTGTGCCTACCGCCATTCCATCCAGGTCAATGGTAATCGTATCGATCATGTCAGCCGGGAGAGATGCATATGGGATCTCCATCATCATCTTCTCCAGCTGGTTCCCAGCCTTTTCTTCATTCTCAAGCAGAATGTGGATTACACTGTTTACCTTCTCATCTGCAACCAGCGCCTGAAAGCTGAGGTGAAGGATTTCGTTATTCAGCGTGTTCAGGCTTTTTTCCTTAATCTGCGCCGGAATAGCCTGTCCCTCCAAGTCAATGGCAATCTTACTTCCCTCTCTTAACTGCCGCACCAGCCTGCGGGCCTCTGCCTCCTCCATCTGAATAGAAATGGACTCAGGAAGGGACTTTCCAATAATATTACCCGGAACCATCCCCAACTGTCTCAACCGCTTTGCCTTTATTCCAGTATCTCTCTTTTTTACATGAATCTGATCCATAATTTCGCCTCCTTATAGACTATATATGCCGTGTGCGGCGAAATATGCCTAAAAAAGAGGAGACCTTTCGCAACATACGAAAATCTCCTCTCTTTTTCTCAAATTATTTGCAGACAATATTTACAATTCTTCCAGGAACGTAAATCTCTTTTACGATATTTCCTGCCAGCTTGTCCTTTACCGCTTCTCTTCCCTGAGCGATCACATCATCCTTTGCAATATCAGCAGGTACGTTGATGACTGCGCGGGTCTTGCCGTTTACCTGAACAGCGATCTCAATCTCGTCGTCCTTCATGGCTTCCTCATCGCACTCCGGCCACTGGGAATGGAATACGCTGTCTGTGCCGCCCAGCTGGCTCCACAGCTCTTCGCCGATATGAGGTGCAAATGGAGCAAGGAGAGTAACGAAGGTCTTTAAGGTTTCTTTATCGATTCCTCCTTCCTTCTTTGCCAGCTCGATAAACTTGTTGTTGTACTCCATAAAGCCAGAAATAACGGTATTTAAGCTGAACTGGTTGAATCTCTGCTCAATATCATATACCAGCTTATGGCGGAGCTTGATCATTTCCTTTGTCGGCTGGATATCCTTATCCTTGCTGTCCATGACCAGGTTCCAGAAGCGATTTAAGAAACGGGAAACGCCCTCGATCCCTCGGTCATCCCACTCTGCATCCAGCTCCGGCGGTCCTACGAACAGCTCGTACAGACGCAGGGAATCACAGCCGTAATCTCTTACCAGGTCATCCGGGGAAACGACATTTCCCTTGGACTTGCTCATCTTGATGCCGTTCTTTCCGGTGATCATACCCTGGTTAAAGAGCTTCTTAAAGGGCTCATCAAAATCGACAACACCGATATCGCAAAGGAATTTGGTGTAGAAACGGGAATACAGAAGGTGAAGCACCGCATGCTCTACGCCACCGATATACATATCTACAGGAAGGTATTTATCTGCCTTTTCTCTGGAAACAAGGGCCTCACTGTTGTGGCTGTCCACATAGCGCAGGAAGTACCAGGAGGAACCGGCCCACTGAGGCATGGTATTGGTCTCTCTCTTTGCAGCAGCTCCGCAGACCGGACAGGTGGTATTGACCCACTCGTCAATGGCAGCCAGAGGAGATTCACCGGTACCGGTAGGCTGATAGCTCTCTACCTCAGGCAGACGCAGCGGAAGCTGATCCTCCGGAACAGGCACGCAGCCGCACTTTGGACAGTGGATGATCGGAATGGGCTCGCCCCAGTATCTCTGACGGGAGAATACCCAGTCGCGCAGCTTGTAGTTGACTGTCTTGCGTCCAAAGCCCTTTTCCTCGATCATCTGAGGAGCTTCTTTTTTCAGAACAGAGGACTCCATGCCGTTCCATTCGCCGGAATTGATCATGGTTCCACTTGCCTCTGTATAGGCTTCAGTCATATTTTCAATTTCCTTGCCGTCCTTTGCGATTACCTGAACGATAGGAAGGCCGAATTTCTTAGCAAATTCAAAGTCTCTGTCATCATGGGCAGGTACACACATGATAGCACCTGTGCCGTAATCAGCCAGTACATAATCGGACAGCCAGATTGGCGTCTTTGCTCCATTTAAGGGGTTGATGGCATAGCTGCCTGTAAAAACGCCGGTCTTTTCCTTTGCCTGCATACGGTCTACGTTGGAACGCATGGAGGAATCGAAAATATATTTTTCAACGGCTTCTCTTGTCTCATCGGTAGCCAGGCTCTTTGCCAGCTTGTGCTCCGGAGCCAGAACCATAAAGGTTGCGCCGTGAAGGGTATCAGGTCTTGTAGTATAAACGGTGATCTTTTCCTCTCTGCCGTCAATGGGGAATTCCACCTCGGCGCCGTAGGATTTGCCGATCCAGTCCGCCTGCATCTTCTTAACCTTTTCCGGCCAGTCTAATTTGTCAAGATCATTTAACAGGCGCTCTGCGTAGGCCGTGATCTTTAACATCCACTGACGGAGGTTCTTCTTTGTAACAGGGGTTCCGCATCGCTCGCAGCAGCCGTTTACCACCTCTTCGTTTGCAAGGCCGGTCTTACAGGAAGGGCACCAGTTGATAGGGAATTCCTTCTCATAGGCAAGTCCCTTTTTAAACATCTGCACAAAGATCCACTGCGTCCACTTGTAAAACTCAGGATCTGTGGTATTTACTTCCATATCCCAGTCATAGATTGCAGCAATCTGCTTGATCTGGCGCTTGATATTGGTAATGTTGGCCTCTGTGGACTTTGCAGGATGAACGCCCATCTTGATGGCATAATTTTCTGCCGGAAGTCCAAATGCATCCCATCCCATAGGATGGATCACATATTTGCCTCTTAACAGCTGATACCGGCTCCATACATCAGAGATTACATAGCCTCTCCAGTGACCTACATGAAGGCCGCTTCCAGATGGATACGGGAACATATCCAGGCAGTAGTATTTTTCTTTCGTTCCGTCATTTACATTGATCGGATTTTTTTCCCAGTTCTCACGCCACTTCTTTTCAATGGCGCTGTGATTGTACTGTGATGCCATAATTCATTCCTCCGTTAATATTAGTGCTCAGAGCTGGACACACTTTCCTGTAAAACAAAAAACCGCATCTCTTAAATTGCTTCAAGAGACGCGGTCATAGTTCCACGCGGTACCACTCTGATTCGCATGGTAAGCCCATGCGCACTCATCTGCCCCTGTAACGGTGGGCACTCCGGCTTTTCCTACTCAGACTGGCAAATGCCCTTCAGAAAAGCTGCTCCAGGACCAGTTCAGTATCCTCCTGCCGCCGGCTCTCAGCCTCTACCGGCTCTCTGTGAGACAAAATAAATACGTACTACTTCCTGTCAATGCATTTATACTGAATCTTAATTTAACACATTTGACAATGGCTGTCAATATACTGTCAAAAAAAGCCGTGGCTGTTTATACCGCCAAAAACTTACAGGCGTTCGATAATTGCCTTTGTATATGCTTCCGTTCCAGCGCATCCGCCCAGATCCGGCGTTAGAATCGTTCCATCCTTTAATACCTCATCCACTGCTCTTCGGATTTTTGCAGAAATCTCCTGCTTTCCCAGATGCTCTAACATCATGCAGGCGGACCACAAAAATGCAGTGGGATTGGCAATTCCCTTTCCTGCGATATCGGGGGCGCTGCCGTGAACTGCCTCAAACATGGCAAAGTCCGTTCCCATATTGCTGGAGGGCAGAAGACCCAGTCCGCCGATGAGCCCGCTGGTAAGATCCGACAGAATATCTCCATACAGATTTTCTGTCACTATTACGTCAAAGGTTTCCGGATGCATTACCAGCTGCATGGCTACATTATCAACGATCTTATCCTCTGCTTCAATTCCAGGATATTCCCGGCTGATCTCGTAAAAAACATCACGGAACAGGCCGTCGGAAAGCTTCATGATATTAGCCTTATGGACGCAGGTTACTTTTTTTCTTTTGTTCTTTACCGCATAGTCAAAGGCGGATCGGACAATGCGCTCACTGCATTTTCTGGTAATGATTTTAATGGAATGGGCCGTATTCTCATCAATCTTTTCTTCCACGCCTGCATAGAGATCCTCTGTGTTTTCTCTGAACATTACAATATCCACATGTTCAAAGGGCGTCTTAACTGCAGCGTTAGACTTTGCAGGGCGCATATTGGCGTAAAGATCGTATTTTTTGCGCAACGTTACATTCAGCGAACGGAAGCCGGTTCCTAATGGAGTCGTGATCGGAGATTTTAAAAGCACATGGGTCTTTTCAAAGGAAGCAAAGCCTTCTTCCGGTATCAGAGCACCATTTTCCTCATACTCTGCCGCTCCTACACGGAAAATCTCATAATCCAGATCTGCACCTGCCGCATCCAGGATTGCAAGCACTGCATCTGTAATCTCCGGTCCAATGCCGTCTCCCTTAAATACTGTGATTGTATTCGTTTCCATGACTTATCTCTCCTCCATTGGCATATAGTCCTTATTGTCCCCTACATACTTGGTAGCAGGACGCATGATCCGTCCGTCATACAGCTTGTTTTCGATATTGTGGGCCACCCAGCCTACCATACGGCTGCACATAAATAATGGTGTATACAGGTCTCTGGGAATATTTAACATTCCATAAGCAAAACCACTGTAATAGTCTACATTGGTAGGCAGAGCCACACCCTTTCTCTCCTTCATAACCTCCAGGGCAGCATTTTCAAACCTCTGGCGGAAGTCAAATTCCGTCATCTGCTTTTTCTCCTTAGCCACCTCTGCACAGCAGGCTCTGAGCATATCCGCACGGGGATCGGAAACCGTATAAACCGCATGGCCGAAACCGTATACCAGACCAGAACCGTCATACAGCTTTCCATCCATCAGCTTATGGACTGCAGCCCGCAGCTTTTTATCATCTGCCGTATAGCCTCCGACTTCATCCAAAACTGCATCCATCATTTCTGCCACCTTGATATTGGCGCCTCCGTGTCTGGGGCCTTTTAAAGAACCGATGCTGGCAGATACGGTCGAATAAATATCTGTCCCTGTAGAGGAAATTACCACGTTGGTAAAAGTAGAGTTATTTCCGCCGCCATGATCCGCATGAAGCATCAGGATCGTATCTAAGAGGCTGGCTTCCTTATCCGTAAACTTCTGATCTTTTCTCAGAACACTCAGGAAATTTTCTGCAATGGAATATTCCGGATTGGCATAATGGATAAAGAGGCTGTCTCTGTTATAATAATGAACCTTACTCTGATAGGCATAGCAGGCAATGGACGGCAGCTTTGCCACCAGGTTGATTCCTTTTACCAGCGTTTCATATACATCTGTATTGTCTGGATCGTCATCATAATTATACAGGGTAAGAACCGCATCCTGCAGCTTGTTCATCAGGTTCTTTCCCGGCATCCGCAGCAGGTTCATTTCCACAAATTCATCTGGTATCTCATAACAATCTCTTAAGATTGCACAGAACTGATCCAGCTCCTTTCTTTTTGGAAGATACCCAAAAAGCAGAAGGAAGCATACCTCCTCATAGCCGAAATGGCTGTTCAGCTTTCCCTTTACCAGATCGACCACATTGTAGCCTCTGTAATAAAGCTCTCCGGGAATCGCCACGATCTGTCCGTCCGCTCCCTCACTGTATCCTACAACATCTGCAACCCGTGTAAGCCCAACACGGACACCTGTGCCATCCTCATTTCTCAGACCTTTCTTTACATTGTATTCCTTATACCATTTATTAGGAATATCTGTATAATTCTGAGACTTTCCATAAAACTGTGCAAGATAGCTTTCTCTTGTCATGGCGGTTCTCCTTTCTGATTTTAATGACGGTTTCTGTTATAGTTGATCAGACATCCGGCCTTTACGATCTGCCGTTCTTCAGCCGTCATGTCTGCCATATAAAGCCTGATTTCTTTTATCGGTGCAGTTCCGTCTTTTCCCAGAACATACGCCGGAATTTCCTTTAAATCTCCTTCCAGGGCAGCTTTTATTCCGGGTACATAAATGTAATCACCCACTTCAAAATCCGGCTCCTCCTCCATCTGGAAGGGAAGCATACCCCAGTTAATTACATTGGAGCGGTAGCGCTTGGTCGCATACTCCTTACAGATATTTGCAAGACCGCCCAGCACTCTCTGGCAGCTGGCCGCCTGCTCTCTGGCAGATCCGTCGCCTGGTTTTACAGCATAAACCATGCTTCCAAGCTCTGTGTCATCCATTTTTACCATTTCATTTCCGGAAATGGTACGGATGGCTGCAAAGATACCTTCAAGAGCCGGTTCTGCTTCCAGCTGCGCTCCGGTGCCCCTGGTTCTTCTGGCTGTTTCCAGAGCTCCCGCCTCCTTGGCGCGGCCCACATACTCCGGATCCCTTCTGGATAAAGTAAACTCTGCCAGCCCCAGAGGATTGGAGCGGTAGGATGAGGTCTCGCCGGAGGGAATCAGCTCATCCGTAGTCGTCACAGGATCCAGAATCTTTGAACATACCTTTAATAAAATATTGTCTGTCAGCGGGCTCATCTCCGGCCAGTCTTTGATATTCGGCCCGTATACCAGATCTGCAGACGCATCACCCGCTCCAAAGCCTGTGTATACCCGGTTTCGATAAGAAGTATCGTCATATTCATACTCAGGCACCTGATCCCAGCCGTCCATCTCCCAGGCAGAAGTCAGTCTGCCTCCGTTTGCCGCTGTTGCCGCAATGGAACGGGCATCCATCAGCGCTACTGCTGCCATCTGTCCGTTTCCAGGCTTGGAGCCTTCCCGGTTAGGGAAATTCCTGGTAGTGTGGCGGATACTTAAACCATTATTGCAGGGCGTATCACCTGCGCCAAAGCAGGGGCCGCAGAAGGCGGTGCGGACAATGGCTCCCGCGTTCATCAGATCCGAAACAGCTCCCTTCTTTACCAGATCTGCAAATACAGGCTGAGAAGAAGGATAGACTGCCAGGGAGAACTCGCCGCAGCCGCAGTTTCTTCCCCGAAGGGCCTGAGCCGCTTCCATTACATTTGTATAATTTCCGCCGGCGCAGCCTGCAATCACTGCCTGCTGTACCATCAAATCTTTTCCCTGTACCTTATCAAGCAGGGTAAAGGATGCACGGCCGCCTGAAATCCTTGCAGCTTCCTTTTCCACCAGAGCCAAAATATCCGTCAGATTTTCCTTCAGCTCGTCAATCTCATATGTATTGCTGGGATGGAACGGCAGAGCGATCATGGGCTTTACCGTAGAGAGATCCACATACACACAGCCGTCATAGTAAGCCACATCAGCGGGATCCAGCTGTCTGTAATCCTCTTCTCTGTGATGCTTTGCCAGATAGTCCCTGGTGTCCTCATCAGTGCGCCAGATGGAGCTTAAACAGGTAGTTTCTGTGGTCATCACATCTACGCCGTTTCTGAAATCCGTTGTCATGGAAGAAACGCCGGGGCCTACAAATTCCATCACCTTATTTTTCACGTATCCATTTTTAAATACAGCTCCGATAATCGCAAGGGCAATATCCTGAGGCCCGGTTCCCGGTCTTGGCGCTCCGTCCAGATATACGGCAACTACGCCGGGATAAGACACATCATAGGTATCCTTAAGAAGCTGCTTTACCAGCTCTCCGCCGCCCTCTCCTACTGCCATGGTGCCGAGAGCGCCATAGCGGGTATGGCTGTCGGAGCCTAAAATCATCTTTCCGCAGCCTGCCATCCGCTCTCTCATGTACTGATGGATCACCGCAATGTGCGGAGGTACATAGATACCGCCGTACTTCTTTGCCGCAGAAAGCCCAAACATATGATCATCCTCATTGATGGTGCCGCCTACTGCGCAGAGCGTGTTGTGACAGTTCGTCAATACATAGGGAATAGGAAACTGCTCCATCCCGGAGGCTTTGGCTGTCTGGACGATCCCCACAAAGGTAATATCATGGGAAGCCATACTGTCAAAGCGAAGTTTTAAGTGCTCCATGTCCTCCGTTGTGTTGTGCGCCTTTAAAATAGAATAGGCAATCGTACCCTTTTTGGCAGTCTCACGGTCTGCCGCTTTTCCAGTTAGTGCCTCTACCTTTCCTGCTTCCTTTTCCGGAACCAGCTCTGTTCCATTTACCAGATAAACGCCGCCTTCATATAATGATACCATGCTCTCTACCTCCCGGATTCTCCTGTCTGTTTCCAAATCTGTGAATTCGTTGTTTTTTATACTATAAAACACAGATGCTTATTTGTCCAGTTGAAAAGTTGTAATTGATACAGCTTTTTAGTTGTGGCAAAACCGAATCTCCTGTACTCAGCACTGTTATTTACTATCACTTCACACTGTTAAAATATCTGTTTTGGCTTTTTGACAGTGTATGCGGCGGCTGTTATCCTCATGCCGGAATATGAAAAAGGTGGATCCATCTGTAAATTTGGGGATGTATTGAGGACGTTCATCCGGATTCTTATATGTATCTTTGAGCTTTTCATAATAGAATTGTATCGTTTCTTCTATAATATTTGCGAATAAGGTTATAAAGACTGCTTTGTATAACTTACCTGCGGTGATATTGCATTAGCGCAACCGCAGTATTTATCCTTTCTTGCCATTTTTCGCATTGCAATCAAAGCGGCCAACATGATCAAAGGAAATATGCATCCCATCAATAAACCTGTCTGAAGATTATCTCCTGCCTGCTGCGAAAAATATCCCACCATACTCGGACCCAAAGCACCACCCATATCTCCGGCTACAGCCAGCAGTGCAAACAAGGCTGTACCTCCTTTTGGAATCCTCGGAACAGTAATGCTGATACTTCCGGGCCACATAATACCAACTAAGAAGCCACATATGATACATCCAATCAACCCCAAAATCGGCATTGCAGACAGACCAACAAAAAGATAGCTCAATACACAAAGAACTCCCGATACCTGCATGAACTTTGTCAAATCTATCTTATCACCAAATTTGCCGTACAGCACACGGGCAATTCCCATTGTGATCGCAAACAAACACGGCCCCGCCAAATCGCCAACGGATTTTGTTAATCCTAATGCAGATTCTGCAAAAGCTGATGCCCACTGAGCCATTGACATTTCAAAAGCTCCGGCGCAAATCATCAGGATAATTGCAACTCCGAAAAAATGATTCGGGATACAAAATCCTATTTTCATAACCAGCAATGACAACCCCAGCCCCAAGCCCCAAACAACCATTTTTGTACCTTGCTTCATTTAAAATCACCCCCAGTACAACCGTTCCTGTTTATGCAATACATATCCTCTGCCGGATAAGGCCGGAAATCAGTATAGCCGCTGCTCCTCACGTATCCATCCGGCAGAAATACAGCGTATTGGTATCCGCATCATATAACCCCAGATCAAAATTAAAAGAATTTCTATGAAGAATATCCGCTCCGGATGCTTCACCCATTTTTATCTGCCTGTCGATTAACCGATAGTAACCGTTCCGGATTTCCGGAATCAATGGATTACCATCCTGATCGGTCAAATATGGCCCATATTTTCCTCCCCCATCCTCTGTGCCATAAACCAGAGTTTTCACGGTTTCATCCAACGGAAAAGCGTTCCATTTATTCTCCTGAATTTCTTTTAAAACCGCATCCTCCTTAAAATGAAGCACAATACAGGAAGTACCGTCCCCGTTCCCGCTGTCGGTGTCATAGTTTAATATCTCACTTCCCCCGGACGCGTCCAGAGAAAGGACTTCTGAAACAATATCCCGCGTATCTTTCCTACCGCAGGCTGTTATTGACATTATTAAAATTATAAATGCAATCCAGATTGATACATATTTTCCGATGACTGTCCAAATTGCTTCTATATCCATCCGGCTTCCTCCATAAAGTGAACTGTAAACCTTGGATTTTATCTATTTGCATAATCAATCATAATTTTTTTACAGCTGCTGCACTGATAAGCTTCGCAATGAGGTATCCTCCCTGAGCCTTTGCTTAATTCCAGATCACCATGTTTTTTAATTCGGAAAATATTACCGTCCGGGTTGTCAATTGCAAACGTAATATCTCTAGAACTCATTAAAAATCCTTTTTTCATTTCTTCACCACAATATGGGCACTTCATATTATTTCACCTCCGCAAATTTGATTGTTCCTACAATCTTTATGTTTCCTCCGTTTTGAAATATATCTGAGCAATTATACTGCCATTTTCCCTTTTCCAATGGTATCTCTTTAGTAAAATTGGTCGAACCAATTAATTTTTATATAACCCTTTCCAGCTTGGCAAACTGAACATTATGTTTATAAAAGTTTTATTAAAAGCAATAATATTTCCAGTTTGCAAAAAACCGGAGCCCATTTCTTTTCCACACTTAGGACAGTTCATCTGCCGGCACCTCCCTATTAAGCCAGACTTCCTTAGATTACCGATTTATTTTTTCTTAATGGTAATGCTATTAAATTCCCCAATAGTGCGATAACTGCGTATCCAACTACATATACCCATGCACTTGAGTTATAAAACATAAATATAGATGGGGTAAACATAATTGCTGCAATCAAAATATACCAAAAATCAAAGCCATTCCTGATTCCATAAAAAACAGATGTTATTAAACATATCAGAGGAATAATCATTAACATCACAATCACTGCACTTCCTGTATCTTTTATAAACCGGGGAATGATATAAAAATCTATAAACAATAAAATGTAAAAAATAATGTTCTTTTTTAATCCAGCCATAATTTCCTCCGTTGAACGCTTATGCTTCTAATGAATACAAATACGCAAGCAGTTCTTCCTTACCAAGCGGCTCACAGTGGCTTAATATACAGTATTCACAATCAACCGACTGAATTGTCTGTATCAAAGAATGCAGCTTATTCTTATCCATATATCCGTCATTAAAAAAATCCTCACTTGTGGAATCTCCTAAAAACAATACTCCTTCTTCCGGCACATAAACACAGACCGTATCCTCTGAATGCGGTGAAACTGTATGAAAGATTCGGGCCGTAAGCCCTCCTAAATCCAGCGTCATTTTATCTGAAAATGCTATATCTGACAGCACAATATTTAATTTCTCCTGTCCGTAATACTCTTTTCTAAAATGTTCATCTTCTTTTTTCAGATCTTCCATATACCCGGAGTCCCTCGCCTGTTCCTGCTGATCTTTGAGAAACTCATTTGTTTTGTCATGGGCAATGCTTATTCCGCTGATGGCATGCATACCAAACGTATGGTCATAATGCCAGTGTGTAATTACAGTAAAATCAGGTTTTCTAAAATGCTCTGATTCGACTGCCTCATAAAAATCCTGAACATGAGCAGCGGAATACCCGGCGTCAACCGCCAGAGATAATTTATCCCCTTTAAGATAAGCTAACATAGGCCGGTCTGCTTCAGGGTCATGTTCTAAAAAATAAATTCTGTTCGTTAATTTGTTTAATTTCATTTTCAATCTTCTCCTCCTTCGTCAATCTTCTCTCCTGAGAGAGAAAACCGGCAAACTCCTCCGTCGAAACCTCGCCCCAGTTTCTATAGGAAATGACGCTTCTTTTTCTTACCGCATGCTCCGGAAGCTTTATGGCATAAACCGATATCCAGCATAAAGCCAAGACAGATTACCTCCCTGTTCTTTGCGGCTTTCATGGAAGCCGCTTCACTCTCTCCAAATAATACCTCTATCATTTATCCTGTCCACATCCCCTGTGATCCAATTTTGCTTTTTCCGTGCACTCCTTAACAAATTCGCTCTTGGCGTCGGTATAAGCATCCCTGTTGTGTTCGTATTTCTTCCACAATGACAGCTTTAACGCCTCGTACTCTTTAGCGGCAGCAGGGTTTCCCTTCAAATAATCACGAAAATACAGCTCATCATGATCCCCATAATACCGCAAATGCAAATGAAATACCTTTTCCGCAAATCCATTCTCTGTATAGCCCTTATTGAATGATTTTCTGTTATCCCTTTCCGACATACAGATATATCCATGACGGGTTAACACCTCTTTTACATATTCCATAGAAGCTGTCTTCGGTATTTCCACCAGAATATCAATAATGGGCTTTGCCCAGATACCGGGAACCGCAGTGCTTCCCACATGACTGATCCGTACATCGGGCATCTGCAGAAATGTTTCGATCCGTCTTTTCTCCTGTGCATACCAATCGCTCCAATACGTCTTATGCTCAGAAAGAATAACCGGAAATAATTCCCACAATTCATTTAATGTCATTTCTGATAATAATTTATTCACAGACCCTCCTCATTTTAACTGCGCAAAATCATACGCCTGAGTAATCCAGTCAAACAGCTCCTCATCCAGATCAGAGGGCTTACTGATCACAAAATGAGTGATCCATCTGCCCGGATATGGCTCTGTCTTTACAGCCACACGATCCGAATTTAAAGGCTCTGCCAGTCCCAGAGTCAGTACAAAATAGCTTTCTGGAAGCTCTGCCTTCTTTTTCACTCTCAGAAATGACACACAGGCGTAGAGGTGTCTGTTATAAAAAGAAATCTGTGATTTCTGCACCTTTATTCTGGTTTCCGGAAAACGTGAAACCAGCATTTGAACAAAACATTCATACAGCGGATATGTATCCGGGCAGGAATCAAAAAACTGTCTGGCGTCCTGTACCGTATGATCCATAAAAACACTCCCTTCTGCCAGCGTTTCATATTTTTTCGGATTTATGTGTCTTATGCCCGAATAACACAAACAGAAACGGAACCAAGCATCTCAGCCATCCGATCAACGGGAGGGAAAAACCAAAGCGTTCCCTCAAATAGAAAGAAAAATCCACGAAAAAGCCCGTCCATTCCAGCGGCTTCCACAGGTACATAAACACAATAGCTCCAGGTCCCGTTACCGCACCAAGAAGTGATTGAACCAGAAGCAGAAGTATTCCATAGGCAGAAAGCACAAATGCAGAAATAAATCTCTCCTTTTTTGACAGTCCCCGGAGAAGAAGCATTCCGCCCAGTATCAAAACTGCCATAGTAATTCCCGCGCCTGCAAACAGCGATACCCTTTTGTCAATCACCCCCGGTTGGATTATGCCAAAACCAAGCACGATTCTTGTATAAATCGGGGCATAGAGAAAGCCTGCAATTACCGCGATCAGCGGAACTCTCCAGATACTGTTTCCGTATTTTTTTAATTTTTCCATAAAAGCACACCCCCACCTCTTTAAAAAAATTATCTCCCGGCCTTATAAAACGGACAAGCTTTCTGAATACATTGATTGTTCCGGTCGGAGCGCGTACAGGAAAACTCTTTTATTTCCATATGGACTCCAAGCTTTTCCTCAGTGAACCTTACCGCCTCTATGATCGACAGGTAGGAATCCCGTTTACAGCAGCGAGGGCCTCCCGCTTCACCAATCTTTTGAAGCGCCCTTGCTGTCATCTGATTGGACAGTCCCCATTCTTTTTCTGCCAGAGGAGTGGATTTTGTAACAATCGACAGATACATCCCCGTACTGATCCCTGCTCCGCAGGCTCCCCAAAAACCACAGGCTCCTCCGGGAACCTCTTTTCCGCGGCGGTACATCTCCGGCAGAGCCTTCCAAAGCTCCACCTTTCCCCCTGCATTATGATAGGCAGTAAGAAGCGCAGCTCCGACCATTACATGATGCTCCGGTCCATGCATATGGCAAAAAGGCATCGCCATCATTTTGTCAATTATCTTAATAGGATTTTTGCTGTGTTCATGCAGACACAGCCCGATTATACTGTCCATCCCCTGAGTATGACACTCACTGCACACATAATGCCCCTGAATACAGCGTGTTTTACTGCTTTCTTTTTTATGGCAGACCGCACATTCCATCAAAACATCCTCCTCCAGATATTCTAATGGCTGACGGCAGATCAAACATTCCTCTTTCATTGTATAGTTCTCCTTTATCACTCATTTCTATAATTATAAGATACAGGAAATATGCATAAAAGCAAAGGGATTTTTCTTTACAATCTCTTTACAGGCCCCCGCTTTATGTTGCAAATGCAACAGATATGTTTTATAATAACAACAGTTTACATCTAAACTACCAAAAGAAGGGATTCCCATATGACAGACTTTTTTCAGAAAAACCTATTTAAAAACATCTCATTAGATGAGTACAAACATCTGATCTCCTGCATGGAGGGGCGGATAAAAACCTTCCGGCCGGATGAAACCATCTGCTGCTATGACTCAGGCTCTCAGGAAATCGGCATTATAGGCCAGGGAAGAGCTTCTGTAGTACGTTTCGAATACAACGGGGCCAGGACCATTTTGGAACAACTGGTTCCCCAGAGCATCTTCGGCTCCATGCTCTCCTACGAAAGCAGCGACCAGACCGGCGTGAGTGTCATCTGCGATACGGAATGTGATGTCCTTTTTATTAAATACGACCGCATCTGTGCTTCCTGCGCAAATGCCTGCGCCTTTCACCACCAGCTTACAAGAAACCTTATAGATCTGATCTCCTGCCGGGCCAGAGATCTAAGCCGCAGGGTAGAGGTTCTTTCCCAGCGTACCATCCGTGACAAGCTCATGTGCTTTTTTTCCCAACAGGCTGTCCATTTTGGCTCTTCTGCCTTCCAGCTTCCCTTTACCATGGTAGATCTGGCTGATTATCTTTCTATTGACCGCAGCGCCATGACGCGGGAACTGAAAAAGATGAAGGATGAAAAACTGGTGGAAATTGACCGGAAATCAATCCGGCTGCTGGTATAGGTATTTTACGGGCACAACGAAAGACAACGCCTGGGAAAATTTCCTCAGACGCTGTCTTTTTATTCAGAGATCAAAACAATCCTATTCTTCTACTACAGAAAACAGATCCTTGCCAACTCCGCAGATCGGACATACCCAATCCTCAGGAATATCCTCAAACGCTGTACCGGGAGCAATACCGCTGTCCGGATCTCCTAACTCAGGGTCGTAAATATATCCACATGGATCACATACATATTTCTTCATAATTTAAAATCTCCTTTCGTAAATCTAGAGTTATCTTACCACAAGTATCTGCTGTTTTCTGTGATATATGCAACATTTATCATTTTATTTATTCTTCTTTTGCTGCGGCTCTTGCTTCGATTTCACGCTTCTGAACATCGCCGGGAGCCTGCTCATAACGACTGAATTCATAGGAGTAGTCTCCCAGACCGCCGGTCATGGAACGAAGATCGGTATTGTAGCCAAACAGCTCAGACATTGGGATATCTGCCTCAATGACCTGTTTGCCATGGTGATCGGATTCCATGCCAAGAACACGGCCTCTTCTGCGGTTTAAGTCACCCATAACATCACCGGTGAAACGATCCGGAACGGTTACCTTCAGAGAAGCAATCGGCTCCAGAAGAACCGGATTGGCATCCACGAATCCCTGCTTAAAAGCCAGAATAGTAGCCATCTTAAATGCCATCTCAGAGGAATCTACCGGATGGTAGGAACCGTCTAACAGAGTCGCCTTTAAGCCGACTACCGGATAACCGGCCAGAGGCCCCTTCTGTACGCACTCCTGAAGACCCTTCTCAACTGCGGGGAAGTAATTCTTCGGTACGGAACCGCCGAATACCTTCTCCTCAAATACATACGGTGTCTCCAGATCGCCGGAGGGCTCAAACTCCATGATAACATCGCCGTACTGTCCATGGCCGCCGGACTGCTTTTTGTGCTTGCCCTGTACCTTTACCTTCTTTCGCAAGGTCTCGCGGAAGGCAAATTTCGGCTTGGAAAGCTCAACTGCCACCTTATAACGAGACTGCAGCTTGCTTACCACTACATCCAGCTGCTGGTCGCCGATTCCATAGATCAGAGACTGGCGGTTTTCTGCGTCATTTTTAACGATCAGGGTCAGATCCTCTTCCATCATACGTGCCAGAGCGGTGGATACCTTGTCATCCTCGCCCTTATTTACTGCCTTGTAGGCCATATATGTATATGGAGTGGAAATCTGAGGCTTGTGGTATACGATCGGTGCGGTGCGCACTGCCATGGTGTCTCCGGTCTGAGTCACTGTAAGCTTTGCCACTGCTCCGATATCACCGGCCTTTAACTCGGAAACCTCGATCACGTCCTTACCGCGGAGCACATAAAGCTTTCCGATTTTCTCCTCAGCATCCTTATTTACATTATATACCGTTGTGTCTCCCTTTAACGTACCGGTACAGATCTTCATCAGAGAATATTTTCCAATAAATGGATCTACAATGGTCTTAAATACTCTTGCAGACAGGGATACATCATCATTGTACTTTGCAGTAAAGCGTTCGCCTGTGGATACGTCTACGCCAATACACTCAAAATGATCCGGTGACGGGAAGTATTTGTCCATGGCCTGCAAAAGCACCTTAAATCCCTGGCAGTTAATGCCGGAACCCATCATAACAGGAACGATATCGCCCTCGATTACATGAGTTCTGAGTGCCTGTGAAATTTCTTCCTGCGTAAACTCTTCGCCCAGGAAGTAGCGTTCCATATATTCCTCACTGGTCTCTGCAACGGCCTCGATGAGAGCGTCCCTTGCGATGGTCAGGTTCTTCTGAACATAGTCGGGAATCTCGCACTCCTCATAATCGCTTAAAGTAGTAAAACGGCGTCCTGCCATCTTAACCACGTTGACAAAGCCCACGAATTTTTCATTTTCACGAATAGGCAGCTGGAACGGAGCGATCTTACGTCCGAACTTCTTTTCCAGCTTTACCACCAGCTCACGATAGCTGGCATGATCATCATCCATATTGGTGACGAAAATCAGTCTGGGCAGATTGTACTTTTCGCACATCTCCCATGCTCTCTCTGTGCCGGGTTCAATGCCGGCCTTGCAGTTTACAACGATAATGGCAGCGTCTGCTACGCTGATAGCTTCCTCTGCTTCTCCCACGAAATCAAAAAATCCGGGAGTATCCAGGAGATTGATCTTAACAGGCCCGTTTTCGCCTTCATATTCCAGAGGAATGAGGGTGGTGGAAATGGAGAACTGCCTCTTGATCTCTTCTTTGTCATAATCACTGATGGTGTTGCCGTCGGGCACCTTACCCATACGCTTTGTTACACCTGTAATAAATGCCAGAGCCTCCGCAACGGTCGTCTTACCGGCGCCTCCGTGTCCAAGTAATACAACGTTGCGGATTTGTTCAGTACCATATACGTTCATAAACTTCCCTCCTGTGCATATTTATTTAAGCCATGTGTCTATTCTACTAAATTTTTCAGAATTTTTCAAGCTTTTTGACTTATTTGCACAATGAAATTTTTATTTTTATTTTAATGTCCGTGAAAGATCATAAAACTAAACCGGTTTTTCCAATTCTTTGACATTTTTTGCTTACACACCTTTGCGCCGCATGATGATTTTGTACATAAAAGTGTGAAACTTTAAAGTAATAAAGTGTTGACATTTTCAGACACAGGCTTTAAACTGAAGGATATCAGAAAAAAGAGGTTAGGGCAGATAGCAGTGTCCCTACGAAAAGGAGAATACAAATGATCATTATCATGAAGCCAGACGCCTCCAAAGAGGCTGTAAAAAAAGTAACCGATCTGATTGAAGCAAAAGGACTTCAGCCCCATCTTTCCGAGGGCTCCCAGGTAACCATCGTAGGCGTGGTAGGCGATAAGACAAAGCTGATGGGAAGCAACATCGAAATGAGCGAAGGCGTAGACAAGGTTGTTTCCGTCACTGAATCCTATAAGCTTGTAAATAAGAAATTCCATCCGGATGATTCTGTGATCCCGGTAGGCAATACCCATATCGGCCCTGGGACGCTCACCGTTATGGCCGGCCCCTGTGCCATTGAGTCAAGAGAACAGTTAATGGAAACCGCCTTTGCAGTAAAGAAAGCCGGAGCTACCTTCCTCCGGGGCGGCGCTTACAAGCCCCGTACTTCTCCCTACTCCTTCCAGGGCTTAGAAGAAGAGGGCTTAAAATATATGAAGGAAGCCAGAGAAGCCACCGGTTTAAATGTGATCTGCGAGGTCACCAGCGCCCACGCCATCGAGGCTGCCTCCAAATATGTGGATATGCTCCAGATCGGCGCCAGAAATATGCAGAATTTTGAGCTTTTAAAGGAGGCAGGAAAATCCGGTATGCCCGTTCTCTTAAAGAGAGGCCTGTGCGCTACCATTGATGAATGGCTCAATGCAGCAGAGTACATCATTTCTGAGGGGAATCCAAATATCGTACTCTGCGAGCGCGGTATCCGCACCTATGAGACCTCTACCCGCAACACTCTGGACATCAGCGCCGTGCCTGTGATCCGCCAGAAGAGCCATCTCCCTATTATCGTAGACCCCAGCCATGCCACCGGTGTAAGAGCCTATGTAGAGCCTCTGGCAAAGGCTGCGATCGCCGTAGGAGCAGACGGATTGATGATCGAGGTGCACCCAAATCCGGCCTGCGCCCTGTCTGACGGCCCCCAGTCTCTGACCTTTGACGCCTTTGAAAAGCTCATGGCCGACTTAAAGCCATACTGTGATCTGGCAGGCAGAACGGTCACACGGTAAAAGGGAAATCTTAAGATAAAGGGGGCTGCATCTTATGGAACAATTTACAATCAAGGACTCCACTATGGCCTTTATCGGTCTGGGACTGATCGGCGGTTCCCTTGCAAGGGGGCTCAAGCGGGCCCGTCCAGATATCCGCATTATGGCCTATATGCGGACCCGCTCCAAATTAGAGCAGGCCAAAAAAGACGGTATTATAGACGTGATCTTAAATGGGATCGGGGAAAAGCTCCTGGAATGTGATATCATTTTCCTGTGTACTCCTGTGGAGTATAATGCCCAGTATCTCTCTGCCATCCGCCCCTATTTAAAACCGGGAGCATTGATCACAGATGTAGGGAGCACCAAAACAGATATCCATAAAGAAATCCTGCGCCAGGGCCTTTCCCACTGTTTTGTGGGAGGCCATCCCATGGCCGGATCCGAAAAAACAGGCTATGAACATTCTACAGATCATCTTTTGGAAAATGCCTATTATATTGTGACCCCGCCAGAAGGCCTGACAGAGCCCTCTGCATCCTATTCGGACAACGTCTGCCGTCTGCTGGCAGTGGCTCAGGCTGTGGGAGCAATCCCTCTGGTGCTGGATTACAGGGAGCATGACAGGGTAACGGCTGCCATCAGCCATCTGCCCCATCTGGTGGCCTCCAGCCTGGTAAACCTGGTAAAGGACAGCGATTCCCCGGAAGGCATCATGCGCAGGGTCGCAGCAGGCGGCTTTAAGGACATTACCCGCATCGCCTCCTGCTCTCCTGAAATGTGGGAGCAGATCTGCATGACAAACGCCGGGCCCATCGGAGATATGCTGGAGCAGTATATCGGCTCCCTTCAGGATATTCTGGATCAGATTCGCGGACACAAGGACAAAGAGATTTACCGGCTGTTTGAAAAATCACGCACCTACCGAGATTCCATTACAGACCGGGCAAAAGGCCCTATCGAACCCTCCTATGAATTTTCAGTTGATGTGGTGGACGAGGTGGGATCCATTTCTACTATTGCCGTTATTTTAGCCGCAAAGGGCATCAGTATTAAAAATATCGGCATCAACAACAACAGAGAACACGGCGAAGGCGCTTTAAAAATTGCCTTTTATGACGAGGCTTCCATGAAGGAGGCCTGGGAACGGCTTGAAAAATACAAGTTTGAGCTGGTGCGGCTGTAAAACAGAAAGGAATCATATTTTATGGAACTGAAAAAATGGGGTCCCCTCCGGGGCGAAATCACAGTTCCCGGTGATAAATCCATTTCCCACCGGGCGGTTATGTTCGGCTCTCTTGCAAAGGGAACCACGGAAATCCACGGCTTTCTTCAGGGCGCCGACTGTCTTTCTACCATCTCCTGTTTTGAAAAAATGGGCGTTTCCATTGAAAATAAAGGGGATGTGGTTCTGGTACATGGAAACGGCCTTCACGGCCTAAAAAAACCGGAAACTATATTGGACTGCGGAAACAGCGGCACCACCACCCGCCTGATCTCAGGCATCCTCAGCGCACAGGATTTTGACGTTACTCTCACAGGAGATGCTTCTATCCAGAAACGGCCCATGAAACGGATTATGGAGCCCCTTTCCCGGATGGGAGCCGATATCACAAGCATCCGGGGAAATGACTGTGCTCCGCTCCTGATCCGTGGTACAAAGCTTCATGGGATCCATTACACCTCAAAGGTGGCCTCTGCCCAGGTAAAATCCGCCATTCTGCTGGCAGGCCTTTATGCCGACGGAATAACCCAGGTCACAGAGCCCTTTGTATCAAGAAATCATTCCGAACGGATGCTAAAGCTATTTGGAGCCTCTGTTTCCACAGAAGGGACAACCGCCTCTATCTCCCCTGCCACCCAGCTCTACGGACAAAAGGTCATGGTGCCGGGAGATATTTCCTCCGCCGCCTACTTTATCGCAGCCGGTCTGATGGTTCCCGGCTCTGAAATCCTGATCAAAAATGTAGGCATCAATCCTACCAGAGACGGGCTTCTCCATGTATGCCGCGCCATGGGAGCCGATCTGACCCTTTTAAATGTACGGGGCCAGGAGGGAGAACCAACGGCAGATATCCTGGTTCGCCACAGCGCCCTTCACGGAACCACCGTCGGCGGTGCCATCATTCCTACCCTCATTGACGAGCTTCCCATGATCGCTGCCATGGCGGCTGCGGCAGAAGGGGAAACAAGGATCTGTGATGCAGGGGAATTAAAAGTCAAGGAATCCAACCGCATTGCCGTCATGGTTGAAAACCTCACTGCCATGGGCGCTGATGTGACTGAAACAGAGGACGGCATGATCATCCGCGGCGGAAAGCCCCTCCATGGAGCTGTGATCAACAGCCACTTAGATCACCGGATCGCCATGACCTTTGCTGTGACCGCCCAGTGTGCGGAAGGACTCACAACCATACAGGGCGCGGACTGTGTCAATATCTCCTATCCCCGCTTCTATGAGGAGCTGATGGGACTGATTCAAAAGAGAGGCGTTTGTTAATGGATTTACAGTTAGTAAAAATGGGGCCTGAATACCGGGAAATGGCCGAGGATATGCTCCGTGAATGGAAGGCCTCCGGTGAAGCCATCATCCCAAGTGCTATTGATCAGGCAGACATTCATGATTTCCCAGCCTATTTAGACAGCCTGGAGCTTACGGAGGCGGTTCCCGGCCTGGTGCCCGATTCTACCTTTTTCTGCCTGGATAAAGAGAGAAATATCCTGGTGGGAGCCATCAATATCCGTCATTATTTAAATGACCATCTTTTAAAATTCGGCGGCCACATCGGAGACGGGGTACGTCCTTCTGAACGCCGGAAGGGAATTGCTACCCGGATGATTGCCCTGGGACTTGAGGAATGTAAAAAACTGGGTATCACCCGTGTCCTTATGACCTGCAAAAAGGAAAATACAGGCTCTGCCAAAAGTATTATGAACAACGGCGGCATCCTTGAAAATGAAATTGAAAAAGAAGACGGAACCGTGATGCAGCGGTACTGGATCACGCTGTAACCAAAAGAAATCCCCTGTAACCGGCCAGCCGGAATGTATCATTCTGACTGCCTGATTACAGGGGATGTTTTTTATATTTTATTTTGCAGGATAAAATCCGGTGGGAACTTCTGCCAGATTGATCATGATATTCTTCATCTGGGTGTAGTGATCCAGGATTACCTTGTGGGTTTCACGTCCAATGCCGGACTGCTTATATCCGCCAAAGGGGGCTCCCTCAGGGATTGCATTATAGGTATTTACCCACATGCGGCCTGTTTCCACGCCTCTTGCCACGCGCAAGGCACGGTTGATATCTCTGGTCCATACAGCACCGCCCAGTCCGTACTCACTGTCATTTGCCATGGCAATGACCTCTTCCTCTGTCTTAAACTTCAGGATGCAGGCCACCGGTCCGAAAATTTCCTCCTGAGCCACTCTCATGTGGTTGGTAACATCACCTAAGAGGGTAGGACGAAGGAAGCAGCCCTTTTCCAGCTCGCCCTCTTTGGCCTGAACACCGCCGCAGAGCAGCTTTGCGCCCTCTTCTTTGCCGATTTCCACATATTTTAAGATCTTCTCCATCTGACGGCGGTCGATCTGGCTGCCCATCTGGGTATCTTCTTCCCATGGAAGTCCAACCTTCACCTGGTTAAAGCGCTTGACAGCCTCCTCTACGAAGAGGTCGTAAATGCTCTCCTGGACGAACACGCGGGAGCCTGCGCAGCAGACCTGACCCTGGTTGAACAGGATACCCATCTGCAGGCCGTCCATAGCCATCTCCCAATCACAGTCCTCAAAGAAGATATTGGCAGATTTTCCGCCCAGCTCCAGCGTGGATGGGATCAGTTTTTCAGCCGCTGCCATAGCTACGCTGCGTCCTACCTCGGTAGAACCGGTAAATGCCAGCTTTCTAAAGCCCTTGTGTTCCAGCATATACTGGCCGGAACGGGAGCCGGAGCCTGTAATTACATTGAATACGCCTGCCGGGATTACATCCTGCACCAGTCTTGCAAATTCCAGTACGCTTAAGGAAGTGGTGCTGGATGGCTTAAATACGCTGCAGCAGCCGCTTGCCAGCACAGGAGCCAGCTTCCAGGCAGCCATAAGGAAGGGGAAGTTCCATGGGACGATCTGGCCTACCACGCCGATGGGTTCTCTTAAGATCAGGCTTAAGGTCGTATTTCCCAGCATATTGGCGCTTCCCTCTTCCGCCAGGATACAGCCTGCGAAGTAGCGGAAATGATCTGCCGCCATAGGCACGTCAACGGCCAGCGTCTCACGGATGGGCTTTCCGTTGTCCATAGACTCTACCATAGCCAGATGCTCCTTATTGGCGTCAATGATATCTGCAATCTTATTTAAGACAGCGGCCCGCTCTGCCACGGTTGTATTCTTCCAGCTTTCAAATGCTTTCCAGGCTGCAGCTACCGCCTCATCTACATCCTCTCTTGTAGCCTCGGCGCACTCTGCCAGAAAGCTCCCGTCTGCAGGACAGGTGGTCTTAAAAAGCTTCCCGTCTGAAGCGTCCTTCCACTGTCCTCCGATCAATAACTGATATTTACTCTGAAGCTCTGCTTTCTTCATAATGATTTCCTCCTTTTTAATACGCAGCTTTATAAATTCCGATTACCTGCTCCTTGGTTGCCTTGCGCGGATTGGTTAACTGGCATACATCCTTCATTGCATTCTCTGCCATGATCTCAAAATCTTCTTCCTTTACGCCCAGACTTCTTAAATCCTTCGGGATTCCTACCTGCTCGCTGAGCTGGCGGATTGCATGAATCGCTTTCTTTGCAGCCTCTGTGGCGGAAAGCCCTTCAATATTTTCGCCCATTGCCTTGGCAATATCGCGGAAACGGTTCATATTTCCGATCAGGTTAAATTCTTCTACATGAGGAAGCAGGATCGCGTTGCAGACGCCGTGAGGCAGATTATAAAAGCCGCCCAGCTGATGGGCCATGGCGTGTACATAGCCAAGTGACGCATTGTTAAAAGCAATACCTGCCAGATACTGACCGTAAGCCATCTTATCTCTGGCCTTCATATAGGTACCGTTTGCTACTGCCTTTGGCAAATACTGGGTAATCATGGTAATGGCCATCAGAGCCGCCGCATCGGTCAGCGGGTTAGCATTGGTTGATACATAAGCCTCGATAGCGTGTGTCAACGCATCCATCCCCGTTGCAGCAGTCAGTGACGGAGGCATTCCCACCATAAGCTTCGGATCGTTGATTGCGATCTGAGGCGTCACTCTCCAGTCAACGATTGCCATCTTTACATGGCGGCTGGTATCTGTAATAATACAGAAGCGTGTGATCTCAGACGCCGTTCCTGCGGTTGTATTGATTGCGACCATGGGACACATATTCTTTGTGGAACGGTCGATTCCTTCATAATCCCGTATATTTCCTCCGTTGGAAGCTACAAGACCGATCCCCTTTGCACAGTCATGGGAAGAGCCGCCGCCTAAAGAGATAATGGAATCACAGCCGTTTTCCTTAAATACCCTTAATCCGGCTTCTACATTGGTATCCTTGGGGTTTGGCTCTGCGCCCCCAAATACTACGCTCTCTACTCCGGCTTCGGATAAAATTCCCTGGATCATGGCTGCCATTCCCTGTTTCTCCAGGAATGCATCCGTAACGATCAGTGCCTTTTTGCCTCCCAGGCTCTTCATCAGACCGCCTGTTTCATAACCCCTGTGCGATCCGTTACCCCCGTGACACCATCATCCTACCATCCATCTGCGCTCTTTAAAACAGCCAAAACAAAATAATAAAAGGATGCCAGTTTAGCATCCTTTACCATTGCATAAATACATTTCCAAGTCTTCGGACCGCTTCACGAAGCCGTCCCTCATCCATATCGCTGTAATTGAGCACCAGTACCCTTTCATACTCCGGACGCACCCTGGTACAAAACTGGGACAGACAGGCTACTAAAATCCCCTGCTGCTTCGCTTTCTCACGAATCTGTCCGTCTGTGAGAGACGTATCCAGCTTTACCAGCAAATGGGTTCCGCTCTCTCCGCCCCGTACATCTGCTACCGGGAGCAGGGAGGACTGGCGGATGATCCGGATCAGCCGTTCCCCCTCTGTGTGATAATATTTCTTAAGGCGGCTCAGATGACGCTCAAAATACCCTTTCTCCATAAACTTTGCCAGAGCATACTGCTCACATGCAGAGGCTGTGTTGGAATAGAAATTGGCATTATCAATATACCGGCTGATCAGCGCTTCCGGCAGTACCATGTAGCTGATCCGGATCGCAGGAGCCAGAGTTTTGCTGAAAGTATTCATATAGATCACCCTCCCATTCCGATCCATGCTCTTTAGGGCAGGGATTGAGCGGGAACGGTAGCGGAACTCGCAGTCATAATCATCCTCGATCACATATCTGCCTTCCTTTTCTACGGCCCAATTTAAAAGCTCCTGTCTTCTTGCGGCAGACATGACTGTCCCCAGAGGATAATGATGCTCCGGTGACACATGGATCACATCTGCCCCGCTTTCTCTTAAGCTTTCCATACTGATCCCATTTTCATCCATTTCCGTATATCTCCAGGATAGACCATATTCCTCGTAGATCCTGGGAATCTTTTTGTATCCCGGATTTTCCACCCCATAAACAGAGTCTCCGGGAAGCAGCTTTACAAGCTTTCCATAAAGATATTCAATTCCTGCTCCTATGACAATACATTCCGGAGATACCACAATCCCTCTCAGCCTGTATAAATAGTCTGCAATAACCTCTCTCAGCTGCCTGACTCCCAGAAAATGGGCTCTCTGCACCAGCTCCATATCGTACTCGGAAAGCACCTCCCGCATGACCTTTCGCCACATGGAAAAGGGGAATTTTTCATATATGGTATTGTTAGCCGTAAAATCTGCAAACCACTTCTCCTCCCGGTACAGCTGGGGATATTCTGCTTTCTCAGGATGATACTGATCCATGGTCTCTACGTCTGCTACAAAATAGCCCTTTTTCTCCTTTGCGATCAGATAACCCTCCACCAGGAGCTGTTCATAGGCATTCACCACGGTTTTCACACTGATCCCATTATCTCTGGCAAGCTCTCTTCTGGAAGGCAGCTTTGTTCCCGGCAGGAGACGGCCTCTGAGAATGTCCTCCCTCAGACATTCATAAAGACATTCATAGAGGGGACACCCCCTTTTTTTCACTAATTCATAATGCAGCATTTTTATCTGGTATCCTTTTTTTTATTAAAACTGGGTATTAAATAGAGTTCAATTTCGATTATAATAGGGGTAATGCCATTTGTAAAGGGAGGAAATCGTATGGGAGTCTATGCAGTAACCGGAGGTTCTAACGGAATCGGAGCAAAAACCATTTCCATTTTAAAGCAAAAAGGCCATGAAACCATCAATATAGACTGGAAGCGTGGAGATATTGAAGCAGATCTGTCTCTTCCCGAAGGGAGGCAGAAGGCCATTGACGAGCTTTTCAGCCTCTGCCCTCAGGGACTGGACGGCCTGATCCTCTGTGCCGGCATCCCCGGCTCCCTAAAAGACCTGCGTCTGATCCTTTCCGTCAACTATTTCGGAACCATTTCCATTATAAAAGGCGCCTATGATCTTCTGAAGCAGAAAAACGGCGCCTGTGTCATCTCTGCCTCCAGCGCCATTTCCAGGGAAGATATGAAAACCGATCTGGTAGACCTTTTAAACAACAACAGAGACGATGAATATCGGATCCTTGAGGTGATCGGCCGGATGGATGGAGCAGACTTAAATACTGGAGATCAGATCTACGCTGCCTCCAAGTATGCACTCTGCCGCTGGATGCGCCGCCACTCTGCCTCCTATGCCGCCAACGGCGTTCGGATCAATGCCGTGGCTCCTGGGAATGTAAACACCCCTATGACAGCGACCGGGTCAAAAGATACGGCAGCGGCCTTAAATGCCCTTCCGATCCCCACAAAGTACGGCACAAAAAAGCAGATGGATCCGGAAGAAATCGCTTCTGTGATCACATTTCTCATCTCTCCTGAGGCCAGAGGCGTCAACGGGATCGTCATGTTTGTGGACGGTGGCACAGATGCGCTGTTGAATACGGAAAAGGTTTATTAGAAATTCAGATATAAAAGAAAGAAGGATCAGACACCATGACGGAACATTCTGCCATTGAACGATATATAGAAGCACTTGAAACGAAGGATTTTAAAGCACTGGGGGATTTATTCACTTCAGACGGACATTACTGCGACTACTGCCCCAACGGAACGTCCCAGCACGAATACCATCTCTACGGAAAAGAAGCAATCACTATGTTTTTTCAGAATAAGTTTCTGTTCCGCCAGTATTCCATCCTAAGCCCGGTCATCTTAAATGACCGCCAGGCAGAGTTCATCGCTTCCTTTGGAGGCTGCTATGTGATGGCGATCGCAAACCTCCAGCAGCTCTCTGCTGACGGCCATATCAGACGGCTTACGGTGCGGCCGCGGTGAACTGGCTGGAAGCACCGTTTTGCTCAAATAACAGATGCATATTGGAATGCCGATTTAAGGAGTTACAGTTCTTTTCGATATAGTTCCAGGTATCCTTATATGTGCCGGGAACAGCTACTGCCAGGCCGGAAATGAACTCTATAAACGCCTCTGCCCTTCCCTCATACAGATCAGCAAAATTATCGGATCGTATTTCTTTCTCTTCATTCGTAAAATCTTTCAGTTCACCATACAGGACATGTTCCAAATTACAGGAATTGAAATAAATCTGATAAGGGATACCGCGAATTTTTCCTGTTGTCCTCAGCTTGTAAAGGATTTCCCCTTTTCTTTTATTGCGTGCTCTTATTTCCAAAACATTTTTAGCTTCTATATGATCCTCGAAATATCGGACTGCTTCCACATCGGCAGCTCTTACCGCTTCATCCGGAATATACACGCCATCCATATCAACAATATGAACGATCCGGATAAAATCACCCCACTGATACGGATACTTGTTTTTAACTGCCTCAATCTGACCTTTTATTTTCTTTATAATGTTGTCTGCTGAAACATAATCCTTCAGTGTTATATCACCATGTACAACCACAAACTGCACCTCATTACTGGCAAAGTATTCTTTCATAATTGTCCCAAGGGCAGCTTCATCACTTGATCCTTCTACTATAAATATCACTACTTTTTTCTCAGTCATGCTGTATCGCCCTCCCCGCCTTTCTAAATGCGCGTGCAATACGCAGGCTGTCCGTTTCCTCATAAATCACTTCATCCTGACCACCCACCAGGATTCCTCTCAAATACATATTTCTGAGATTATTTGTAGCTTTTTTATTCTTCATCCGAATATATCTTCTATCCGGATTCGCCGTAGAAAACATGATACTGTCTTTATCCAGCATTTCCAGTGCACGAAGGTTATGAGAGGTAAAGATCAACTGACCTTTTGCACTTTGATTGAAAATATCAAGCAGTTCTCCCAGCATATATTCAAAAATCCCAGCATCCAGTTCATCAATCGCCAAACAGATAGAAGGATTCCCAAATGCCTGGATCAATGCATTTAATATCGAAATAATCTTGATGATCCCCTCTGATTCCATACGAATGGGAATAGCCGGCATATCACCACGGATTGAAACCAGTTCCACTCTGTAGCCATTTTCTCCTGAATCCATCAGCTGCATTCCATAATTATGGACAGCGATTTTCATTCCGGGAATGATTGTATATAAAACCATATTTACCTGATCTACAATCGTATCAAGAAGCTCCTTCTCTTCTTTCCCTAAAACAACCGGCTCAGTTAAAGAAATAGCAAGATCACCTTTCATCCCTATTTCGTTCTGTTCAATTTTAAACGCCATTGGCAGTAAAAAATTTGCTGAAATCACCCCGGAATGCGTGTTTCGTATTACAAACAGATCTTTCAATGCAAACTTGAATAATGCCTTTATGACCTCAGAATAATGTTTGAAATTATTTTCGTAATCACGGCAGAAAATTTCTCTGCTGCTTTCTCCAAATATATAAGAACAATTCGCTTTTTCAGCCATCTTTTTGGCTACAATAAGATCAGTTCTGTTCTCCCGACCGGCTTCAATCACCTCATCTAATCGTTTCTTTGGGGAAAATATATCCGCCCTGTCAATGCGTTTATAATCCATGAATACCGTTTTGTTGCTTCTGGAATTTCCCTGGTTTATCGCACAGCTTAAGGTTTCCCGAACGATCATTGCATATTTTTCACTTTTTTGCAGCACAATCGTGTAACTTACCTCATAAATAACATCTTCCGTAAAAATATTAAAATTTGCAGAAATTTCCCCACAGTCGCTTTTTGTATCAATATAATCCACAATTTTATCCTCAAGCGGATGACCAATCATAATTCTGTGCAGATAATATAATGCATCAATAACTGCCGTCTTCCCTGAACCATTTTGTCCATACACACCCAGCACTTCGGCATTCCTGTAAGAAAGGTGCTTGCGGTAAGTATTCGGCATAATGATTTGACCGTTTCTAACATTTTTAATATTGGAAATCGTCAGCGATGCCAGCCTTACAATACTCTCCATCTATGTCTTCCTCCATGAATCCAATTCTAACATGAACTGCACTCACTTTCAATATTTTTTGTATTTTTGCATTTTTTATTCCTTTTTCCAAAAAACAATTTTGTATATGGATAGGCAAATATCACAGCTGATATGCGCTGCTTCATCTTTACGAACTCATTCTTTTCACTCTGCCTGTTCCTCTTTTATCGCTTTGACTCTAAATACATATATATGATCCCCAATCATCAATATCTTCTAATTTAAAACATATTCCTTTATCTGTCTCCATTTCATAAGTGTCATAGACATTTACGTAATTTCTTACTGAATTTTTTACATCTGTCAATGTAGAGCCCAATCCTATAATATTTTTATTTTTCTTGCTTCATACTCAATTTTTCCAATTCATTAACAAGATCTTTTTCCATACGAAGTTTAAACCGAAAAATTACATTCTTAAACTCATTTATATTTTTGTAACTAACCCCATTCCCCTCTTTCTCTGTAAATCTTAAAATCCCTTCTTTCTCGTCCACTCGTATCATTTTGGCAGCATAAACGTTAGTCCGTAAGTCTATATTTAAAATATTATAAACTTCCTGAATTGTTATTTTCTGAGTTAAGCCTCCTGTGTTTTTTTCAGGGATCCAAATTCTTCCTTTATCTACATCACCCCGCTTCAATTTTGGATACCCTAATTTTTCCAAAACAGGGTCTAGCTCAGCCTTTATAATCTTACTTTTTGAATTGAAAATTCCTATCATAAAAACACCCCACATTATATGTAATTTGTATAAAGAAATACTGCCCTTCATACCCTACGCTTTTTCCGTTATACCTTTATCCTGAATTATTCACGACTTTGCCACGAATGTGGCTGAAAGCCACATAGTTACTGTATTTTAACTGAATATTGCTTTTCACCTATCAAGTGAATGAAAAAAGAGCATCCATTTGTGGTAAAATTAAGGTGTCTAATCAAAATAAATACCAACAAAGGAGCCCTTTATGAGTATTGTAAACACCTTATCACTAGAAAGCAATAGACAAATTAAAATAAATTTTGATGGAGGAGATTTATCCTCCGATGCAGGATTGCTTCTCATCAAAGAATTCTGTACTTGAAAAAGACACCCTTGCATCACAGCCTACGGTATCAAGATTCTTTAACCGTATGGATGAAGATACCTTAAATCAGTTACTTATGATTGGCAGAATACTCCGAAAGAGAGTTTATCGTATTCAGATGCCACAGGCTGTTATTCTGGATCTGGATTCCACTCTTCTTGATGCATACGGCAAACAGGAAGGCAGAGCCTTTAACTTTCATTATCAAAGCAATGGATACCATCCACTTGTCTGTTATGATGGAATGACCGGAGATCCGTATTCTGCTTCGTGGTGACAGCGGTTTCGCTACACCTGATCTTTATAAGCAGTGTGAGGAAAACGGCACAAGCTATGTGATCCGGCTGAAGGAGA
>NZ_DBMACH010000005.1:0-245129 GCF_057861365.1 Enterocloster sp.
AAGGGAGCTGCCTCTAGCGCTATTGTGTATACAATGGTTGAGATGGCAAAAGCGAATGACCTGAATACCTACAAATATCTGACATACCTCTTATCACAGCGACCAGACGCTAAAATGTCAGATGAACAGCTGGAACAGCTTGCCCCATGGAGCGAGACTGCGAAAGCGAACTGTCAAAACTAAACATAGAGCAAAACGCTTGCATCTATCATTTTGGTGCAAGCGTGATTCATGGGCAGCGTAGCAATATTTTGCGCTTACAGTATATCTAATGCTTTTCCAATACCTTCATACGGGAAAATCTTCTTTCCCTTATCCATCATCTCATAGACTCTGTTAGATAACTTGCAAAATTTGATATTTGCTCATTTATAGTTATAAATCAGAAAACAAATCAGCCTGATAAAGCCCCTTATTTAACATTTCTTTAAAGCTTTCTTTTACAGCTACTACATCTTCCTTGTAAGTCATGCCATACCAGGTATCATTGGTACGAAGTACCTTTACAGCAATTTTTCCCTGTTCTAATAATTCTCCAATAAAGGATGGAATCAAATATTCACATTTCAACGGATTTTCTGGAACTTCCTTCTCAAAGAATTCCTGAAATCCCATCTCTAATGTTTCTAAAAAATCAGGTGTCACTCCCCACATATTCATAGAGACCAAAGAATCTATATCAATTCTAATTCCATTCGCTTCCGCGCCAGAAACTGTTTTCACAATATTCTTTGTCTCTACTACTTCCGTCAGATTATTTTCTCCATCCATTTTGCAAATACCGCGGGTTACACCGCCATTGTCTGATAAGGTGTTTTTCAGAACAAAGCCTGCCATACAGGACTGGCCGCCGTTTACCAGATATTCATGAACAGCCTCAAAACCTTCTTTTCCGTAATAATCATCCGCATTAATAACAACAAAGGGAGTTTTTAAAACCTTCTTTGCTGCCAGAACTGCCTGACCGGTTCCCCACGGTTTTGTCCGTCCTTCCGGAAGTTCTCCCGGAATATCATGAATATCCTGAAATGCATAGTCTACAGTCACACCATAGTTTTTGCATACGGTTTCTATTCGATCTCCAATGACTTCCTTGAATTCCTTTTCAATATCTTTACGGATAATAAATACTACATGATTGAAACCTGCTTCCATTGCATCATGAATAGAATAATCCATAATAATGTGGCCGTTGCTGTCCACTGGTTCTAACTGCTTGATTCCGCCTCCAAAACGAGAACCAATTCCTGCTGCCATAATTAATAATGTTGTTTTCATAATCTTATCCCTTCCTTCCACATTGGCTTTTTCCTTTACCCTTAATTTTTATACAAAGCCAATAAATCATTCCGCCCAGACATCCGCCTAAAGTATTGTAAGTAAGATCGGATATCTGAAACGTACCAACATGAAACAGTACCTGTAAAAATTCTATAGTCAATGATATGGAACCAACCACTTTCACCGTTCTCCACAGAACGCTCCTTAACGTAAATCTTTCATCAATTATATGTTTTCCCAATGCCCATAAGAGCAATATGGTAAACGGCACAAACAGCATAAAATTCTCTATTGCTTCGGTGGTTAGTTTTCCGTCTCCATCATATAATCCCCAGCCCTCCATGATTTTTCCTAAAGGATCAAACCAAATCTGACGATTGATTAAAGTTCTAAATAAAATCATAGTTGCATGAAATGCTAATAGAAATACCCTGCGAAAATCTGATGAATTTAAAAATTCATTGACCCAGGAATTAATAGGCTGAATAAAAAGATTTATTCCTTTCCATCCATGTTCTTTACTATAAAGGTACAAAAACATAGACATAAAAGCCATTAAAATGGCTCCCCAAAATGGCTGATATAAAGCCATAACTACATTTCTAATAATTTTTTCCACAATTTGCTGAAACATTTTTATCCAATAAATTACAAATATATCCTATGAAAGCCTTTATAGTTTAATTATATTATCTATAAACTTTTTTCTTGATTGAGGTTGCTGGTACTCCAGCAACAATATCTCCAGCTTCAACATCATGTTTTACAACAGATCCAGCACCTATAACTGCTCCATCATTTATAACTACATTTCCAATTACTATTGAACCTACTGTAATGGTTACATCGTTTCCAATCACTGGTGCATCTTTACCATTATAACCGATAGTAACTTGCTGATTAATAGAGCAATTGTTTCCAATTTCTTTTGCTGCTACAATTGTTGAAAATCCATGTAAAAAATATAATCCCCCTCCAATTTTTTCGGGCGGCATATTAATATACAAACTTTCCAGTGGTTTGAATAGCATTCTTGAAATTACATAACCAATCTTATTGCGATGCAATCTATTTAACATAACATTTCTAAATTCAATCATATTCATCGCAAAATATCCAAATTGAAATAATTCCGAATACTCATTTAATTCTTTGTTTTTCCTTTTCCACATTGCAATATCTAAATCAACTTTATCCTTATGCTTGCAATGTTTACAAATTATATAGAATGGAAGTATTCGCCACATATTTACATATACTTTAATATATCTATGATTCATATACTTCTTGTCCCCACTATTTTTTTTAATATTGTTTTAATTTTTGCTTTATGGGCGATAGTTTTCTTCTAATTTTTTCAGATAATTTCATCGTTCCATACTTTTTCAGACAATAATCAAATCCCTTTTCTAAACAATCTTTTTGAAATTCCTCATATCGTTCCGGACGTGATGAAGGATGATTTAAATTGGGCTGATTAATATCATTCAAGGAGCATTCTATTACTTCAAAGGTATTCTTTAAACTCTCGAATAAATATTTTCCTTTTTTTGTATTAATGATAATGGAAGATACTCCTAATTTATCCTCAAATTCAGTATTTACATTTTTTATATTCCAAAAATCTCCAATTGTAATATCTCCTTGTCTTTCCATATTTGCAAATTTGCATGTATAACAAGAATCTCTTAATATATAATTGCTAGTAAATAGTCGATAAAAATTATCTCCCCATATTGGTGCGTGATAAATAGTTCCATTTTTTAATTTAATATAAAGTTCTTGATTTCTCCATCCATACTCTTTATCACGAAATCTTATTTCCTCTACTTTTGAAATCTTTTCCTTTTCTTTCAAACATGCCTGAAATAATTTCATGCTTGGAACTCCATGACAAATTAGATCCAAAGTATATAAATTATCATATTCTCTTCTCAAAAACTGCTTTAATCCTGCCACCTCACACGGAGTTCCTGTAAATAAAACTGTTTTTCCTATTTTCAAATCATTTTGAATCCGCCGAAAAACATCATTTTTATCACTTTGAACATACTTAGAGCCCTGAAATTTTCTTGCATCTGTAAGAGACTCTGCTCTTTCATGTCTTACTTGAAAATCTTGAGTTAATTCGACACCATATACCACGCCATTCTCATTTAAAACATATTTTGCAACTTCAATAAATACGCTGCCTGAACTACTCTTCATTCGTTCTTCTTGATTTATATTTTTTACACCATATGCTTTTTTTTCAAAACCATTTTCTCTTTTATTTTCTTTTAATGGGCATACTTTTTCACATAGTCCACATTCCACACACAATTCTTTTTCAATAACCGGATATAAATATCCTTTTTCATCTTGTTCCATATGAATTGCATGTTTATGACATACATTAGCACATGCAGAGCATCCACAACATTCTTCTTTTCTTGTATATAACTCTATCATTTTATTTTCCTTTCATATTTCGTATTCTCACTAATATTTTTTTGAAATTTTCTCGTTCAAATATTATATGAAAAACACTAATTAATGCCAAACAATATATACTAACACAAGCCGCATAGACAACCCATGTAATAAGGCTTACCGGATAAAATTTTATTATTTGTGGTGCCGTAAAATAAGATACAATAATCATTGAAATTGTAATAATAATATTTTTCAATGTAGCTTTTCTTTCCATTTGAGTTACCATCTTGGGTATAAAAAAATATAAATCAATGCAGCGATATAAATTTGACAGGCATGACGCAAACATAATTCCTGTCAATCCATTTTTTGCACCAAAAATGATACCTCCTACAACTAAAATAGCTGCTTGAATTGTACTCTGAATTCTTGTTTCCCTGTATAATCCAGCTGCTATTACCAACATACCTTGAGGTGTTTTCAAATTATATAAAATTCCATTAGACACAAATAAAATTGCAAATATAAAACTTGTATATTGAATATCATTAACACCCTTAGTATAAACCTCTATAAAAGGTAAAATTGTGACTAATGTAATAGAATATATCACACTTACCATGAAATAATAAATATATTCAAAATCCCTATATGCTTTTTTAAATACCACTTTATCGCCTTTTACAAGCAGTTCTCCAAATCCTGCAGATACACCTGTAGAAAAAACCGACATAACTCCATTAATACCGGACATAACCATATTATAGACAGAATAAACACTTACCATTTTCAAGGAAGAAAAAATAGTAATTAAAACAGCTGGAGATGCATTTTGCACTGTTTGTACAATTTGTAAATACAATGCACTCCATCTTTTATCCATAGCAGCATAATCAGGCTCTACATCATAGCGAATAAAATGATAATTTACTCTTACATATACATACAGTATCATTGTTCTCACGAATATTGAAAATAACGCAATAATTCTCAATAATACAATATTAATACGCATTGTAGATAAAACCACAACAATAATTGTATTTAAAATAGTATATACTATAGATGCCAGAGAAATCACATATGTTTTTTGATCTGCTGTAAGTAATGCTCTGTACTTTGCTAAGGTAAAAAACTCTAAAGAACCATTGACACCTAATACAAGAACAAGCACAAAAATACTTGTTTGATCTAATACTGTTGAACTGGCAATAAACGGATAGCATAAAGCCAATAATGCAACTAAACCGACAAAAATAAATCCTGATTTTATATAAAAATGCTTTGCTGCTGTTACAATTCTATTAATTTTATCATGGTCTTTATCTGCAATCGGCTTATACAAGGAATATACCGCTGCACTTGATAATCCTGCTTCTACCAAATTAAAATAACTAATAAATTGTAAAATGGATGATACTAAACCATTAATTTCAGAGCCATATGCCGTTAGCATAAATCTTGGTGTAACAAAACCTGCTACCATTGTTACAACTTGCAATAATGCCGTTGTAATGGAATTATACATAAATTTTTTCGATCGACCCATTATTTACCTCTTTTTTATACCAATAATTCCCAATACATAATATATTCTTTCCTTCATACCATTTCCATTAACTTGCTTCAACTGTTCATAATATTTTTTTAAATCCTGCTTCATACCATATTTATTAGCCAAACGCAGATAAAAACGATGAAAATGGATATATAATTTATTTTTATAAACTTTCTCATCATTTTCATCACAAATACTTTTTATAAGAATATATAATGTTTCTTCCTGCTTTTTAAAGCGTTGGATCATCTTTTCATATTGATTATTATCCTTATTGGAATGACTATTTTTATGTAAAATGTACTTGTACAATGTTTTATCAATATAACCATACTTATCATGATATACTATTGGTAATAAAATTTGATAATTTTGACCTATCCGGCTTTCATTAATTTGCCCATTTGGTACATATTTAAAAAATTTTTCTGTTCTCATAATATAAATACCCGGGCAAAATACTACGTTTTTACTTAATAATAAATCTTCAAAAAAATTATCATTATCCAGCTGCTGTCTTTGTAAATAATCTATTATATTACCACTCTCATCTACATAATCAGCTCCAGACATTGCCAATGCAATATCTGGATGCTGCTCCATATATTTTACTTTTTCGCTAATATTATTGGAATAAAGTTCGTCATCGGAATCTGGCCAAATAAAATATTTTCCCTGAATATATGGGAAACCTAAATTCATAGCTTTTGCTTGTCCACCATTATTTTGTTTTAAATAAACAAAACGAACATTCTTTTTTTCAAACAATTCCTTATATTTATTTACAATACTTTCTGTATCATCTGTCGATCCATCATTAATAAAAATAATTTCATAATTTTTATAATCTTGATTTAAAATTGAAGTAAAATATGCATCTAAATATTTTCCCGAGTTATATGACGGAGTAATAATACTCACTAATGGCTCCATTTTTCCCCCTCCATTCAAGCTAAACTCTTCCATTTAATTGTTTTTCCAATCTGATAAGATACTTCTCTTATTTTTTTCACATTAGAAATAAGTAAGATGGACACTACCAAAATAATCAATTGGCACGGATAATAAAGTGTATTTCCTGTAAGACTATAAATTCCAAATAACATTATCCAATAAACTAAAAGTACATCCCAAAAATTAGATGTGGTTTTTGCTAAAGATATGGCTTTAATTATCAAAATAACAATCAGTGTAATGATCACTCCACATCCTATAATACCAGTTTCTCCCAAGAGCTGAATATATACATTATGTGCTTGATAATTCCATCTTTCTCCATAATAACGAAATCCTTGATTAAACACGAAATCATTAAATGACATAAACCCTCTTCCAAAAAATGGATTTTGATGAAACATATCCATAGCATAATTCCAAAAATTTTCTCTTCCAGATAAAACATCTCCTCCGCTATTAATAATTCTATCAATAATTAAAGATGCTTCTGGAATTATCGTATATGCTATTATAATAAATGCTGATATTCCTAATCCAACTCCAGCTAATTTTATAAACTTATTATTTTTACTAAATAACATTACATAAATTAATAAAGCAACAATTGGGATAATAAACAATGTGCGCTTACCTGTCATCATTAATGCTATCATTACAAGTATGCTTTGAATAACATATTTATATGATCTTTGAGCAACAAATTCTGCAAAAATAACACCAAGCCCTAAATTACAAATAAATGCTGCATATGCCTTTTCAAAAGCTAAACCTGCAATTGCCCCACCAGATGTAAGAGCTCGCATTTCTGCATCTCCAAATGAAGCAAATCCAAATATTAAAAAAAACACATTCGGTAACAATGCCTCTAAAAACATTGAAAATATAAATACCCAAAATAAGGTCTTAAAATTTTTCATAAAATAATAGTAGAATGTCTTTGAAAAATCAGAAAAAATAACACATACTCCTGAAATTAAATATAAACTATAATCCCAAATAACATTTATATTGCTAACCCAAAAACAACTAACCATTATCATTATCACAAATAAAGAATACATGAGTTTATATTTATTTATTTTCAATATATAGTTCCTGTTTAAAATAAACATTCCTAAGCAAAGGATAATTACCAATAATGATAAATGTTTTGTATACATCATCAATTTATTATTTGCAGAAAATATTATTAAATTAATCACAGCTGCAATTATTATTTCTAGTATTCTTTTATCTTTCCAGTCAGAACATTCTATAATTTTCATTCATAATCCTTTCAAGATATTGTTTTGCTTCCGCACATTTTTTATTGATTTGTTCATCTGCCATACTGAAGTCTCTATTAATATCTAATACGCAATCCTCTAAAGTTTTTATTTTACATACATTCAAATCTGTTAAATTTAATAATGATTCTACTCTATCATTAGGCTTAAAATCTTTTTGTAAAGCCTCTACATAAAGATTTTTATGGAAAATAATAGAAAATGCAGTTCCATGAAATGAATTTGTTACAACGTAATCTGCATACTTAAAATATCCTAAAAATTCTTCGATTGATGTTGAAAATAATCCTTTTATATCTGGTGTTTTCATCTGATCAACAATATCAAAGTTCAATGCAACAATTTTTGTATTTGTCATCTTAGCTAATTTTCTTGCAAAATCAAACAATAAATTTGATGTATTCAATTTATATATCAATATATAATGTTCTATTTTCGGTTTCTTAGCTAATCGCTCCCAATCTTCCCTGCCTAATAAAAAAACCGGATCCATTGATAATTCTGTTTCTTTTCCAACCAATGTTTTTACTATTTGTTGTCCATCTGTTTCACGAATTGACAACTCATGAAATGTTGAAAGTAACTTTTTATATTCCTCTGCATATTCACACGGAACTTCTTTCATACCAAATGAAGCAGCATAAGAATATTTCTTATCATAATTTTTAACAAACTCTAAAAAATAATTTTTATCAAATTGTGAACATGCATAATTAAATACCTGGTCACTCCCTGTAATAAACTTATCATATTCATTATTTGATTCACCAATATTTGATTTATCATAAATCTTTGAACTTATTTTTACATTCTGATCTAAAAATCCATAAAATCTACTTTTCTTTTTATATACATGTATAAAATTTAAAAGGCCCCTAATAACCTGCTTAATGGATTTATTTTTTACACTTAAAATCTTATAAAAATTCTCCATGTGATCACAGCGATAATCAATAACTTCTGCATCATATCCGCTATCATTCAAATATTTTTGTAAAGCATATGTCTGTAAAACGGCTCCATAATTAATAGCTCTATGAAATGTCATAATACCAATTTTCATTATTCTACTTGTATGATGTTATTAGAAGCAAAAACAACATACTTCCTTTCTTTTTTTGTTTCGTGGTTTAATACATTCAGATACTGTGACTTTTAATTTTTTCTGTAGTTTTGACTACTCAACAGGAGTGTATTGCCACCTCTTTTATCTGAATTGTTTATTAGCTAGATGTTGCCAGAGCGTTTGCTCAGAGTGCTTATTTCAATCAAGTCTACGATGATAATTGTTGGTGGATACCACAGTATCAGACTTTATGAAAGGGAGGTACAACCTCATGATTTACGTCGACATTAATATTGCCAAACTTAACCATTTCGCCGCTGCGATTTCTTCCGACGGCGAGATACTCATTGAGCCGTTCAAATTCACAAATGACTATGATGGCTTCTATCTGTTGCTTTCTAAACTGGCACCACTTGACCAGAACAGCATCATCATAGGTCTTGAGTCAACGGCACACTACGGTGACAACCTTGTTCGTTTTCTTATCAGCAAGGACTTTAAAGTGTGTGTTCTAAACCCGATTCAGACTTCTTCTATGCGTAAAAATAATGTACGTAAGACTAAGACTGATAAAGTCGACACGTTTGTTATTGCTAAACCCCTTATGATGCAGGACTCCTTACGATTCATGACCCTGGATTATATTGAACTCAAAGAGTTCGACAGATTCCGTCAGAAACTGGTGAAGCAGCGTACCCGTTTAAAAATACAGCTGACTTCTTATGTGGATCAGGTTTTCCCTGAACTACAGTATTTCTTCAAATCTGGCCTGCATCAGAATTCTGTCTATACCCTCCTTAAAGAGGCTCCGACACCAACTGCCATTGCTTCTATGCATATGACCCATCTTGCTCACCTTCTCGAAGTTGCTTCCCACGGCCATTTCGGTAAGGAGAAAGCCAGAGAATTAAGAATTCTCGCACAGAAGTCTGTCGGTGTCAATGACAGTTCTTTATCTATTCAGATAACTCACACCATTGAACAGATTGAGTTACTGGATAGCCAATTGTTTCACACAGAGCTTGAAATGGCAAATCTTGTCACCTGCCTGCACTCTGTGATTATGACCATTCCCGGAATTGGTTTCATCAATGGCGGGATGATCCTTGGTGAGATTGGTGATATACACCATTTCTCAGAACTAAAGAAACTGCTTGCGTTCACCGGACTGGATCCATCGGTTCATCAGTCTGGTAATTTCCAGGCACAGAGAACCAGAATGTCCAAGCGAGGTTCAAGGGTATTACGCTATGCCCTTATAAATGCAGCTCACAATGTTGTTAAAAACAACTCTACTTTCAAGGCTTATTATGATGCCAAGAGAGCTGAAGGCCGAACCACACTACAATGCCCTTGGACACTGTGCTGGCAAGCTTGTCAGAGTCATCTGGAAGATGCTCACTGACGAAATAGAATTTAACCTCGAATAAGAGACCTACATACCATAATCGATAGATTTTGAACAAGGGCTTTTAGGGAGCTTTGTTAAAGTTACCCTTTTTACCCGAAACAAAAAAAACTGAATTTCTGGCTAATTTATACTTGACTTTTCATAGCTGGTCTCTCCTAAAATTTAATTTCTTTAAAAGAACATATAAAACATCCCCAGCATTTTCCATTTAATTAAATAGTATATAACAAAATTTTTCAAATTATTTGGTTTATATGTCACAACAATTCCCATTAATTTTTTATTTTCAAAAATCATTTTATAAAACTTTTTAACATCTCTTGATTTTGAAACTTTTTTAATATTAAATCGTAGTGTAAAAAAGGTCCGATTAACTAATCTTTCTTTTAAATTAAATTCCTGTAAAAACTCTTCAAATCTTAAAATAATTTCATCATACAAATTAGTAATTCTATTTAATACCGATTCACTAATTCTATTTGTAAATGATGTATCATTTACTCGATATAAATATGTAATATCATTGCAAAAAGTTATTTTTCGAGAGCATGACATAACCATTAGTTTATATAGTAAATCCTCTGAATATATATCCCTTTCAGACAAAAATTGAATATTATTATCTATAAGCAACTGCTTTTTAAAAATACTATCCCAAACAGCTATACATCCATCATATCCTTCTTTTTTCTCATATGAAATTAAATCAGACATTACTTTTTTTATTTTTTCAGTACTATCTAAAATTCTATTTCCTAATAGATGTTCCTTTATAATTTCATGGTTACATACATCTGCATACCCACCGGAAACCATATCTGCATTAGTTTCCATAGCTTTCTGATATAATCGTTCTAGTGCATCTTCTTTATATTGATCATCTGAATCTAAAAAAGCAATATATTCTCCTGCGGCTTTTCTGACTCCAAAATTTCTCTCTAATCCCTGACCAACATTCTTATTACGGAACACCTGAACTCTGTTATCCTTTTTACTATATTCTTCACAGATTCTAAATGATCCATCTGTAGAACCATCATCAATTAATAATAATTCAATATCTCTTAATGTTTGATTCAATACTGAATGAATACATTCTTCAAGATAAAGTTCCGCATTGTATATTGGTACAATTACGCTTATCTTCGGATTCATATAATTCCCCCATCAAAATTACAATTTATCTTGCACTAACATCCCATAAAATGTTTTTTCCCCATTTTTTTCAATAGGATATTGATATTTCCAACTTAACTTGAATAATGCTGTTTCAGATTTCATAATATCCCACTTTTTCTGATTAAATGGTTCACTCATAACTTTATATAATTCATCACATTCGGGATTATTAGACTGTATTTTTTGAAATTCTTTTTTTATTCTAGCATCATACTTCTGTGCCAATACAATCATGTAATCTACCATCAAATAATCAACCATTGTATCATTATTTTTCCAATAGTGAAGGAAAAAATCGCGAATTGTCATAAATATAAAACGATTTTCTTCATTGCAACACAAAGAATATCCTGCAAAATACCCTGATGCTACAGATGCATGAAAATAATCTGGTCTCTTTATCGACCATAAAGGCCACTGAAAATAATCATCTAATACTGGCTGTGTACAGAAAAATGTAGAATCAATCCACATTCCTCCATGCTTTGCTAATAAAGACAACCTTAACAAATCTGAATAATTTGTTCTCGTTATAATCCCTTTATTCTTTTTTTCCTCTACCCACTCTGGAATATCTACATAATCCTTATAATTATCATCTGTTAAAACAATGACTCTGTGATTTCCTGCATTTTTCTGAATAGAATTTACACATACTTTTACTAGTTCCGGTGCCTGTTCCAATCCCTGCCACCAACAAATCCAAATACGATCTGAATACTTTGTTTTTTGAAATTCTTGATTGGTATGATTATAATCATATGTTTTCAAAAAATCTCCAAATGTCTTTTCATAATAACGAATCATAATATCATGTTTTCTAAGTAGATGTTTCTTTCTTGATTCATTTTCATAATATCCATTACGATTCATAATTTGGATATCTACTTTTGCACGAAATGTTTCTAATCCTTCCTTTAAAGAAGTTACCTGTGCAATTCTTCGAGTTGCATCTAACTCTTCCATGCAACGATGTACAATTCGTTTTATGCTCTTATGTCCTGCCATAATCTATTCGCTCTCTAAACTTAAATAATAATTTTCCAACAATGTATGTGCCTTTTTTATATTATAAGAACTATTTTCTAATTCTCCTAACAGCTCTTCTCTATTGTCATCCTTATATTTTTCTATAATCTTAACCCATGATTTTAACGATTCGTCTAATCCCATAAAATCCGTTTTTGGGTTAAATTTAACTTCCTTAGGTACTTTGTTTGAAAAAACACAAGGTAATCCTGCAAACTGAGCTTCTATACCAACAACCGGAACTCCTTCAAAAAACGAAGGCATTACAAAAATATCCATTGCCTGATATAATTCATTGACATCTGTCCGATTGCCCAAAAATTTCACTTTGGGGTTTAATCCAAATTTCTCAACTTGTTTTTTTATTTCATTTTCCTTTTCCCCTACACCTACTAACAAAAGCACGGAATCAGGATTCTGTGAAACAAATTCTTTAAAAATTTGAACTAAAAATTTATGATTTTTTTGGTACGATAATCTTCCCACATGACCAATTACAAATTCATTTTTAATATTCAATTCTTCGCGTTTTTTTCTTCTTATTTCAGGGTCAAATAAAAATTTTGAAATATTAATCGCATTTGGAATAATCGTATATCTTACATCCCCGAATAAAAATTTTCCTGCTTCTTCTCCACAGGCACAAAAATCTGTCGTAACTGAATTAATTCTAGAGCGAAAATACTGTTTCAGTATATACTTAAAATCTTTATCGATAGAAGTATTATGACTATGGGCTATTCTCACAGGTATACCTGCTTTTTTTGCTGCTTTCAATGGCAAATAACTCATAGCATCAATATGGCTGTGTACAATTTTATATTCTGGATGTTCCTTAAAAAACTGCTCCATCCATTTAAAATACTTAGGATAATTTTGCGGATAAAGTCTTGGTGCATAATACACCTTACCACCTAAACTAAGTATCTCATCATCATAATCACTCTTATGTGGCCGATGTGTCAGAAAATCAAATTGAATTTTTGAGCGATCAATATTTCTATAATAATTCATCAACATCGTCTCTAATCCTGCACGATGCATATCATTTACACACTGTAATACTCGAATCATGATTTATGTCCCCTATATAAATCTAATGTTCTCTCTACAACCTCGTCCCAATTATACTTACTGCAGATAAAGTCCGATGCCTGTCGTTTCATTCCTTCTACCATATCTACTTCATCACAGGCTTTTTGCAGTTTTTCTCTCAAATCATCTACATTTGACTTTTCAAAAATCAAAGCCTTATCTTCTACCACTTCTGCACATTCCGCAATATCCGATACCAGACAGCAGTTTCCATAGCTCATAGCTTCCAGAAGACTCAAAGGCATACCCTCCATATCGCTGGGAAGTGTATACACATACGCATTGTTGTACAGTTCTTCCAAAGCCTGTCCCTGAACAAATCCGGTAAACAGAATCCGGTCATCTCCTTTTGCCATTTCTTTCAGCTCTTTTGCAAATTCATCTGTATCAGAGCTTCCGCCTGCTATCACAAGCTTTTTATCTGTCTTTACCTGTTTAAAGGCCTCGATTAAATATCGGATTCCCTTTTCCGGTACCAGTCTTCCTAAGAATAAAATATAGGAATCCTTTGTTAATCCGTATTTTTCATGAATCAGTTCTGCAGACTTAATTTCAGGACAATTGACACCATTGGGAATAAACCTAGTTTTTCTTCCGTAAGTATCCATAAAATACTTCTGTACACCTTCACTTAATACGATGATTTCATCTGCATACTTTACCGCATTTCGTTCTCCTTGACGAATAAATTTAGAGCCAAATCCACTTTTCCACTTTTCACGTGACCAGTCAAGTCCATGAACTGTCACTATCACTTTTTTCCGAAACAATTTAGGGATCCAGCAAAAAAAGGCTGGTCCCTCTGCATGAATATGTACCACATTATAATGCCCTAAAGCAGCAAAAATCGCTGCAAAAAAGGAGGAGGATACTGCTGCGAGTCCCTTTTTTTCAATTGTCGGAACCTTTTTCAGCCGAATCCCTTTATACTCTTTTGCTGCTTTTGTATCATACTCAGCGCCGCTTACATGGTGTCCGGCTCTGTTATAACAGGTAACCCGGTTTCCTTTATTAACCATCCTGGTACACAATTCTTCTACAACAATTTCAATACCTCCTTCTCTCGAAGGAATTCGCTTATGCCCAAACATTGCTATATCTAAATTACTTTTCATAAAGCGTTCCATACTCTCTTTACTCAGCCCCTCTATGCATTAACACAACCAGAACCGTCTGAAGCAGGATTTTAATATCCAGCCAGATGGACCAGTTGTCAATATATTCCAGATCCAACTTCACTACATCCTCAAAATTCTGGATCTCACTCCGTCCGCTGACCTGCCACATTCCCGTGATTCCTGGCTTTAAGCTTAAACGTCTCTTGTGATGTTCTTCATACTGCATAAATTCATCCAGCGTCGGCGGTCTTGTTCCCACCAGACTCATATCCCCCTTCAATACGTTAAAGAACTGTGGAAATTCGTCGATACTGGTTTTTCTTATAAATTTTCCTACTTTTGTAATTCTGGGGTCGTCCTTCATTTTAAACATAAGGCCGTCCATCTGATTCTGTGCCATAAGCTCTTTTTTACGTTCTTCCGCATCCATATACATGGAACGGAATTTGTAAATGGAAAAACGTCTTCCATTCCTTCCGATCCTGGTCTGTTTAAAAATAACGGGACCGGGAGATTCCAGATATATGGCAGGTACAACGAAAATGGATAAAATACAGGTGAAAATGATTCCCACCAGACCGCCTGCTATATCCATCAGGCGCTTTAAAAACAATTCTGCGGGTTCAAAAATTCTTGGACTGTATGTAAGCACACGGTAAGACCCGAAATTTTCGATCGCTTTCTCTTTTTCTGCCATTCCAAACGTATTAACCGTAACGTGGACAACAATTCCCAATGCCTCCAACCGGCGGATTAAGTCATTCAGTTTTTCACGTCGCATGGTGGGAAGGCTTAAAAGAGCCTCGTCTACCACCTGTTTTTTCAGATATTCCGTCAATCCGTCTGAATCAGACCAGAGATAGCTTCCGTTTTCATTTATCCCTACCTGGTTCAACTCTATCTTTCCGTGAATGTGCATAACCGCAATGGCAGACACATCATAGTCGTATAGTCTTGCGTTAACTACCTGATTCATTACCTTCAATACATTTGTATCTGATGCGCAGATCAACAGACGCTTTCTGTTTTCCTGTTTTCCATAATACCGAAACAGCGCCGTCTTAATCGTGATCCGTCCCAGATACATGGTCAATATATTGAAAAGAAAAAATAATATGTAAAACTTGCGGGACGAATTGTCTCCAAGTTTAAATGCAAAAAGAATAAGTGTCAGCACCATAACCATATAAAAGTTATCCGTGATGACTACTCTCAGTTCATTCCATCGGTTTCGCTTCATTATAGGCTGGTCCGGCTGATAGAATAAAATAACCACAATGTAAATAAAAAGCATCAAAATACAGCCGTACCAGTTTCCCAGCTGGAAGTCCCCTGCATCCAGAGAAGCAAATCTGCCCAGCAGGGCAAGTATAAATGATACAACCACAGCAATGGCGTCTGCAAACATATAAAATGATTTGTTCCGGATCAGCATAATCAATTACTCCTCACTGTGGTTCTTTTTTAAAATTCCTGTCCCCATAGCTGTCACAAAACCAAAACAGGACGCCAGAAAGAGCAGTTCATATGCCAGTATGTCCCAGTGGATCCTGTCCTGAGCATACTGGACGTCCTGTAATGTAATACAGTTTCTGATCTGAAATACAGACCATACCATCAGTACAACCATCAAACATTCCATCATTTTTCTCATACTTGCAGATTTCATTAATATGTCCCCCTTTTCCTTTGTGTGTTTTCAAAACAGCGTTTTGTGACTGCGCCGGCCTCACGATCATGGAAACCGGCGCATATTATCCTTACACGCTCTGTCAGCGCTTATAGATAACCGAAAATGTTCCCGAGTTCGGGATGGTCACATGGATCATCTTCTTTGCCACATCCACAGATGTAGGCGTGATCAGCTCCCACTTGGAAGTCATGTTGTTGTAGAAGAGCACCTGTACGGTTCCCAGGCCCTCTACCAGATTTGGGACATACACAGGCATATTGGTGGCTCCTGTTTTTTCCACTCTGGTTCCGGCCTGATAGGTCATAACTGCGGTGGTTCCTACCAGGGCATTGTAGCCGCTTAAGTCCAGACCGGTTCCGGCCTCTGCCAGACCGGTTCCGGTATTAATGGCATTAATGGTGGATACAACGGTTTCCGGAAGTCCGCTTACCGCGCTTTCGCTTCCCTGTACAAACTCGATGCCTGTATCTCCTACTACGGCCTGGCCGCCGCTCTGGCTGGCTGTTCCGCTTTCAGTGGGAACCGTAATCTGGGCTGCGGTCTGTCCTCCCGGCGTGGCGGCTGAGGAATTTCCTGTGCCTGACGCTGAGGAAGATCCGCCTGTTACCTGATCCACGCGCTCTCCGATGTCATAATCGCCGTCGCTGTCCTCATTGGGGATCACAACTCCGGTTCCCGGACTGTTTGCCGCAAATACGGCTGCATACTGTGAAACCGCAAGAGCTGCTGCCATTGCAATAACTACTGCCTTTTTCTTCATGATCGTTCACCTTTCCTTTCCTGATAAATTTGTTCTATTCTTCAACCCTGTAAAACAGGTCTAGAACCATTTGTGTTACTCCTTCCGGATCCGGATGGTATTCGTCATAGATCCTTGTCTCTGCTCCTTCTCCCGGAAGTGTGCGGATATCATCTCCCCCCAGCTGCTGGCTGCTTCCAATAAATGCCATCACCATATCCAGATACTGATCCTTGGAAAGATTTGTTACCATATAGGGAGCTGCCGTTTCCAGAAGCTTTAATGCAACTCCCTCTTCCCGTGAGGCCTTTTTCTTCACGGCCTCCGCATAACCGGCGATATATCCCTTCTGGCGCTCCAGACGGGCTACGGCGCTCTGGCTTTTTCTTGTATCCCTGTAGCGCAGGAAAGCTTCGGCCTGATCGCCCATCAGGGTTACGGAGGTTCCGGGTTTAAAGGCCGGATCTCTTTTTTCCAGCTCCGGATCGTCAATGGTTACGGTTACGCCGTCTACCGCGTCATTAAGAGGTTTCAGCGCTCCCATGCTTACAGCCATGTATCCGTCGATCTGAAGGCCGTCCAGAAGCTCTGTCACCGCTTGGCACATAAACTGGCAGCTTTTTTCTCTTCCGTCCCCATAGGCGTAGGCCAGTGTGAGATGCTGCGTATCATAGCCCAGGATATTTCCGCTCAGATCTGTAAGGGGAATGGGGGTCATGGTGTCTCTTGGTATGGCCAGAACCTGCACCCGGTCTCTGGCCGTGTCCTGGGCGACCAGAAAGATGCCGTCGGACTGTCCCCCCGCTCCCGCTGTTTTCGTCTCTGTCAGAGGTTCCCTCCGGTCGATCCCCATGCACAGAATGGCTTTTACATAGGTATTCCGGCGATAGGTTTTTCCTTTGTATTCGATGGTGTTTTGTACCTGTCCGTATCCGGCTTTCCCCTCTTTCTGTGATGTACCGGCCTGCTCTCTCCAGAGCTGTGCCTCGGCGGCAGCCAGCTTTTTTTCCTGATACAGATTCCAGGAAACAGCTGCAAACAGGATTGCCAGAATAACCACTGCTGTAACCAGCCATTCTCTCTTTTTCTTATCTGCTTTCTTCAATGTTTTCTCTTTCTTTTGGGGAATCGTATCCGTAACGCTCGTACTTACCGTATTTTCCGTAATATTTCTTATAATATTTGCCGTAATACTTCTTATAGTAGCCTGAGCCGTACTCTCCTCCCACCCGGTTTAAGACTGCCCCCAGGATCCGGCATCCGCTCTTTTCCAGCTGGGCTTTTACCTTCTGGGCCATACGGTAGCTGATGCCCCCGCTTTCCACTACGATCACAGCTCCGTCACACTGATTTGCGATGATCGCGCCGTCAATAAGGTTTAACATGGGAGGGGTATCGATTATGATGTAATCATACAATTCCCTTGCATTTTCCAGCAGGACTTTGAACAGTTCATCCTCTAACAGCTCTGCCGGATTGGGAGAATAGGGGCCTGCCAGGATCATGTCCACATTTTCCATATTTGTGTGGTAAATAACTTCTCCAAGCTTTTTCTGGCCGCTGAGATACTGGGACAGGCCGTTGGGACGGCCGCTGATCTCATGACGCTTCACCAGTACGGATTTGCGGATATCCGCGTCTACCAGAAGAACCCTTTTCCCGATACTTCCCAGAGAAGAAGCTACGGCTACTGTAGTAGCGCTTTTTCCTTCTCCCGATACGGTACTTGTAAAGAGAATGGTTTTTAAGCTGCTGCCGCAGAACTGGATATTGGTACGCAGTGTCTTAATGGCTTCTTCATAGTAATAATCATTTCGTTCCGTATTTTTTAATTCCAGTCTCATCTCCATTTTTTACACCGCTCCCTTCGTTTTCTTCTTTTTTCTTCCCTTTTCGTTTTCTGATTTACCGGTTTCATCCACATCCGGAATAGAAGCCAGTACAGTAAGTCCCAGATATTTCTCCACGTCTTCTTCTGTCTTTATAGTGTCGTCCATGATCACTCCCAGACAGATAATTCCGCTGATCAGTACGGCTGCTGCCAGACCGCCCATAGCCGCATTCTTTTTCACATTTGGAGAACTTGGTTTTTCTGCCGGTACGCCTTCCTCGATGATCTTGGGCGGAACCATTTCCATAATATCGCCTATGTAATCGGAAGAAGTCTTTGCCACCTCTTCTGCCAGCGCCTGGGCGCGGATCGGATCTGTATCCGATATGGTAATAGTGAGCACACGGGTATCTGTCGGATTTCCAATGCTGATCATACGCTCTAGTTCATCCACCCTCATGTCTAACTGCTGTTTTTCAATCACCTGCTCCAATACCGGACGGCTGGTTACCAGCACGCTGTAGTCCTTGGTAAGCTGGCTGCCGATCTGCAGGTCTGCCAGTGAGGTAAGAGTTGTTTCCTTTGAAAGTACATAGACCATTGCGGTGGATTTATAAATGGGCGTCAGCAGGATCTTGCTGTACAGCCCCGCTCCGAAAGCTCCTACGATCAGCCCCAGGATGATCAGCCACAGCTTCTTTTTTAAAGCATAGGCCAGTTCCAGCAGATCGATCTGTATCTCGTCATTGTCATCAAACTTCTTTTCCATGGTATAACATTTCCTTTTCTTTTCATAATAGTTTTGCTACAGTACCTTGTTTTCCAGAATATATCTCTGATTTTTCCCAAATATGGCGGCCGCATCCGGACAGATGCGCTTTTTTGACAGTTTTTTAAATGCCTCTTCCAGCCTGGGCGGCCTTGTATCCGGCCGGTGCATATCGCTGGCGGCAAAGTGGATCCTCCCCTTCTGGATTTCTTTCAGGCACCAGGCTGCCGTCCGGTCAAACAGACCGCCTGTCAGGCTTTCTGCATTAACCTGCAGACAGGCTCCGCTCTGAACCAGCTCCTCGGTCCTGCCTGTTTCACGAAGGCAAAGATACCGCTCTGCGTGAGCCAATACGGGAATAAATCCGGACTGGACCAGTTCCCGGACTGCCCGTCTTATGGTCTGAAATCCATCTCCCGGTTTGAATTCCACCAGAGCATACCGGCTTTCTGCCAGTGTGAGCGCTCTGCCCTGTTCCAGATACAGCGGCAGTTCTTCAAAATACCGCAGTTCCTGTCCCAGGCTTATTTCAAGTTCCAGCCCTTTTCTGTGAGCCAGCTCCCGGACGCCTGCTTTTAATTGTCTTAACTGCTCCATATCCGTCTTTCTGGAAAAATGGGGGGTTGCGATAATATGGCGGACTCCCTGCGCCCAGGCTGCCTCCAGCAGACGGCCGGTTTCCTCCCAGTTTCTGGCTCCGTCGTCAATTCCCGGCAGAATATGAGCGTGGATATCGATCATTTCCAGCTGATCCGTCATTTTCTCTTTCCGCCTTTTTTCCCCTGACTGAGAATCGTCTCATGAACCTGATCGGAAAGTCCGTTCATAGGCGTTTCACAGTACTGGCAGTAAAGGTTGTTTAAATAAGGCACTGCCTCCTGCCCCCACTCGTAACCGGACATATAGTTTCCCAGAAACAAGGGGACATAGTCGGGATTCCCTTCCACAAATTCGTATACATCACAGATAAAGCTGCTGGCGTCCACCGCAAAACTTCCTCTCTTTTTGATCAGCATGCCGCCAATCCCGTTATTCTCCAGTATTTTCTTCAGCCGGTAATAAATCACCCGAAGATTATTTTTGGCGGTCTGTTCCGGTGACTGTTCATACAGCAGCCAGGCCATCTGTGATAAGGATACGCTGCTCCCTCTCTTATCCACCAGAACCGCCAGCATTTCCTTTGCCTTTTCACTGGAAAAATGGACTTGTTTCCCGTCTACAAATACATCGAACCCGCCAAAGGTTTTTATAAATATGTTTTGCCCTTCCCTCTGACTCATTAAATATCTCTCCCGCTTTTAATCGTATTCTTAATAAAAACTTAATTTTTATTAACTATCCTTTAATAAGATACACCATGAACCTTATCAGTACCGTTACAGTTTTGCATTGTTATGCATGTTTCCTGTATTTTCGTAACATTTTCAAAGTGTTTTTATTTTAGTACCGTTTTTTTTACATAATTTCCAAAAAAAGGACTGCAGGTATTCTGCCCTGCAGTCCTTTTTCCCCCATTACTTTATTATTCGTTCTGTGCTTCCCTTATTTTCCGGGTTTTAATTTCCTCAAACTTCTGGAGCAGATATGACAATGTAACCTCTGCCCAGCTGTACTCCGGCATATATTCGCCCATAAAGTAACGGTCTTCATTCTCCTCCAGCATCTCCCAGCAGTCGCACCGGATCCGCCGGCGGTTCAGCGCATAAAATCCGCGGCCTTTCCTCACGATATCTCCCAGCCCATTCTTGTGTTTTATAATGAGTTTTTATTGAGAATACAAAAAGGATGCCAGTCAATATGCTTCCCTGATCTGACATCCTTTAATGCTTTATTTATATTCTTCAGGCCTCTTTCCCCTTCAGATATTCATCAATACCCTTCGCGCCTGCCTTACCTGCCTCCATAGCCAGGATCACGGTAGCTGCGCCTGTTACGGCATCGCCGCCGGCGTATACGCCTTCCTTGGTGGTCTTTCCATTGCTTTCATCTGCAATGATGCATTTCCACTTATTGGTCTGCAGTCCTTCGGTTGTAGAAGAAATCAGCGGGTTTGGTGAAGTTCCCAGAGACATGATCACCGTATCTACCTCGATGGTGTAGTCGGAGCCTTCTACCTCTACCGGTCTGCGGCGTCCGGATGCATCCGGCTCGCCAAGCTCCATCTTACGGACTACCATGCCGGTTACCCAGTCATTTTCGTCGGTCAGGATCTCTACCGGATTGGTAAGAAGATCAAACTGTACGCCCTCTTCCTTTGCGTGGTGAACCTCCTCCACACGGGCCGGAAGCTCTGCCTCGCTTCTTCTGTATACAACATGTACCTCTGCGCCCAGACGAAGTGCGGTTCTGGCAGCGTCCATGGCTACGTTTCCGCCGCCTACTACGGCTACCTTTTTGCCCAGGAAGATCGGTGTGTCATAATCGTCTCTGAATGCCTTCATCAGGTTGCTTCTGGTCAGGTATTCATTTGCGGAGAATACGCCGTTGGCATTTTCACCGGGGATTCCCATGAACTTGGGAAGTCCTGCGCCGGAGCCGATAAATACGGCCTTAAAGCCCTCTTCGTCCATCAGCTCGTCAATGGTTACGGACTTTCCGATGATCACGTCTGTCTCGATCTTAACGCCCAGCTTCTTTACATTTTCAATCTCAGGACGAACGACTCTGGTCTTTGGCAGACGGAATTCCGGGATACCGTAGGTTAATACGCCGCCCGGCTCATGAAGTGCCTCAAAAATCGTTACCTCATAACCCATCTTTGCCAGATCGCCCGCACATGTCAGACCGGAAGGGCCGGAACCGATGACAGCTACCTTGATACCGTTGGTCTTTTCAGGCTTTGCGGGAACGACGCCGTTTTCTCTGGACCAGTCCGCTACAAAACGCTCCAGCTTTCCGATAGAAACCGGCTCGCCCTTGATGCCGCGGATACATTTTCCCTCGCACTGGCTCTCCTGAGGACATACACGGCCGCAGACAGCGGGAAGGGCGCTGGACTCAGCAATGGTAGCGGCTGCATCCGCAAATTTGCCCTCTTTTACCTCTGAAATAAATTTTGGGATATTGATGGATACGGGACAGCCCTTTACGCACTGTGCGTTCTTGCAGTTTAAGCAGCGGGACGCCTCCTCCTGTGCTTCTTCCTGTGTATAGCCAAGGCAGACCTCTTCAAAGTTAGCTGCTCTTACTTTTGGCTCCTGTTCTCTGATGGGTACTCTCTTTAAAACGTCCATTATTCGTCACCTCCGCAGTTTCCGCAGCCGCCGTGATGGGTGGCTCCTTCCTGAGCCTTAAGGATGGCTCTGCCTTCCTCTGTCTTGTACATCTGCTGGCGCTTCATGGCCTGGTCGAAATCTACCAGATGGCCGTCAAACTCCGGTCCGTCTACACAGGCAAATTTCACCTCTCCGCCAACGGTTACACGGCAGGCGCCGCACATGCCGGTTCCGTCTACCATGATTGGATTTAAACTTACAATGGTCGGAATTCCCAGCTCCTTTGTAAGCTTGCATACGAATTTCATCATGATCATGGGGCCGATGGCTACGCAGACGTCATACTTCTTGCCCTGATTCTCCACCAGATCCTTGATCACGTCTGTTACCATGCCCTTGCGCTCATAGGAGCCGTCGTCTGTGGTCACATAGAGATTTCCGGCTACTGCCTTTAATTCATCCTCCAGGATCAGCAGATCCTTTGTCTTGGAGCCCTCGATCACATCCGCCTCAATGCCGTGCTCATGCATCCATTTTACCTGAGGGTATACGGGAGCAGAGCCTACGCCTCCTGCCACAAAGAGATACTTTCTCTTCTTTACTTCTTCGATGTCTTCCTTTACAAACTCAGATGGCTGTCCTAAGGGGCCTACGAAATCCTGGAAATAATCTCCGGCTTTTAATTCCGCCATGCGCTGGGTAGATGCGCCTACGGTCTGGAATACGATGGTCACCAGTCCCTTTTCTCTGTCAAAGTTGCAGATGGTCAGAGGAATACGCTCTCCCACCTCGTCAATCTTTACGATAACAAATTCTCCCGGCTGGCAGGCTCTGGCTACTCTGGGCGCCTCTACGTCCATGAGATAGATCTTGTCCGCCAGACATTCTGCCTTAACGATCTTGTACATGATTTTCCTCCTCTTTTTCACTCATACCCCAAAACCGCAGATGCGCTTCTAATGGCATGTGTATTTATAAGACTCAGCTCCTCGGTTCTATTCGATCCGGATGCTGTAGCTCTTCTCCCAGGTTCCCCAGGCTTCCAGCTTCTGGATGCCCGGCCGGTCTTTTAATTCTCCCTTGTATCCGTCGGGAGCGCACAGGCCGTACCATGGCTCCAGGCATACAAATGGATGGGTTGCCTCGATGGTCCATACGCCCAGGTATGGAAAATCGCCGCATTCTATGGTCACATAGGGCGTTTCGTCAACCAGAAGGCCCACGCTTGAAATCTGCGCCCCGTCAAACATATAGGTAAGGACCTGGTCAAAGAATCCCTTTGTCACCGGAACCTGACCGTCCTTAAGCTTTAAGCTGCCGGTCTTTTCCTCCACCTGATATCCCTGGTCATTGGGTGCCAGATAGTGAAGCTCCTCCTGATGATTTCCCGCTTCTTTTCCTTCTTTATTAAATACCAGCGTATAATCGTAAATGGTCTTTCCCTCAGGTACCTGAAAGGCCGGATGGCCGCCGATCATAAAAAGGAGCTCCCCGGAATCGGGATTTTTTACTCTCCACATCACTTCAATGGTCCGCCCCGTAAGCCGATGCCCTATCTCCAGCTCAAAATGGAAGGGGTAAACCCCATAGGTATCCGGCGTATCCTTTAACCGGAACCAGCATTCATCCATATCGCAGAGCAGGGGTTCAAATTCCATATCTCTGGCAAATCCGTGGGGCGTAATACCATGCTCTTTCCCCTCATGGGTATATTTTCCATCAAAGCTCTTTCCTACAAACGGGAAAAGTACAGGCGCATGGCGATTCCAGACTGCCGGATCTGCTCCCCAGAGAAGCTCTCTGCCGGCCTTTTTGTCATAAATCCTTGTAAGCTCTGCCCCGTGACGATCCACGGTGATCAGCAGTTCCTCATTTTCAAGTGTAAATACGGTTCCATCATTCTTCATAAGTCATCCCCCCTTTCTGATGTCTGCATCATTGAATCTGTTGTGAAAATGTATTGCTGCACAGACTTCATATTATCATTTTCCAATGAATGTTACAACTGTTTTTAAGGATTTTGTCACATCCCGGTTCTCACATAGCGGCAAAAGGTATAGCAGAGGTCAAAATAAGTCTGTTCTTCCCCCTCCTCTGCCAGTTTCCAGTCCGGAGCCTGATCCAAATCCACAGGGAAACGCAGATCTGCGTCATAAACATAATCAATGGCAGTGAGATGAATGGTATCGCAGTAAGGCAGGAACTGCCGGTAAATGCTTTCTCCGCCCAGGATATAAATATCCTTTGGATCAAACTCCTCTAAATATGCAAGGGTCTCTTCCATACTGCGGCAGACCACAGCGCCTCTGGCCTTGAAGGACGGATCTGCGGAAAGAACCACATTGGTACGCCCTCCCAGAGGCTGGCCTCCGGGCAGTGTTTCCAGAGTTTTCCTTCCCATCACAACCACCTTCCCGGCGGTTTCCTTTAATAAAAGCTGGCGCTCCGCCGGAATATTTACCAGTGGGCGGCCATTTTTCCCGATCGACCAGTGTTTATCCGCTGATACAATAAGGTTCATCTGCTAAATCCCCCCTTTCCCGTCCGATACCGGCTGCTGCTCATACAGGCGGAATTCGTAGCGGATCCCATTGTCCTCTCCCGTTCCCAGCACTTTTGTCTGCTTCCATCTCGGCTCCCGATCCAGATCCGGAAATACCGTATCCGCAGGAAAGGTATGGAAAATGTGGGTAATATAGGCTTTTTTACAATAAGGAAGAAATGCTCTGTAGACCGTTCCGCCTCCAATGATAAAAACATCCTCACTGTCATACTGCTTTAAAAGCTCCAGCGCTTCCTCCACACTGCCGCACAGAGTTACGCCCTCAGGAGCATAGTCCGTATTTCGGGTGAGCACAATATTAACCCTGTTTTTTAAGGGCTTTTTGCCCGGAAAGCTCTCCAGGGTCTTACGCCCCATGACTACCACCTTTTCCTTCGTGGTTTCCCTGAAAAATTTCATATCCCCCGGAAGATGAGCCAAAAGCCCCCCATCCTTTCCAATGGCCCAGTTTTCATCTGCTGCTGCTATCAAATTCATGCACATATCTCCAATCTGCCGTAATGTATCCATTCTATCACATTTGCCTAAAAAATACATAACAAAAATCTCCCAGAATCATCATCCTGAGAGATTTTATTATGTATTTTTCGATATGCCTGGCTTCTGGAGTCTGGTGTCCAGAGCGACTTTGAAGGCCATTAGAAAATTTCAACCCCTTAGTTTTTCTTATGGCCGGAAACCGGAGCTCTGGACACCAGACTCCAGACCTCGATGCTATTTCAAAGCACTCCCTTTGCCCTCTTTTCCTCATAATCCTTCAGAGAAGCCAGCGCTTCTCCTGCCATAGGATACAGAGCGATCAGATTGAAAATCGTCATCAGGCCAACGCCTACGTCGCCCAAATCCCATACGATGGTGTAAGCAGCCAGTCCGCCGATAAAGAGCATCACCAGCGCCAGAACCTTATAGGCGGTCTGGGCGGCCCAGCTGTCTCCGAACAGATAGGAAACATTGCTGCGGGCATAGTACAGGATTCCAAGGAAGGTGGAAAAACTGAACAGCCACAGGATCACTGCGATAAAGATCACACCGAACTTGCCAAGATGATATCCCATAGCAGCCTGTAAAAGATCCATTCCTGCCAGAGAGCCGGTAATCTCATCCGGAGCTAAGAGCATTAAGAATGCGGTACAGCTGCAGATTACAATGGTATCAATAAATACGCCCAAAGCCTGAACCAGTCCCACCTTGGCAGGATGATCGGTCTTTGCGGTAGCTGCGGCGCAGGGAGCAGAGCCGGAACCGGCCTCATTGGAAAAGAGGCCGCGCTTTACACCATTCATGATCACTGCGCCGATTCCGCCGGCCACTGCCTGGCGCAGTCCAAAGGCCTCTGAAAAGATGCGCTCAAGCACAGCCGGAATCTGGCCGATATTTAACAGAATCACTCCCACTGTGATCAGCAGATACAGACCGGCCATTACAGGCACAATGGCATCCAGGGCTTTTACCGTGGCATTTTTACGAAGAACGATCACAGCGCCCAGGATCACCAGTACAATGGTGCTGTAAAGAGGCGGAATGTTAAATGCATTTTCAAAGGAGGAGGCCACTGAATTGCTGATTACCTGGCTGATGCCGCACCAGCAGATCAGGCCTGATATTGCAAAAAGCACAGAAAGAGGGAACCAGCGGGTCTGCTTCTTATTTTTCTGGAAAAATTTATGCATATAGTAGGCAGGACCTCCCCGGTAACCGCCGTAAAGAGGATCCTCTTCCTTATAAAGCTGAGCCAGCGTAGCCTCAATAAAGGCGGTAGTGGAACCCAGAAGGGCTGTGACCCACATCCAGAATACGGCTCCGGCTCCGCCTGCGGAAATCGCAGCCACAACGCCTACCAGATTTCCCATTCCTACACGGGTGGCAGTGGAAACTACCAGCGTCTGACAGGCAGAAAGCGCGGTTGTTTCTCCATCCTTCCGCTCCAGAGTAACCCTCAGCATATCCTTAAATAAACGCAGGGAAAGGAAACGGGTCCGCAGAGTAAAATAAATACCTGTAGGGATCAGCAAAAGCACCAAAAGAGAAAAGCTTATGCCTGCGCCCCCAGGCAGAGGCAGGGTGATCAGATCTCCCCACAGAAACTGATACACCGTTTGAATTAACGTAACCATAGTTTTAGACACTCCTTCTATATAGAACATAGATTTTTTCTGTGTTCCAGTATATAATAGTTATTATCATTTGTAAAATTGATAGTTTAAATCTCAACTATCTACATTTTCGATTGTTAGCAGGATAAAGTACAGGAGCGAAAGAAATGAACATAGATACGAAAAATATGGAAACCTTTATTCAGGTAGCGGAACTGTGCAGCTTTACAAAAGCTGCCAAAAAGCTGGGCTACTCCCAGTCTACCGTGTCATTCCAGATCCGCCAGCTGGAAGAAATGCTGAATGTGCGGCTTTTGGAGCGAATCAATCATACGGTCGCACTAACAGAGGCCGGCCGGAAGGTGCTCAATTATGCCCATCGTCTGGAACAGCTGACAGTGGACATGGAAAAAGAATTAAGGCCGCAGCCCTCTGTAAGCGGCCATGTGCGCATGGCTCTGGCAGATTCCCTTGCCTGCTGGATCCTGCGGGAGCACTATGAAAATTTCCGTGCTGCCTATCCGGGAATTACTCTGAAAATGGCAACTGCAAGCACGGAGGAGCTGTTCCGGATGCTGAATCAAAATGAAACAGACCTGGTCTATACGCTGGATCATCATGTTTACAACAGCGACTATATCATCGGTGCGGAAGAACGGATCCAGGCCCATTTCGTGGCAGCTCCCGGCTTTCTTCCCTTTTCCTCTCTGACTGTACCGGTCCGGGAACTGATCACCTTTCCATTTCTCCTGACAGAAAAGGGGATGAGCTACCGCCGTCTGATGGACGAGCATCTGGCCCGGTTCTCCCTGGAGGTACGCCCGGTTCTGGAATTTGGCAGTGCAGATCTTTTATGTACCCTTGTGACTCAGGGCGCCGGAGTGTCATTTTTGCCTGATTATGTAACAGAAGCCGCCCTAAAAAGCGGGCGGCTGGTACGGCTTTCTGTGCCGGAATTTAAGCCGGAGCTTTGGAGGCAGCTTCTCTACCACAAAGACAAATGGGTATCTCCGGCCATGCAGACGGTGATCGAATATTTTTCCGGCCTTTCCCCGGCACATACGGATGCTTCCGATCATATGCTGTTGTAAATGGCACTTTCAGGAGATTTTTATGAATCAATCTGAATCCTCCACCCCCGGCGACCGCTTCGCCCAGATCCTGCAGTTTCAGACACCTGCGGCTCTGGCCTGGATCCGCGGAAACACGCCCTATGCTCCCGGCTTAAGCGGTATGGTGCGTTTTTATGATACGCCTTACGGCGGTGTTTTGATCGAAGGGGAATTTTTCCGGCTCCCCAATAAGGGAATTTCCGGCTCCACCGACTTCTACGCCCTGCATATCCATGAAAATGGAGACTGCTCCGCGGGATTCACACGAACAGGCGGCCACTATAATCCCACAGGCACATCACACCCCTGGCATTCCGGCGATCTTCTGCCTGTTATGGGAAACAGCGGGTATGGATGGCTTGCTTTCTATGACAAGCGTTTTACGGTAAAGGAAATCATGGGGCGGTCTGTGGTCCTCCACAGCGGACTGGATGACTTTACCAGCCAGCCGTCCGGGAATCCTGGGGTTGTGATTGGGTGCGGGGTGATCAGAGAGAGGTAGGCTTTACCTTCACCATACACCGCTTCCGATAAAATGCGATCCCATAACAGATCACGGTACTGTAATCCTCAGCAAATTCTTCTCCATACCGTCTGACATCAATCTGCTTTATGGCTCTTTCACAGTCATAGGGCAGATCCTCCAGGCGGCGGGAATATTTTACCTCAAATACTGCAATCCTGTTTCCATCGTAGTCCTGAACTACAACATCACTGCGGCCGTCTCCATGCTCTCTGTTTGATTTTACGATATATCCGGCACCGGCAAAAATCCCCGCCAGAAAAGCATGGTAAAAATCTTCTTTGTAGTCATGGTAGCTGATTGTTTTTCTAAGAAGCTTTGTCATCTCCTCTGTCAGCTTCTCTTCATCACGCTCCCATATTGCATGAAAAAGAGCCTTTCTTTCCCATAAACGGGCACTGTCATGGAACCATTTTATCACAGTATCTTCAAAAATTTCACGAATCTCCAGATTGGGAATCCATAAATTCCATTCCTGGCGTCCCTCCTCTTTTTCAGTTCCTGTAAGATATCCCGTTAAATACAGAATACTCCAAAGATTTTCTGCAGATGCATGAAGATAATCATAAGTAAGATCTTCCTCTATTTTCTGAGAAATTTTGTCTCCTGAAAGCAAGATCTCAAATTGTTTTATAGTATCATTTTCTGCCTGATCAATAAAAGAACGGATAATAGCATTGTCGCTTGTATTGCGCCAATAGCTCCTGGGCAGAGCCTGAGGATCCAGGCATAATGCATTTATATGGTTCATCACATCCCAGGGCGAGTACACATCTATGCTTCCAAAACGATATCCATCATACCAGTTTTTGATTTCCTGACTATGAGAAGTATTTTGAGTATCTGCAAGAATCCTGTCTACTTCTTCCTGCGTAAAGCCAAAAAATTCATCCAGACGATTATCCGATATTGTATCTGTAATAAAGTTATTTGTTCCCGTAAAAATGCTTTCCTTGGCAATCCGAAGACAGCCTGTCACAACCGCCAGATGCAGGAAGGAATTATCCTTCAGAGCCTGAAGAATACCGCGGATCACATACAGCATTTCCTCATAATATCCCTTATCACTGGCCTTAGCAAGAGGCACATCATACTCATCTATCAGCAGAATCACCGTTTTTCCATAATATTGTCCCAACAGCCTTGTAAGAAATAGAAGACTGTTTTTAATTTCTTCCCCAGAAGCCTTTTTTCCTGCAATACGATCAAATATTTCTCGATCATATACCATCATTTCAGGGTTTTCCAGTAAGTAGATATGCTGCTTATAAAGCTCTGCGATCACAGCCTCTATCATGGAATAGGCATCCTTAAAACAGCTTCCGAATACAGATCTGAACGTCACATGGATGACCGGCCATTGGTTCATCCACGCCTCGCAAAGTTCCTTATTATCTGCTATTTTCAGCCCACTGAATATGGGGCGGCTGTCCTTTCTGATATCAAAAAATTCTGCCAGCATACTCATATTCATGGTTTTTCCAAACCGCCGGGGCCGTGTAATCAATGTAACCTTGATTCCCGGTGTTTTTAATAATTCCTCGATCAATCCTGTCTTATCAACATAATAGTAATCCCCTTTGCGGTATTCTGCAAAGTCGGAGCTTCCTACTGAAATTTTAGGCCAGGCCATACTTTCGATCCCCCTTTCTATCTCCCTATAAATAAAAACCTGCCGACAAATGCCTTTACCTATGCATTTCCCAACAGGTCCTTATTCTCTAAAAATACTTCTTGCTTCCCCAAAGATTACTCTTCTTTAAATCCAGATATTCATTATAGGCCTTTTCCAAGATCTGCTTTTCATTGGAGAATTTCAGCAGATGGTAGGCTTCGTAAAATTTGTAATATCCGGAATCCAGAAAGTACTCTTCCCGCTGTGGTTTGCTGTAATAGCTGTCGGCCATCATCAGATACCAGTGTACATCCTTTTCCACCACATCCTGTGGGGTATTGAAGGTATACTGGCTTTTGCCGATATATTTGATGATGGATGCGCTGACCCCGGTTTCTTCCTTGACCTCTCGCAGCGCCGTTTCCTTATATTCCTCTCCAGCTTCTACGGTTCCTTTGGGAAGAACCCAGCCCTCGTACTTGTTTTTGTAATTCTTGTACAGCACCAGGATCTTTCCTCGAAATATAACCACACCGCCGCAGCTCGTTGCTTCAATCATTGCAATCCCTCCTGGTTTTGGTGTGAACCTGGCTGCCCTGCGCAGCCGTGACTGGTTTTAGTATACAACGTTTGGAAGGGATATGCAAGAATTTTCACTTTCCCTGTTATATCTGTTCCAATACCTCCTGCAGGTTCAGCGTCTTCATTCCATTTTCAAGTTCAAAATAGGGCACTCCGATTTTTCCCTCTTTCTTTGGCCCGTCAAACAGAGCCTCCTCATCCCTGATCTTTAAAAATGCCTTCATTTCCGTCAGGCTGGCTGAGATATTTCTAAATTCCAGGTCTGCTCCCTTATCCTCCAGCTTGTAAATTGCATATAATGTATCTTTGCAGAGATGGGTTCCGTACATGATTACTTTCATTTTTGTGCTCCTTTTTATCTCATTTTTTCATAATGTAACAGCTGTCCTATTATCTGTCAATAGTATCTAAAGGAGCAATACATCCCTGGCTAGTTCCCTCTTGACAAAATCCGCTTTCGGATTTATACTCTCCTATACAAAAACCGAAATCGGATTATCAATTTATAAAGGAGCATCAGCCATGTGCAACAGCCATACCGCAAAAGAATTAAATCTTAAATTTAACCAGTTATACCGCCGTCAGTGCAATCTATACCACACCTATGCAGCGGCCTGTCATCTTTCTGATACTGCATTTTCCATTCTTTACTGCCTCTGTGAAACAGAAGCAGATGAACATACCACACCATTTACTCAGCACGAGCTGGCTGAGCTTTGCAGCCTGCCCCGCCAGACAGTGAACTCTGCCATCAGTGGTCTGGTAAAAAATGGATATGTAAGCCTGAAGCAGTTAGCCGGAGCCGGCAATACCAAGGCAGTATATCTGACAGAAAAAGGGACTCAGCTCTGCCGGCAGATTGTAATCCCCCTGATTGAGGCAGAGCAGCATTCTCTGGCACAGATGACCGCAGAAGAGGTAGAGCTGTGCCTGAAGCTGTCTGTCCGCCAGTTAGACTTGTTTGAGGAGGAGCTGGCTTTGATCCTTCCGAAAAAGGAACACCCCTCCGGGGAATAAAGGAGAATTTGACATCATGCGATATTTTATACGATTTCTGAAACCTTACCGAATGACCTGTGTCCTGATATTCTTTACTGTGCTTTTAGATGTGGCCGGAGCCCTTCTGGTACCTACGGTAACCGCCAAAATGTTAAATCTTGCCGCAGCAGGCGCAGGGCTTATGCCGATCCTTCACGAGGGTCTTATCATGCTGGCTATCTCCCTGATGGCCGGTTTCGGCGCTTTGTGGGGAAGCTTTCTCTGTGCGCGCCTGTCTGCCAGACTTGGCCGGGACATGCGTGTGGCTGTCTACGAAAAAAGCCTGAGTTTTTCCGCAGCGGATTTTGAACGGTTCGGAACAGCTTCTATGGTAACCAGAACTTTAAATGACATTAACTCTATCCAGACTGCCTTTGTCATGTGTATCCAGATGGTTCTTCCCGTTCCGATCATGTGTATCCTGGGCATCGTTTTTGCATTTCGAATCCATCCTTCTATGGGATATCTGGTTACAGCCATAGTAATTTTTCTGCTGGCAGCAGGCTTCTTTATTATCCGCAGGGCATCCCCTATTTTTGAACGGCTTCAGCGGTTTTTAGACCGGGTGAATACGGTTCTCAGAGAAACTATCACCGGTGTGCGCGTGATCCGTGCCTTTGGAAAGGAACACCATGAAGCGGGACGGTTAAACCGGACCTTTTCTGATTATGCCGATTCTGCCATCCGGGCCAACCGGCTCTTTGCGGCACTGGACAGCATTGCCAATGTAGCGATCAACCTGACGGTCGTTGCAATCCTGTATATAGGCGGCAATCTGACCGGAGCCGGGGCCATGGAAATCGGCGGCATTACAGCTGTGACCGAATATGCGATCTGGATCCTGTTCTATATCATGATGGCACAGATGGTTATCATTATGGTACCCAGAGCCCTGGTGTGTATTGAGCGAATGGCTGAGGTGCTGTCACTGGAACCGGAGATACAGGATAAGCTTCCGGTTCCGGCTAAAACTGAAATCGTGAAACCTGATCCCCATACATCTGAGGCACTTGATTTGGGGGGCGCTGCCTCCTCCCACACTCTCCTGTCCTTTGACGACGTTACCTTCCGCTTCCCGGATGCGGATGAGGATACCTTAAGTCATCTGGCCTTTCAATGTGAGAAAGGCACTACAACTGCCATTATCGGCGGTACGGGAAGCGGAAAATCCACCATTGCAAAGTTGATTCTGCGCTTTCACGATGTTACCTCCGGACGGATTTGTCTGGATGGAACCGATATCCGGGAACTTCCCCAGAAAAAGCTTCGTGACGCAGTATCTTATGTACCCCAGAAAGCCTGGCTCTTTTCCGGCACCATTGAAGAAAACCTGCGGTATGGAAATCCCAACGCCTCGGAGGCGGAGCTGCGGACAGCTCTGGATACAGCTCAGGCGGGCTTTGTATATGACCTGCCGGATGGCCTGGCTTCCCATACAGCTCAGGGGGGCACGAATTTTTCAGGCGGACAGAAGCAGCGCCTTTCCATCGCCAGGGCACTGGCAAAAAAAGCCGCTGTTTATATCTTTGACGACAGTTTTTCCGCTCTGGACGCAAAGACAGACGCAGCTCTCCGCCATGCTTTAAAGGATGCCACGAAAGATGCGGCTGTCATCATCATCGCCCAGCGTGTAAGCACCATTCTTCACGCGGACCAGATCCTGGTGCTGGATGACGGGAAAATCGCAGGACTGGGCACTCATTCCTGGCTTTTGGAGCACTGTCCGGTATATAAGGATATTGTGCGTTCCCAGCTTCGTGACGCCTGATTTTGTCATATTTTAAGGGAGGTTCATTGATTTTATGGAAAATGACCAGAATTATTTTGATACAGAAGTATTTGAAGCAAAGCATATGAAAAAGACCATTCTGCGCTTTATCCGCTCTATGGGGAAGCAGAAATGGAGACTGACCGTTGTATTTATCTGTATTGCCTTTTATACCTATTTTACGGTCATGGCGCCCTTATACAGTGCAGATGTGGTAGACCTGATCTGGAACCAGATGAAGGAGGCAATGCAGACCGGACAGCATTTTCAGATCACCTGGGAGTTTGGCGGAAGGCAGCTTTTCTCCCTTCTTCTCATGTTTTTAGCCTGCGGTATCTTCTATTCCCTCCAAAGCTTTCTTATGGCAAACTTTGCAGAAAAATTGAATCTGCAGCTGCGGGGGGAGATCAGCGAGAAGTTAAACCGTCTTCCCTTGTCCTACTTTGACCGCCAGCAGCCGGGAGCCATCATGAGCCGGGCCACCAATGACCTCGAAAAAATGTCCGAGGCTCTTCAAACGGGACTTCTGCGCCTGTTTATGGCTGTTGGAACCATCCTGGGTTCTCTTTCTATCATGGCTTACTTTGACGGATTCCTCACTGCGGTCTTTTTGTTCTTCACCGCAATTTCCCTGCTGGCAGCCAAAGCCGCTTCACAAAAGACCCTGCGCTATGCGGCCAGACGCCAGGACTGCACGGGAAAACTCAACAGCCTTATCGAAGAAGCATACAGCGGCCGTATGCTGATCAAAGCCTTTAACCGGGAAGAGGAAAGTCTGGCCCAGATCCGCCAGGCCGCTGTGGAGCTGGCAGACGCTTCCGAAAAAACAGATTGGATCATCAATGCCATTAACCCCGGAATCCGCGTTATCAACCGGTTCGGACAGGTTGCTGTGGCTGTTTTGGGAGGTGTTATGCTCTTAAAGGGCCACCTGACCCCGGGACGGTTCCAGGCGTTCTTCCAGTATGCCAATCAAGCCGGAGAACCCATTACCGAACTGTCCTATATGATCAATTCCCTCCAGTCTGCCCTTGCATCGGTGGAACGGGTCTATGAGCTGCTGGACGAAGAAGAAATCCTACCGGATCCTGAGCATCCGGCCTGTCTTCCCGCCCCAAAGGGTCATGTGGACTTCTCTCATATCCGTTTCGGCTACACTCCGGAGCGCACCCTCATGTCTGATATCAGCTTTTCCGTAAAAGAAGGGCAGAAAATCGCTATCGTAGGCGCTACGGGTGCGGGAAAAACCACGCTGATCAATCTGCTGATGCGTTTCTATGAAATCGGCGGCGGAACCATTTTACTGGACGGCGTAGACACCCGCTCCTTAAGCCGGGCCGGCCTTCGCCAGGCCTTCGGCATGGTACTGCAGGACACCTGGCTTTTTGAGGGGACCATTGCGGAAAATATTGCCTATGGAAAGCCGGATGCTTCCAGAGAAGAGATTATTGCTGCTGCAAAGGCAGCCAGAGCCGACTTTTTTATCCGTACGCTGCCTAAGGGATACGATACGGTTCTTGGAAGCGATGCGGAAACTATTTCCGCAGGACAGCGCCAGCTCCTTACCATCGCCAGGGTCATGCTCTGCGATCCTGCCATCCTGATCCTGGATGAGGCTACCTCTTCTGTGGATACCCGGACGGAAATGGAGATCAGCCTTGCCATGAACACACTGATGAGGGGCCGTACTTCTTTTGTGATCGCCCACCGTCTGTCTACCATTGTGGATGCGGATCTGATCCTGGTAATGCAGAATGGTACGATTATCGAGCAGGGGAATCACAAACGCCTCCTGGAATCAGGAGGCGCTTATGCGGAACTGTATAACAGTCAGTTTGCTTAATTTAATTACTGATTTAAACCATTAAATATCTTTTCAGCCGTAATCGGAAGCTCTCTGATCCGGACGCCGACTGCATTGTATACTGCATTGGCAATGGCCGGGGACGGAGTATTGATTACGATCTCACCAATGGACTTGGCGCCAAAGGGGCCTGTCGGCTCATAGCTGCATTCCAGCTCTACCTGCACCCTGCCAATGTCCAGACGGGTGGGAAGCTTGTACTGCATCAGGGAATTCTCGCAGACATGGCCGTTTTTCAGATAGGTTACATCCTCGTAAAGAGCCATTCCGATGCCCTGTACCAGTCCGCCCTCTGTCTGTACTCTTGCCAGATTTTCATTTAACGGCGTACCGCAGTCAACGGCTGATACAAACTGGATCAGATCGATCTGTCCGGTTTCCATATCTACCTCTACTTCTGCCGCACCTGCCATGAACGGAGGCGGAGATACGGGAGATGTACAGGATTCGGTTGCCTGAAGTGCCTCGTTATTAAAGCACATAGCTCTGTTTCCGATATCCAGAAGAGAAATCTCATTTTCAAATCCTGAGCCTTCGGGCACCGGAGTGAGACGCTTTACGGATTTTCCGGTAAATTCCAGTTCATCCTCGCCGCAGCTTAAGTATTCTGCGGCCTTCTTTATAATCTTTTTCTTTAAGGTCTCGCAGGTCTTAACCACTGCGTTTCCGGTCAGGTAGGCCGTACTGGAAGCATAGGAACCGGAGTCATAGGGAGAAATATCCGTATCTACGCCGTAGACAACGATATCATCCATCTCACAGTTCAGACACTCTGCCGCTACCTGCGCCAGGGTGGTATCGCAGCCCGTTCCCATATCGGATGCACCGATGGTCATGGAATAAAAACCGTCATCATTTACCTTGATGGTTACAGAAGCCACATCTACCTTTGAAATAGATGAACCCTGCATAGCCATGGCAATTCCTACGCCGCGGACCTTTCCATTTCCCATATCCTTTCTGGGATACTTCTCATCCCAGCCGATCATTTCCTTTACACGATCCACACAGCGGTCCAGCGTGCAGCTTTCTGCCGTTTCTCCGTAATATGCAGGCATTACCTGTCCTTCACGGATCATATTTTTTTCACGCAGCTTAACCGGATCCATATGAAGCTCTGCAGCCAGCTCGTCAATGGCAGACTCTACGGCAAAAATACCCTGGGTCGCACCATAGCCGCGGTATGCGCCTGCAGACATACGGTTGGTGTAGACTACATCATAGGCAAAGCGGAAGGCCTTTGGAGTTCCGTACAGAGGAATAGATTTGTGTCCGGAAAGTCCTACGGTCGTCGGCCCGTGCTCGCCGTAAGCGCCTGTGTTGGACAGGGTGTAAACGTCGATTGCCTGTAAAATGCCTTCGTCGTCGCAGCCTAATTTTACCTTTACTTCCATCTCATGGCGGGGAGAGGAAGCAATCTGGGACTCGTAGCGGCTGTAAACGATCTTTGCGGGCTTTCCTGTCTTCATGGTAACGATGGCAGGGTAAACCTCTGCGATTACAGTCTGCTTGGCTCCGAAGCCGCCGCCGATCCTGGGCTTGATCACACGGATCTTTGACTTTGGCACATCCAGCGCATGAGCCAGGATCCGGCGCACATGGAAGGTAACCTGGGTAGATGCGGTTACAACCAGTCTTCCGTAGATATCCATATAGGTGAAGGCCCGGAAGGTCTCCATCATGGCCTGCTGATTTGCCTTTGTATGGTAAACACGTTCAATTACATGGCTGCTGCCTGCAAATGCGGCTTCCAGGTCTCCGGCCTCATCCTTACCACAGGCACAGAGATTGCGCATATTGTCAGCGCCAACGGGACAGAGGGCCTTCCAGTCCTCCTCAGGATGAACTAAAATGTCTCCGTCCTTTGCATCATGCATATCAAGAACAGGCTCTAATACCTCATATTTTACCTTGATCAACCGCATGGCCCGGTCTACACAGGCCTCGTCCTCACCTGCTACAATGGCTACCGCGTCGCCCACGAAGCGCACTCTCTGATCAAGGATCAGACGGTCATAGGGGCTGGGCTCCGGATAGGTCTGTCCTGCCATGGTAAAGCGCTTCTTCGGCACATCCTTCCAGGTAAGGATACATTCGATTCCCTGTACCTTGGAGGCTACGGCGCAGTCGATCTCACGGATCAGCGCATGGGCATAGGGGCTGCGCAGAACCTTTACGATCAGGCAGTCCTTCATGGCAAGATCATCCGTATACACCGGCTTTCCCGTCACAAGAGCTTTCGCATCTCTCTTGATCAGGGGTGCGCCTACTACACGCAGCTTTTTGGCCTCAGCGGGCCGCTTCTGTGAATATGCCATCAGTCCCTGCCTCCTTTCTGCTTTGCATCCAGATACTTTTTAACTGCACGAAGCTGGGACATATATCCGCTGCAGCGGCAGAGATTTCCGGCTAAATACTCCTTGATCTCGTCCTCTGTAGGATCCTTTAACTCCCGCTCCATGGCCAGTACGTTCATAATAAAGCCCGGGCTGCAGAAGCCGCACTGCTCTCCGCCCTCAGCGGCTAAAAACATGCCAAATTCCTCTGCCTCCTTCTGAAGTCCCTCCAGAGTAGTTACATGACGTCCATCCGCTCTGAGAGCCAGAGTGGAACATGACAATACGGGCTTTCCGTCCAGCCAGACAGTACACAGGCCACAGTTTGCTGTTTCACAGCCTCTTTTTACGCTGTAGCAGCCCAGTTCACGCACCAGATCAAGAAGCACCGTATCCGGACGCACCTCTGCCTGAACCTGTTTTCCATTTAAACGAAAGCGAATCTCCATTACCGGCTCACACTCCTTCCCTTTAAGCGCTCCATGAGGCGTCTTACATACACAACTGCCAGGCTATGGCGGTACTGTCCGCTGCCTCTTGTATTATCTCCATAGGAAACTGCGTCTGCTGCCTGCTTTGCCATTTCCTTTATGGTGTCAAAATTATCTTCTGTAAATTCTACTAACGCTGCCTTTGCCGGTCTGGCTCCGATGGATACGAACCACTGGTTGCCCAGATTTGCAGCGCAGACTGCAAGCAGCGGGAAATCCGTACTGGAATTTCTCTGGCTGATATAGGCAGCCTTTCTTCCGTCCTTTTTGATCACCACACGGACAAGGATATCTCTGTCATCCCTGTGAACCGGACGGGCTGCGAACTCTTTGATCGGCACCATGCCGCCGTGGTACAGCTCTACATAAGCGTCAAGAGCCAGCAGGCAGGTAAGGATATCGGAAAATCCGAAACGGGCATATACGCTTCCGCCTACAGTTGCGCAGTTGCGCATCTGAACTCCTACGATATGTCTGGTGCACTCCTTAAAAATGCCTCCGAAATATGTATTCAGTCCTTCATGAATTTCCAACTGTCTCAGGCTGCACATAGCTCCTATGGAAAATTCCTCTTCATTTTCTTCAATCTGATCCAGCCCAAGACCGGATAAGTCGATGACCATACGCTTTGTCACGTTTGTCATCTTCAGCCACACCATGCCTCCTACTACCAGGCTGCTGCGTTTCTGGCACAGCTCGTATGCCTCAGCCAGGCTGGTTACCTTAACATAATCATCTGCTCGAAACACCTGATCGCTCCTTTCGTCATTTGCAACGTTTCCTTTTGTATCAGACAAACAGAGGCATTATAGCACGAAATACCGCTGTTTTCTACATAGTTCGCTATTTTTTCAAAAGATATGCGTCAAACATGGCCCTGGCAACAGGCCCTGCTATCTTTCCTCCGCTTCCCGACTCCTCCACCAGCACTGTAACTGCAATCTTTGGAGCTTCTGCCGGGGCAAAGCCCGTAAACCAGGCATGCGTTTCCTTTCCGGTTTCAAATTCCGCAGTTCCTGTTTTAACTGCAGCGGTGTAATCCTCTGTACGGACCGCAGAGCCTGTGCCCACATCCGTCACAGCCTTCATAAGCTCTGTGAGCTTTCCCGCCTCATCTGCCGTCATCATGGAACCATAGGCCTCCGGAAGAAACTTCTTAACCTCTTCCCCGCCTGCACTTACTACCCGGTCTAACAGATAAGGCTTCATCAGCGTTCCCCCATTAGCCACAGCCGAGGTGATCAGGACACTGTGCAGGGGCGTGATCAGGGTAGTTCCCTGTCCGATGGAGGTCTGCAAAATCTCCCAGATATCGGCTCCGGCTTTCATATTGAAGCTGCTCTCTTTATAAGGAAAGCCGGAAAATGGCAGCGGCCGGTTATATAAAAGTTCCTCTGCCGTAGCTGCAAACCGGTTTAAATCCAGCTCCAGCCCCATGCTTGAAAATGCTCCGTTGCAGGAATTGGCAAAGGCCTTTACAAAATCCTGGCTGCCATGAGCCTCGCTGTGAAAGCATTTGATGGAATACTCTCCATTGTGATATACGCCATTGCAGTCAAAATGAAAGTCTTTGTAATTGTCCGGATGCTCCCTGATATATTCCAGGGCAGTCAGGATCTTAAAGGTAGAACCGGGAGCATACAGCCCCTGGGCCGCGCGGTTTAAAAGCTGGCTTTGGGTATTGGCGCTGTCTGTGAGAGCAGCCCAGTCCGTAAGCAGCGTATTGGGATCATAGTCCGGCTTTGACACCATCGCTAAAATCTTTCCCGTGTCCGGCTCCATGGCGATCACCGCTCCTCTTCGGTCTCCCAAAGCGGAATAGGCGGTCTGCTGAAGATTGATGTCCAGAGTGGTTACCACATCATCTCCCAGATTTTTCCTTCCGCTTAATTCATTTACCGCCTGCTCGATGAGATTTACATGGGATGTAAGGAGATAAAAATTTGCCAGAGACTCAATTCCTGTCTTTCCCTTGGTGGAATACCCTACTACATGTGCAAATACATCCCCATGGTCGTAAACCCGCAGCTCATTTCCATCCTCATCCTCCTCATTGTGAGCCAGAACCGTACCGTCAGACGCCAGGATCTTCCCCCTGTGAACCCGGTCGGAAAAACGGTCCAGACGGGCATTGTAGGAATTATTGATCACCTCCGGTCCCTGTATCTGTATAAAATACCCTACATATAAAATAAGTGCCAGAAACAGCAGGGCAATTCCATAGGTAATCCTGAGGATACTGCGGTTTGCAGGAGATTCCCCTGTCTGTTTTTTTCCTTTTTTTGCCATCAGTCCTCAGCCACCCCCATCTCTTCTTCGTCATTTCGTTTAATAATATACAGTCCCTGGATCATGGCAAAGAGCATAAAGGTGCTCACAATGGAACTGCCGCCATAGCTTACAAAGGGAAGAGTCACGCCGGTAGACGGGATAAACTTCGTCACGCCGCCTACAGTTAAAAATACCTGCGTCACATACTGGATTCCCAGCCCAAAGGCAATCAGCTTGTAAAACATGGCCTGCATCCGGGAAGCGATCATCATAAACTGGATAAAACAGCCCAGACAGATTAAAAGCAGGCAGACGGCAAAGATGCCTCCAAACTCCTCTCCTATGGCCGCAAAGATAAAATCCTTTTCCACTACTGGGATTTTTCCCGGCATTCCCTGGCACAGCCCCATGCCAAACCACCCTCCTGTACCGATGGCAAACAGCGACTGGGTGATCTGATAACCCGTATTGTCAATATCCGCCCAGGGATTTTTCCAGGCAGCCACTCTGCGCTTTACATGGTCAAACAGGCCAAAGGCAGCAGCGGCCGCTCCGCAGCCAAGTCCAATCCCGCCAAACAGATACAGCTTCTTTCCCGTGGCGATAAAAAGCATAAGCACATAGCTTACAAACAGGATCAATGCTCCTCCCAGATCCTTTGACAGAACCAGGATCAGCACATGGGCCGCTGCGGCGGCAGTTGTAATACAGACTTGTTTCAATTCCGTGGACTGGTAAAACATGGAAGCCGTAAAGAGCACAAAGGTCAGCTTTACAAATTCCGAGGGCTGGATGGAAATTCCTCCAATGGTAAAGGAAAGCTGCGCTCCAAAGCTCTCATCCCCTCCGATCCAGACCGCAAGAAGAGCCAGGATCCCCACCGCGGCGTAAATCCACTGGAATTTATAAATCTGCCAGAACCGCTCCATGATCCACGGGATCAGCCAGGAAACAACGGCTGCCCCGCAGATAATTACAAACTGCTTTAGAGCCTTATCTAAGGGATCTGCACGAAACATGGACAAACGGCTCAGCATAATCAGGCCTACGGCCAGAAGCATACAGGTGTTATTTACCAGAATCCGTGAAACATTCCGGTAAAAACGCCGCGTAAGGAAAATATAAACCAGGAAAAACACAGCCTGGGCTGCATAAAAGGCGGCTAAAAGCCCCGACGTCTTTTCATCCTCTGCCTTTAAAAACAATGTCATATAGGCCAGAAAATGCATAAAAAACATTACATGGTTCTGTCTGGCGCAGAGCCTTAGCTTCCGTTCCCGGTCCGGGAAGGAAAAATAGCGGAAATTCGCCCAGGTGTAGACAGCCATGAGAAAAATCATCACATATTTGGACAGTTCCAGGATCAGATTAACCATACCCTATTCTACTCCCCGCCTGAAATGGCCTCTGGTAAATTCTGTAAATGGAGGCTCTGCATTTTCTCCTCTGATAAACTCTGCTGCAAAGGCATTTAATACTGCCTTTGTCTCCTCCCCTGTTTCTATTGTAAAGCACAGGCGCAGTCCCTCAGGAGCCAGACGCTTTACAGAATCTGCGCAGCCGTGAAGGGACACGGGAAGAGGATTTAAAATCGTATTATAACAGAACGCACAGTGATTCTGAACCGGCAGCCGTGCTCCGGTTCTGTCCTTCATCCACAAAAGAGAGGGACATTTACTGCAGCCTTTTACGGTCTTTGTAATGCACTGGGCCGATACCATCATGGGCGCCCGGCCATAAACAATCAGCTCTGCCGGAAGCCCCTCTCTGCGGCAGGCCTCAAAAACAGGCTCCAGCTCTCTGCTGTTCAGTTCCCATGGCGCAGTGATAAAAGCAGCCTGCTCCTCCTTCAGTGTGTGTACTGCCCCATGGTTCCATGCATAGACGGAGGCGTCAAAGGAAGCAGAAAGGGAAATCTGCTCCTCTCTCATCCACTGTATTTCTTCAAAGGCACGGATTAAAAGGCCGTCAAAACCTGCCTGCTCCAGACAGGAACGGTATGTTCGGAAAAATCCTATGGCATGGGTTCTGAAAATGTGCGGGAGGGTAAGATAACACTCCTTTCCGGCCTGATGGATCAGCTGTACAAATTCTGCCCAGCGCTCCGGCTGAAAGGATGAAGCATCCAGACAGATCCTCCTGACCTCCGGCACGGCAAGCGCTGCAGACAGCTGATCCCCGGTTTCTGCGGATACCGTAAGATACATCGGTCTTTTACCTGCACTCTCATCCGGGACAGGCCCGGCGCATCCAGCCGCCCGGCTGCTTTTCTCACCGGAATCTGCACCGTTCTGAACTTCTCCCGCCTCCGGCGCCTTTCTTCTCCACTGATTGTGGATCGCCTCTGTAAGCGCCTCAAAGCCCTCTCTGCGCAGTTCATTTAATGCCTGAATGGGAAGAAACAGCGCTCCGCATACCTCTGCCTCAAGCTCTGTAAATTCAAAAGCCGTAGCCCCTGTTTTCCCCAGCTGGCGGATCACCTTTTCTCTGGTCATTGGCTGGTTTTTCGCAGCCTGAGGCTCCTGTCCGGAAACCGTCACAGAAATATCCCCGCAGGTCAGCGTAAGCACGGACGGAAGTCCCTCCGCCAGATATGCATACCCCTCCACAGGCTCTTTCTTCTCTGTTTCCACATATTCCCGGTCCAGAAAGTCAAAGAGTTCTTTGTTCGTTTCCCGAAATTCCGGCTTTTCCTTTAAAGCGATCATGTCGCGGCCATTATGTCTGGTGTAGTAGCCGGAGGTAAAGCCTCCCCGGTCAAACAGATCCAGAAGCTCTTTCTTATCCTCCGGCTCCACATAATACCCTTCTGAACCGTATTCCAGATACCGGTCCAGATACTTCCGGTAAATCCGCACTACCCCGGCCGTATATCTGGGGCTCTTCATCCTTCCTTCAATCTTCAGTGAAAATACACCTGCTTCCAGAATCTGGGGCAAAATATCCAGCGTGCACAGATCCTTCATGCTGAGGACACACTTCTGATCCTCTTTATTGACAGCTGTTCCGTTTTCCTGCCCATATACCCGGTAGGGAAGACGGCAGGGCTGGGCACACCGGCCCCTGTTTCCGCTTCTGCCCCCGATCAGGCTGCTCATAAGGCACTGTCCGGAATAGCAGTAGCACAGCGCCCCGTGGACAAAGGTTTCAATATCCATTCCCGTCTCATCATAGATCCGGCGGATCTCCTCTAAGGATACCTCTCTGGCCGGCACTACCCGGCAGCAGCCCAGACGCTTCAGCTCCTTTGCCCCGTAAACACTGGTAATGGTCATCTGGGTGCTGGCGTGAAGTTCTATTCCCGGAAAATGCTCCCGAATAAAGGACAGGGCTCCCAGGTCCTGAACGATCACACCGTCCAGTCCGGCTTTATAATAGGGAAGCAGATACTCATATAATTCTCCCAGCTCATTCTCCTTAAAGAGCGTATTTACGGTCATATAAAGGCGGCAGCCATGGAGATGAGCGTATTCTATGGCTGCGATCATCTCATCCTGATCCGCATTTTGAGCATAGGCTCTGGCTCCAAACCGCGCTCCTCCCATATATACAGCGTCAGCGCCCGCCGCCACTGCTGCCTTTAAGCTTGCAAAGGAGCCTGCCGGAGCAAGCAGCTCTGCTCTTTTTTTCTCTTTCATGTTATTTCCGCCTTTCCTGGTCTTTTAACGGATCCAAAACCACATTTCTCCCCCGTTCTCTTCAGGGATAACGAAAGGATGCCCCATACGAATCCATGAGACATCCCCCGATGCTGTCTTTTTTGTATCCTTCTATCTGCGGCCTCTGTGAAAGCCTGCCTTTCTGGCTGCCTGAAGCGCTCTTCTTGCCAGTTCTTCATCGGAAACAGGCCGAACCTCTTCTTCAGGAGCAGCCGCCGGTTCAGAAACCTCCGCTTCTTCATTCGAAACCTCTGCCGCTTCCTCTTCTCCTGTCTCTTTTCCAACCTCAGGTTCTTCCTCCAAAACAGGCTCTTCCCCAACCTCAGGCTCTTCCTCAACCTCAGGCTCTTCCTCAGAAGCAGCCGCTTCTCCCACTGCCCGGAGTTCGTTCTCCTGATGAAGCATAAGGGCTTTCATCTGCTCCGCCTCTGTCACTGCCTCAGCCCGCTCCTGAGACAGCCTTTCATTCTGGCGGGTAAGATTTCTGTTTTCCCGTTCCAGCTTCGCTAAATGTGAAGCCGTCTCCTCCAGCTGCACCTGGCGCTCCTCCAGATCCTTAAGCACAGCTTCCAGCTTCATCTGAGTGCTTACCAGCTCATGCTTTAAGCTGTAGCTCTCCTTTTCCATCCGGTTGCGTTCCTCTTCCATCTGTTCCGAATGATCCAGCGCCTTAAAATAATCGTCTGCAATATTTAACTGGATCATAACCTGCTGATAATCCGCACTCTGCTTGGAGAAACCCGGAATCCCGCGCAGCTGCATATTCTTTTCATTTACATAGCTGGCCGTCCGCTGAAGATAAGCCTCGTCCTCGCTTCCGCCCAGAGTATATATTTTTCCGTCGATTAAAACCTGTGTATAATTCTTTGTTTCCATACTTCACTCATTCTCCTGTCTGATCCGGGGAAACGTTCTTTCCCTCTAACAGAAGCTTACCACATTTTCATCCCATTTCCAAGCCCAAATGACGATAAGCGCTCTCTGTGGCCATCCTTCCTCTGGGCGTGCGGTTGATCAGGCCGTTCATCAGAAGATAGGGTTCATACACATCCTCTAAGGTTCCGGCGTCTTCCCCCAGAGCCGCAGCCAGCGTATCAAGCCCTACAGGGCCGCCGGAAAACTTCTCAATGATCATAAGCAGGATATTTCTGTCATTCTGATCCAGTCCCAGCTTGTCCACATCCATGATATCCAGAGCAAAATCCGTCACTTCTTTCGTGATCGCTCCGTCATATTTTACCTGAGCGAAGTCTCTTACCCTTTTTAAAAGGCGGTTTGCCAGTCTGGGCGTACCTCTGGACCGTCTGGCAAGCTCTAATGCCCCTTCCGGATCGATCTCCACTCCCAGCACCCCTGCGGAATGTATGATAATGGTCTTAAGCTCCTGGGGCGTATAAAATTCCAGACGCTGAACCACTCCGAACCGGTCTCTTAAAGGAGCCGTAAGAAGGCCGGCTCTGGTAGTAGCGCCCACCAGAGTAAAATGGGGCAGCTCCAGACGGATGGAGCGGGCCGAAGAATCCTTTCCCAGCATAATATCTATGGCAAAGTCCTCCATGGCTGGATAAAGTACCTCCTCCACCTGACGGTTTAAACGGTGGATCTCATCCACAAAGAGCACATCCCCCTCCTGAAGGTTATTTAAGATCGCAGCCATCTCCCCAGGCTTTTCAATGGCCGGGCCGCTGGTTACCTTCATCTTCGTTCCCATCTCATTTGCAATAATCCCGGAAAGGGTGGTCTTTCCAAGGCCAGGGGGGCCGTAAAACAGCACATGATCCAGCGCTTCCCCTCTGGATTTGGCTGCCTCAATATAGATTTTCAGAGTGGATTTGATCTTCTCCTGCCCAATATAGTCCTCAAGGCACTGAGGACGCAGCGTAGTCTCAATACGCACATCCTCCTCTGTTGCCTCTGTTGTTATGATCCTGCGTTCCATAAGTCCCTCATCATTTTCCAATTATTTCCTTTAAGTTCTTCCCTTACAGAAAGGTCAGAAATTTTAAAGAAGCCTTAAGCACATCCTCTGAATTCATTCCCTCTGTCATTTCCACGCGCTTTACCGCCCTGGAAGCCTCTGCCCCCGTATAGCCAAGGGCCGTAAGGGCCTCCACAGCTTCTTTTGCAGCTGATGCCAGCCCGGAAAGTTCCTCGGTCCGGACTGCACTGCCGTTTCCGCCCCCAAAGCCGGAAATCACCTCTTCCAGATCCACCTTATCCTTTAAATCCAAAATCAGCCTCTGGGCCGTTTTGGGGCCGATACCGGGTGCCCTGGAAATGGCCTTGGCGTCGCCGCTTACAATAGCCGTCCGCAGGTCGTCGGGCCGCATAACAGACAAAATCCCCAGAGCGCCTCTGGGGCCGATGCCGTTTACGCTGATAAGCTGCTTAAACATCTCTCTGTCCTGCCGGTTAAGAAAGCCATAAAGTGTCATGGAATCCTCACGGACCTGAAAATACGTATGAATAGTCACCGGAGAGCCCAGAGACGGAAGCTCTTCTAAGAGGGACAAAGGCACACGGATCCCATAGCCAATGCCTCCTGTCTCCACTATGATCATGTCCTCTTCCACTGCTTCCAGGGTTCCTTTTATATATGATATCATCGATCCAGTTCCTTTTCTCTGTGCGTTCTGCCGCTCCCGGCAGCTTTTATTTCTGACCTTCATCATAACATACCGCCACACGCAATGCAAGTGGTGTATCGAACGTATTTTCTGTTTTTAAAATACACCTTTGACAGATGCTTGCATATTTCCCTATTTTCCGCTAAACTGTCCTCAGTAACTATATCAGAAAGGAACACCATGATCACCATTAAGCATCCCATTGATTTTCCGGAGACCTATCCCCTGGACCGGATCGGGCCAAAAGAACAGCTGCTTTTCTTCGATATTGAAACAACCGGATTTTCCGGAGACACTTCCCAGCTCTACCTGATCGGCTGCGTGTACCATGACGGCTTTGGCTGGAAGCTGATCCAGTGGTTTGCAGATACCAGACAGGCGGAATCAGAACTTTTAGATGCATTCTTTGTCTTTATAAAACGTTTTAAAACCCTGATCCACTTTAACGGCGACCGGTTTGACATTCCCTATCTGGAAAAATGCTGCCGCAGGCTGGGGCTTTCCCACAGCTTTGAGGGCATGGAAAGTATGGATATCTACAAAAAAATCCGTCCTTACCGGAAGCTTCTGGGATTAGAAAGCATGAAGCAGAAGGCCATTGAGCAGTTTTTAGGCATTTCCCGTGAGGATAAGTACACTGGAGGACAGTTAATTGAGGTCTACCGCGATTATCTGCACACCCATGAAAAATCGCTCTATGATCTGCTGATCCTTCACAATGAGGATGATTTAAAGGGAATGCCCGCTATCCTTCCCATTTTAAGCTATGCAGATTTCTTTTCATCCCCTCTTTTCCCTCAGGCTCCTGAATTATGGGAGGGTGACTGTACAGAGCCCACGGACACGCCCCTTCTGCATCTTATGGGTACCGGCTCTGTTTCTGTTCCCGTTCCGCTGGAATATTCTTCCGGTCCGGTGAGTCTGGAGCTATATGAAAATAAAGCCGTCTGCACCATCCGCCTCTGCCGCGGCTGCCTTAAATATTTTTATCCCGATTATAAGGATTACTACTATCTCCCCTTTGAAGACACAGCCGTCCATAAAAGCGTAGGGGAGTATGTAGATCGGTCTGCCCGGAAAAAGGCCACTGCCCGAACCTGCTACACAAAAAAAGAGGGCCTGTTCCTCCCTCAGTTTGGCCCCTTTAAGGAACCTTCCTTCCGGGAGGATTACAAGTCCCCTCTCACCTATGTGCTTTATGATGACTCGCTGTTTTCACAGCCCCAGGCCGCAGATACCTACTTCAGTCAGCTCTTTTGCTGGCTTTTGGAACAGTAGGGCTGAAAACATTACGGGTGATGAAAAATCCCCTCTAACAGAGCTCCGGCTGCGGTAAAAAGAAGTAGAAGAAAAAAAGCTGCCAGATGAAGACGGTGTTCCCGTCCTCCGGCCCAGCCTGCAAGGACTGCCCAGGTAATCCCATAAATCACCCCCTGTGGAAACAAAAGCCAGAGAAACACTGGAAGTCCCCAGACGCCCTTTTCCAATGTGAGAAAAGCCAAGGCCCCGGAAAGGCACATTCCGCCCCAGCAGGTAATGCAGCAAAAAAAGAAGGGGCTGCAGATCGTTAGACCTGCCACCCATCCTGCAGTCATCTGAAGCAGCCGCTTTGCCAGCAGACTCACAACGCCGGCTTCCTTCATTGCCTGTTCCAGCCCCCCATCTTTCAATGTCTCTGTCAGGCAGGAAATCATCCCCTTCCCCCAGAGGTCCTCCCTGCCTTCTCCTGCAAGCAAGCCCCTTCCCAGTGCTCCTTCTCCAAATAAAAGCACAACGGCTGTTCCCCCTATAATCCCGGCTCCAAAGCAGAATATAAGCCAGTCCTCATAGGAAAAACGCCGCTGTCTGAAAGCTGTCACCGTTCTGGCTGCCAGCGCCATTTTTTTCCCTCTGATCTTCATTCCCGTTTCTCCCTGTTTCCCCTTAAAACAGGTGTATGCGGCCGGAGGGATCCGTATGTATCAGGGAGTCTCCCAGTACAGGATTCCGTTTCGGTTCTCTCTTAAGGCAAAGTCCTCATCATAGAGGTATTCCAGACAGGAAAATACGAATTTCATCCACACCGGCTCCCGTGCTGTACAGTTTCACTTCATAAATTCCCGGCGCACGTTCTTCCATCCTGCTCACCCTTCTGTTTTATACAAACTCGTCCTTCTTATCCACACTCCGGTACTTACGTCCGTAAGCCATAATGGCGGCAATGGTCTTTCCGTCTGTGATTTTTCCCGTAAAGATCAGCTCCTCTAAATCCTTAAGCTCCCAGGCCTCTACTTCTATGACCTCATCCTCATCCAGATGCTGATGGCTTGGCACCAGATTGTGGGCAACAAAAATATCAATGGCCTCATCGCAGAAGGCTACCGTAGTATTAACACTGATCAGATATTCCAGTTTTTCTGTCTTAAAGCCCGTTTCCTCCTCCAGTTCCCGGTACGCACACTCAATTTTGGGTTCTTTGGGATCATCCAGCTTTCCTGCCGGGATCTCCAGAGTAAAACGATCCAGTGCGTTTCTGTACTGGCGCACCATGAGGATTTTTCCTTCATCCGTTACCGGCAGCACTGCCGCAGCTCCGTCATGGTGGATATAGTCCCAATGGGCCTCATGGCCGTTGGCAAGAACCGTATCCTCGTAAATCTTTAAAATATTTCCCTGATATTTTAGCTGCCGATCCAGACGGATCACCGGCATTCCTTCATTTTCTGGTTTCTGTGCCATGTTTTTTCCTCCCCTATTTCATTTTCTGGCTTTTTTCATAGCAGGCGTCTGCCGCTTTGATCACTGCATTGCGAAATCCAAATTCTTCCAGAGCAGATACTCCCGCAATGGTGGTTCCGCCCGGAGAGCAGACCTCATCCTTTAACTGCCCCGGATGCTTTCCCGTTTCCAGTACCATTTTCGCGCTTCCAAGAACGGTCTGGGCTGCCATTTCACAGGCTGTTTTACGGGGAAGCCCATATTTCACGCCGCTGTCTGCCAGTGCCTCGATAAACATGTATACAAAGGCCGGAGAGCAGCCGCTGACGCAGCCCACAGCCTCCATCTGGCTCTCCTCTATCAGCTCCACGCCGCCACAGCTTTTAAAGACCGCGCAGATCTGCTCCTTTTCCTCCTCTGTAAATGGATCAGTGCCAAAGGCGATCCCCGTCATTCCCGCTCCCAGCATAGCCGGAGTATTTGGCATGGCCCGCACCACACGGATCTCATCTCCCAGCCGCTCCTTTAAACTGGAAATGGTCTGTCCCGGAGCCAAGGAGATCACCACCTGATTCTCCTCTAATACCTCGCGGATCTCATCAAATACTACATCAAAATACTGGGGCTTAACCGCAAGGATCAGATATTTGCAGCTCTGCGCGCAGGCCCGGTTGGACTCTGCATGAGGCACGCCGGTAGCTTCTGTAACCGCAGCCATCTTTTCTGCATGAGCTGCCGTAAAAATAAATCTTCCCGGCTCACAGGTCTTTAAAAGACCGTGCAGGATCGCCAGGCCCATATTTCCCATTCCGATAAAACCGATCTCAGCCATTTTAAGACCTCCTTATTCTGCATCCTTTAGTATGTTACAAAAATCAAAGGTAGCGAAGTAATCCTTTGGCGTCTCTGCCCTCCTGATCATTTCTGCCGAGCCGTCTTCTTTTAAAAGAAGCTCTGATGATCTTAATTTTCCATTGTAATTATATCCCATGGCAAAACCGTGGGCTCCAGTATCATGGATCACCAGCAGATCACCCTTTTCAATCTCAGGCAGCATCCGGTCAATGGCAAATTTATCATTATTTTCGCACAGGGAACCCACTATATCATACATATGGTCACAGGGTGCATTTTCCTTTCCCATCACCGTAATATGATGGTAGGCGCCGTACATGGCGGGACGCATCAGGTTTACCGCACAGGCGTCTACACCCACATACTCTTTATGGGTATGCTTCTCATGGATGGCCTTTGTAACCAGACAGCCATAGGGGCCCAGCATAAAACGGCCCAGCTCTGTGCACAGCGCTACATCACCCATACCCGCAGGCACCAAAACCTCCTCATAGACCTGCCGCACCCCTTCGCCGATGGCGCGGATATCATTAGGCTCCTGATCCGGACGGTAAGGGATGCCGATACCTCCGGAAAGATTGATAAAGGAAATATGAGCCCCCGTTTCCTCATGGAGGCGGACTGCTAGCTCAAACAGGATCTTTGCCAGCATGGGGTAATACTCATTTGTCACCGTGTTGCTTGCCAAAAAGGCATGAATGCCGAAATTCTTTGCTCCCTTGGCCTTTAAGATCTTAAATGCCTCAAATATCTGTTCCGTTGTCATACCGTACTTGGAATCGCCAGGATTATCCATAATATCATTGCTGATCTTAAAAACACCGCCGGGATTAAAGCGGCAGCTGATGGTCTCAGGAATATACCCCAGCGTCTGCTCCACACACTCAATATGGGTAATATCATCCAGATTGATGATCGCCCCCAGCTTTGCAGCATAGGCAAATTCCTCCAGAGGCGTATCATTGGAAGAAAACATGATGTCGTTTCCGGAAAAACCGCAGGCCTTTGACATCATAAGCTCTGTCATGGAGGAGCAGTCCGTACCGCAGCCATACTCCTTTAAAATATTTAAAATAAAGGGATTAGGCGTAGCCTTTACCGCAAAGTATTCCTTATATCCCTTATTCCATGAAAATGCCTCCTTTAACTGTCTGGCATTTTCCCTGATCCCTTTTTCATCATACAGGTGAAACGGCGTTGGATACGTCTTTGTAATCTCCTCCAACTGCTCTTTTGTAACAAATGGTTTCTTCTCCACAGCAAATTTCCTCCTTCGTCCGCTTTGCTCCAAAACTGTAAAAAGTCTGTCTGAAAGCACAATGTCCTTGCCAAACATTGTACTCCCGGGCAGACTTCTTTGTCCAGTTCAATTTTTAGTTAATTTCTACCACACGCATGATGTTGGTCTGGGCAGCCTCCTCATGGCGTCTCGCATAGCTTACCACACCGGCAGTCAGTACAGCCAGCTTTCCGCTTTCCACGAAATTCTTTTCCTTAAGCTCCTCAATGGAATTTTCGATCAGCTCATCGGTAGAATCTGCGCGGCGGGACCATACGGGAGTTACGCCCCACTGAAGCTGCATCTGACGTACAGTAGACATACTTGGGGACATTCCCAGGATACGGGCAGCCGGCTTCCACTTGGAGAGCATCATAGAGGTAAAGCCTGTAATACTTGGAACAATGATATAATCAGCGCCGATATCATGGGCAGTGGAAACAGAAGCGCAGCATACAGCGTTAGAAACGTTCTTCATGTTCTCTGCGCTTACCTTACGCTGGCGGTATGCAGTGTAATCCAGATAGCTTTCTGTCTCCTCAACAATGGAACTCATCATCTTTAACGCCTCAACCGGATACTTACCCATGGCAGTCTCGCCGGAAAGCATCACGGCGTCTGTACCGTCATACACAGCGTTTGCAACGTCTGTTACCTCTGCACGGGTCGGTCTTGGGTTACGGATCATGGAATCCAGCATCTGGGTTGCAGTAATAACAGTCTTGCAGGCCACATTACACTTGCGGATGATCATCTTCTGAATATTTGGAACCTTCTGAGCCGGGATCTCAACACCCATGTCGCCGCGGGCAACCATGATGCCGTCAGCCTCAGCGATAATCTCATCCAGATTCTCAATTCCCTCTGCATTCTCAATCTTTGCAATTACCTTTATGGAAGAGCCTGCCTCATCCAGCATAGCCTTGATCTCCCGGATGCAGTCTGCCGTGCGGACAAAGGAAGCTGCAATAAAATCAAAGCCCTGCTTGATGCCGAAACGGATATCTTCCTTATCCTTCTCAGTCAGAGCCGGAAGCTTGATGCTTACGTTAGGAACATTTACGCCCTTTCTCTCGCCAAGCTCGCCGCCGTTTACAACGGTACATACGATATCTGTATCATTTACCTCATTTACCTTTAACTCGATCAGGCCGTCATCGATCAGAATGGTGTTTCCTGCAGAAACGTCCTCATTTAAGCCGCTGTAATTGATATGGCCGATGGTATCATCGCCAACGATTTCTCTGGTAGTCAGCGTATAGATCTGTCCCTCTTTTAAAGTGACCTTCTTTCCGTCCTTTAAAATGCCGGTACGGATCTCCGGTCCCTTTGTATCCAGAAGGGCTGCAACCGGAATATCCAGTTCCTTGCGCACTTCCTTTAAGATTTCCAGACGTCCCAGATGCTCTGCATAATCACCATGAGAAAAGTTAAAGCGGGCAACGTCCATGCCATTCTTTGCCAGCCCCAGCATAACATTCTTGTCATTGGTATTGGGACCCATGGTACAGATGATCTTTGTCTTTTTCATTTTAATCCTCCATTATTAAACGTAAGTTGTGTAAAGCGATCCGGCGCAGGCTTTAATATGTGGGGAAGCTGCTTCCGGGAATTTATGGAAAGAAGCAAAACCCGGACTATTCCTCAGGTTTTTCTCCTTTTTTGACATGTTTGTGCGTGTATAAATGATCCATGCAGTACTCATAACTGCCTTCGCATTTGGAACAGTAGCGGAATTCCATCCCAGGGCTGTCCTCTGAGGTGCGTCCGCAGACTGCACAGCGGTGGGTATTTTTCACCACCCGGATCTTCTCCGTCTTTTTCTGGAACTCTCTGGAACGCTTTTTCTGATAAACCGGGCCTTTTTTTCCAAAGGTAAGCCATCCAAAAAAGATACCCATAAGAGCGATGCTTAACAGAATCTCTATCCGGTCGATCAGGCTGCCTCTCACAAAAGAATAGATATACATTACCCCTTCAAATACGGCAATCCAGCTGGACTTTAAGGGAATAAGCATCATAAAAAGCACCTGCATATCCGGAAACATCAGTGCGAACACAAAGAAGAATGAGTACACCAGATAATTTGGGAACAGCGGCAGAGGCATACCTGTGATCAGGTAGATCAGCACGGAAACAGCCGCATGAAGCAGTACGCCGGATATAATATAACAGTTAAACTTAAACCGTCCCCAGACCTGCTCTACCAGCAATCCAAAAAGCCGGACACAGTAAATGCCAATGGCATTGAAAATAACAAAGCTGATCGCATCTCCGCCCGTAACTGCCGGCGGATATGCAAGAAACGTTACAATTCTCCAGATCTGTCCCCGGACAACCAGCGCAGGATTCAGGATCAGATAGCCAAAAAGCTCCGGAGAAAGCAGATAGGTCACAACGCCCAGGATCTGCAGGCCGCATACGATGTCAATGATACTGCCTCCCATCATACGCCTCAGACTGCGCTTTGCATTATTTACAAAATGATTCATTTAAAATCCCCTCATTTCAAAACAGATCCTTCTTATTAAAAATATACGCCACAATTAAGGACAGGGCCACTGCAAATCCCAGGACGATCCAGAATCCATAGGGGCTGTCTGCAAAGGGCATCCCCTTTGGCAGCACATTCATGCCGTAAAAGCTCGCCACCATAGTCGGGATGGACAGGACAATGGTCACTGTGGCCAAAAACTTCATAACAATATTCAGGTTGTTGGAAATAACGGAAGCAAAGGTATCCATAGTACCGCTTAAAATTCCATTATAAATACTCGTCATCTCCATGGCCTGCTTGTTCTCAATGATAACGTCCTCCAAAAGATCTGTATCCTCCGGATATTTCTTGATCTTGTCAAGCTTTAACAGACGCTCCAGCACCACTTCATTGGAACGGAGAGACGTGGTAAAGTATACCAGCGATTTCTGCAGCTCCAAAAGCTCGATCAGCTCTTCATTTTTCTGAGCCTGATGAAGTTTGTTTTCGATCACTTCGCTCTTCTTGTCAATGATCCTCAAATACTGCAGATACTGAGTGGCATTTTTATAAAGAATCTGCAGGATAAATCTGGTTTTCATAAATGTATGGAAATCTCTCACCCTGCCGTCCATAAAAGCGCTTAAAATGGGCGTTTCCTCCAGGCAGACCGTGATCAGCACATCCCTGGTAGTAATGATCGCCATAGGGATCGTAACAAACCAGTCTTTCCCGTTTCGCTCCTCTATAGATGGTATATCCACCAGGATCAGAGTGTATTCATCCTCTGCCTCAATACGTGAACGCTCTTCTTCATCCAGAGGCGCTTTTAAATGATCCGGATCAATGCGGCAGGCATCCGCTACATCTATGATTTCAGAAGCGGTAGGGTTCGTAAGAGCGATCCAGCTTCCGGGCTGCATCTCTTGCTTTTCATGAATCGTACCATCTTCGGTTTTAAAAATCCGTATCATGCGAACTCTCCCCCATTCTGAAATTTTACCCCCTAATTATAGTGACTGCCTACGATTTTGTCAAATGGATTAGAACTCCATTTTACATAAAACGCAATTTTTACAAACATCCTACAATTTATTAACGTTTTTTTAACGTTCTTCCCTGATTGTATTTGCCTTGGATTTGTGCTACACTTTAGCGTGAACATTTTTGTCTGTTGCTTTTGTCACAGTTTTTATACGAATTTTATTATAAAATATACGCCAAACCAGTGCAGCCCATGTTATTTGGGGCTGCCTCTTTCATACAGAAGAGTCCTGGATCAGACTACAAAGGAGGGCAGGGTCAAAACCCGTATCTATGAATCAGATGAGTACAACTTACCGTTTAGGTGTCGATATCGGCTCCACCACCGTAAAGGTGGCTGTGCTGGATCAGGAAAACCGTATCCTTTTTTCCGACTATGAACGCCATTATGCCAATATTCAGGAAACTCTGGCAAAGCTTTTAAAAAAAGCGGTATCACAGACCGGAGATATTCTTGTTATTCCTGTGATCACCGGCTCCGGCGGCCTGACACTCTCCTCCCATCTTCATATCCCCTTTGTACAGGAGGTCGTAGCCGTTGCCTCCTCTCTTCAGGATTATGCGCCCCAGACTGACGTAGCCATTGAGCTGGGCGGTGAGGACGCAAAGATCATTTATTTTACCGGCGGAATCGATCAGCGCATGAATGGCATCTGTGCGGGAGGCACCGGCTCCTTCATCGACCAGATGGCCTCCCTGCTTCAGACGGACGCCTCCGGCTTAAATGAATATGCCAAAAATTATCAGGCGATCTACCCCATTGCAGCCCGCTGCGGTGTATTTGCCAAATCGGATATCCAGCCCCTGATCAATGACGGCGCTACCCATGAGGATCTGGCGGCTTCTATTTTCCAGGCAGTGGTAAACCAGACCATCAGCGGCCTGGCCTGTGGCAAGCCTATCCGGGGAAACGTGGCATTTTTAGGCGGTCCCCTCCACTTCCTTCCGGAGCTGAGAAAGGCATTTGTCCGTACCCTTCACCTGACGCCGGAGCAGACCATTGCCCCGGAGCACTCCCACCTGTTTGCTGCGGTGGGCGCCGCTATGAACCCTAAAGAAGATCAGACGCCCCTTTCCATAGCGGATCTGATCAAAACCCTTTCCTCCGGGGTGCAGATGGATTTTGAGGTAAAGCGCATGGAACCTCTTTTTAAAAACCAGGAAGAGTATGATGCTTTTCTTGCAGACCATGCTCACAATCATGTAAGATCCTCGGATCTTTCTTCCTATGAAGGGCTTTGTTATCTGGGTATTGATGCCGGCTCTACCACTACAAAAGTGGCCCTTGTAGGCGAGGACGGCTCCCTTTTATACCGTTTTTATGAAAATAACAACGGAAACCCTCTTGCAGCAGCCATCCAGGCGGCCAGAGAGATAAACGAGCAGATGACAGACAAGGCAAAAATCGCATGGTCCTGCTCCACGGGATATGGAGAAGCCCTGTTAAAAGCCGCTTTTTTGCTGGACGAGGGAGAAGTGGAAACCATTTCCCATTACTATGCGGCCGCCTTCTTTGATCCTGAGGTAGACTGCATCCTGGATATCGGAGGCCAGGATATGAAGTGTATCCGCATCAAGGACGGCACCGTAGACAGCGTACAGCTAAACGAGGCCTGCTCCTCCGGCTGCGGTTCCTTCATCGAAACCTTTGCCAAAAGCTTAAATTACAGTGTAGCGGATTTTGCAAAGGAAGCACTTTTTGCCAAAAATCCCATCGATCTTGGCACACGCTGCACCGTATTTATGAATTCCAATGTAAAGCAGGCCCAGAAGGAGGGAGCGACCGTAGCAGATATCTCTGCCGGACTGGCCTACTCTGTGATTAAAAACGCTTTATTTAAGGTAATCAAAATCACAAATGCCTCTGATCTTGGAAGCCATGTAGTGGTGCAGGGCGGAACCTTCTACAATGACGCCGTGCTCCGCAGCTTTGAGCGGATCTCCGGCTGCCGGGCTGTCCGTCCTGATATCGCAGGCATCATGGGCGCCTTCGGAGCAGCCCTGATCGCCAGAGAGCGCTACCACCTGGGCGGTGAAAAAGAAACCTCTACTATGGCTTTAGACAAGATCATTTCCTTAAAATATACCACCTCCATGGCCCGGTGCAAGGGATGCAATAACCACTGTGTCCTGACTGTGAACCAGTTTGGAAGCAGCCGCCGGTATATTTCCGGAAACCGCTGTGAACGTGGCCTTGGAATGGAAAAAGCCAAAAAGGAAATTCCGAACCTTTTTGACTATAAATACCGCCGGATGTTTGACTATGAGCCCCTTCCCATGGATGAGGCAGACCGGGGCTGCGTAGGGATCCCCAGAGTTTTAAATATGTATGAAAATTTCCCCTTCTGGGCTGTATTTTTCCGTAAGCTGCGCTACCATGTGATCCTCTCTCCCCAGTCCACAAAGCAGATTTATGAGCTGGGTATTGAATCCATTCCCAGCGAATCGGAGTGTTATCCTGCCAAGCTGGTCCACGGCCATGTATCATGGCTCATCCGCCAGGGTGTGAAGTTTATCTTCTATCCCTGCATCCCCTATGAACGCAACGAAAGCCCTGAGGCCGGAAACCATTATAACTGCCCCATGGTCACCTCCTATGCGGAAAACATTAAAAATAACGTAGAAGCCCTGGAAGAGGAACAGGTTCGCTTTATGAACCCCTTTATGGCATTTACAAACGAAAAAATCCTTACAGATGCGCTGGTAAAGGAGTTTTCCAGTTCTTTCCAGATCCCTGCGGCTGAGATCCGTATGGCAGCCCATGCTGCCTGGCAGGAATTAACCGCCTCCAGAGAGGATATCAAGAGAAAGGGCGAAGAAACCCTGAAATGGATGAAGGAACACGGCAGGCGCGGCATTGTTCTGGCAGGACGTCCCTACCATGTGGATCCGGAAATCCACCACGGAATCCCGGATGTGATCACCTCCTATGGCTTTGCGGTGCTCACGGAAGATTCTGTTTCCCATCTGGGAAAGGTAGAACGGCCTTTAGTGGTAACAGACCAGTGGATGTACCATTCCCGCCTCTATGCGGCAGCCAGCTTTGTAAAAACCCAGGACAATCTGGATCTGATCCAGCTCAATTCCTTTGGCTGCGGTCTGGACGCCGTTACCACAGACCAGGTTTCCGACATCCTCACACGGTCCGGAAAGCTTTACACTGTGCTTAAAATCGACGAGGTGAATAACCTTGGCTCTGCCCGCATCCGGATCCGCTCCCTCATTGCGGCCATCCGTGTAAGAGACCAGCGCCATTATGAGCGCAAGATCATTTCCAGCGCCTATAACCGCGTGGTATTTACAAAGGAAATGAAGAAGGACTACACCCTTCTCTGCCCCCAGATGTCGCCCATCCACTTTGATCTGGTAGAGCCCGCGATCCGGGCCTTTGGCTACAATATCGAAATCCTTCAGAACCACAATAAAAATGCAGTAGATGTGGGGCTTCGCTATGTGAATAACGACGCCTGCTATCCCTCTCTCATCGTCATTGGGCAGATCATGGATGCACTTCTGTCCGGAAAATACGATTTAAACCGTACAGCCATCTTTATGACCCAGACCGGAGGCGGATGCCGCGCCTCCAACTACATAGGCTTTATCCGCCGTGCCCTTGAAAAAGCCGGCATGAGCCAGATTCCTGTGGTTTCCATCAATGCAAACGGCATGGAAACCAATCCGGGCTTTTCCATCACCCTTCCTCTGCTTACAAAGGCTATGCAGGCGGTGGTATACGGCGATATCTTTATGCGGGTTCTCTACGCGACCCGACCTTATGAAGCAGTTCCGGGAAGCGCAGATGCGCTCCATGAAAAATGGAAGAAACGCTGTATCGCCTCCCTGTCCAAGCGCTCTGCAGCTATGATGGAGTTTGGCCGGAACATCAAGGGAATCATCCGCGATTTTGACCGTCTGGAGCGAAGGGATATCAAAAAGCCAAAGGTAGGAATCGTAGGAGAAATCCTTGTCAAATTCTCTCCCCTGGCAAATAACCATATCGTAGAGCTTCTGGAAGCCGAAGGAGCGGAAGCCGTGATGCCGGATCTGATGGACTTCCTGCTTTACTGCTTCTACAACAACAATTTCAAGGCAGAGCATCTGGGCAAGAAGAAGTCCACTGCCCGGCTGTGCAATGCGGGAATTGCCCTTTTGGAATACTTCCGCCGGACGGCCAGAAAAGAGCTGGCTGCAAGCAGACATTTTGCACCTCCCGCAGCCATCAATGAGCTGGCTGATATGGCAAAGGGCTTTGTATCCCTGGGCAATCAGACCGGAGAAGGATGGTTCCTTACAGGAGAAATGCTGGAGCTAATCCACAGCGGCGTGAAAAACATCGTCTGCACCCAGCCCTTTGGCTGCCTGCCAAACCATATCGTAGGAAAGGGCGTGATCAAAGAGCTTCGCAGGAATTATCCCGACTCCAATATTATTGCCGTAGACTACGATCCCGGTGCCAGCGAGGTCAACCAGTTAAACCGCATCAAGCTTATGCTAGCAACGGCGCATAAAAATCTGAAAAAAGAGATGGAACCGAAGGTTCAGGTGTAAAATTAAAGAGGATCTGCCGCACCCGATGGATATGGCAGGATCCTCTTTTTCTTTTGTATGTTAATCTTTTATTTTACCCTTCATACAGCGGATACTTATCGCAAAGTTTTGCAACCTCAGCCTTAATATACTCTTTCTTATTTTCAAAATCCGTTGCAGTCAGCCAGATACATTCTGCGATCTTTTCCATGTCCTCTTCCTTTAAACCTCTGGTGGTGACAGCCGGTGTACCGATGCGGACGCCGGAGGTAACAAAGGGGCTTCTGGGATCATTGGGAACGGTATTTTTATTCAATGTAATGCATACCTCATCACAGCGGTTCTGAAGCTCTTTTCCGGAAATATCCAGACCGCGCAGGTCAACCAGCATCAGATGATTGTCCGTACCGTCGGTTAAAAGTTTGAAGCCCTGCTTTTTAAGAGCCTCTGCAAGGGCCTTTGCATTTAAAACAACCTGATGGGCATATTCCTTAAATTCAGGCTTTAAGGCTTCGCCCAGACACACTGCCTTGGCTGCGATCACATGCTCTAAGGGACCGCCCTGGGTTCCCGGGAAAATGGCCTTATTGAAGTTAAACTTCTCTGCCGCCTCCTTATTTGCCAGGATCATGCCGCCTCTGGGACCTCTGAGCGTCTTATGGGTGGTAGTAGTCACTACGTCTGCGTATGGAATGGGGCTTGGATGCTCTCCCGTTGCCACTAAACCTGCAATATGGGCCATATCCACCATCAGATAGGCGCCTACCTCGTCCGCAATCTCACGGAAGCGCTTAAAGTCAATGGTTCTTGCATAGGCACTGGCTCCCGCCACGATCAGCTTTGGCTTCGATTCCCTGGCCTTGCGCTCTACCTCGTCATAGTCAATGAATCCCTGATCGTCTACGCCGTAGGGTACAATATTAAAATAAAGGCCGGAAAAGTTTACAGGACTTCCGTGGGTCAGATGGCCGCCGTGATCCAAATTCATACCCATAACCGTATCTCCCGGCTTTAACATGGCTACAAATACCGCCATATTGGCCTGTGCGCCGGAATGGGGCTGTACGTTGGCGTAATCACAGCCAAACAGCTTCTTTGCACGTTCGATTGCCAGATCCTCCACTACATCCACACACTGGCAGCCGCCGTAATAGCGCTTTCCTGAGTATCCTTCCGCATACTTATTTGTAAGAACTGTTCCCATTGCCATCATTACCGGCTCCGAAACAATATTTTCAGAAGCGATCAGCTCCAGATTCTGTCTCTGGCGTCTGCACTCCGCCTGAATCGCCTCGCCCACTTCCTTGTCATAGCCTGTAATAAAATCCATAACTGTATTTACCATTGCAGCCTACCGTCCTTTCCGCTCTTTTCTGCGATTATAACCTATCTGATTATAAAATGCAATACTCCCTGATACGGACACATTTTCGGTTTTGTCTGCAAAATAACTGTCAATTCTTAAATTTCCATGCTTTTATCACTACCTGAAGGCTCCGGTTTCCGTTATATTCATTTACAGTGGGATAATAAATAATGTCAATCTGACGGTTTGAACCCATTTCCTCCATAAAGGCATCTCCATCCCCAAACACAATCCCATCCATGGAAAAGCCCCGTTCATTTACAAGGGAAAGACGCACTACATTGCGGTTTTTTCCCATTACACGGGCGCTTCGTATCCCCATGGCCTTCTGAGCAAACTGGGGCTTTTCATTGCCCTGTCCAAAAGGCTCAAGCCGTTCCAGATCGCAGATCAGCTCCTCTGAAATATATTCAAAGGGCATTGCCACATCAATCCATACTCTGGGGATAAAATCATCAGGCGTAAGCTTATCTGCCGCATTTTCATTGAGCCGTCTGCGGAATTCTCCTACATCTGCTTCTTCCAGTGAAAAACCGGCCGCCATGGGATGGCCTCCGAATTTCAGCAGCAGATCCTTTACCTCTACCAGGGCATGGAACATATGGTAGGCCTCGATAGAACGGCCGGATCCCTTGGCGCATCCTTCTGCCCTTGTAAGGACAAAAACAGGCTTATTGTACCGCTCTCTGATCCGTCCGGCTACAATTCCAGCCAGGGACTCATGGCAGTCGGGCAGAAAGACCACTAAAACCTTGTCATCCTTAAGCTCTGTTTCCACCTGAAGCGCCGCCGCATCCACATTCTCCTGCGTCATAGCCTTTCTCCGGTCGTTTAATTCCTTTAATTCCTCTGCAATAGAATCCGCCCTTGCAGTATCTTCGCACAGCAAAAGCTCCATGGCCAGTCTGGCCGTCTGAAGCCGTCCGCTGGCATTTAAACAGGGCCCCAGGACAAAACCGATATGGTACGCACTGATATTTGCCGGATCCAGCGCATTTTTATAAATCAGGCTTTTAAGGCCCGGATTTCCGGTCACAGCCAGACGCTTTAAGCCCTCCTTTACCACAATCCTGTTTTCATCCTTCAGCTTCATCACATCTCCCACCGTAGCAATGGCAGCAAGCTCCAGAAATTCCAGCCATTCCTTACGGCTGATGCCGTATGCTTCATAGAGAGCGCCAACAAGCTTAAAGGCCACCATGGCTCCGCAGATCTCCGGCCACGGATACCGGCTATCCCTGCGCTTGGGATTTACAATTACATCTGCGGGAGGCATCAGGTCTTCCCCTGTTTCCTCATTGGTCTGGATATCGTGGTGATCTGTAATGATCACCTCCAGCCCCAGCTCCTTTGCCAGGGCAATCTGGCTGATGGCGGCAATGCCGTTGTCACAGGTTACAATAGTCTGTATCCCGTCTTTTGCCGCAGCCTCAATGATATGCTCGTTGATACCGTAGCCGTCCCGGATCCGCTCCGGGATCACATAATCCGCACAGGCTCCAATCCGTTTGAATCCCTTATATAAAATAGCAGTGGAGCATACGCCGTCGATATCATAATCACCCACGATCCGCAGACGCCGTTTTTCCTGTACTGCCCTGCTGATCCGTCGGACCGCCTCCTCCATATCGGGCAAAAGCCCGGGGGAATAAAGATCCTCCAGGCTTCCATTCAGATAGCGGTCAAATTCCGCTTCGCTTTCAATATCCCTGTTTCGTATAATTCTGGCTGTCACCGGACTGATGTGAAACCGTCCTGACAGAGCGTTAAAATCAGCTTTTTTTGCATGAAGCATCCAGATTGATCCTGTCATCCTGCTGTCCTTTCTCTTATGTCATTTCTGGGGATTTTTCTTACCCCTGCCCATCCCCCGTTTCATTTCCTCCGGGAATCATCCTTCCAAGCAGCCCGCCAATCACAGCCGGCAGCAGCCATCCAAGACCGGGAGCATAGCCTGGAAGATGCCTCATACCTTCCGTTATGCCCGGAATCGCAAGAGCTGCCTGATCCATGGTCCAGACAACGCTTACCGCCGCCGTAAACAGGATCGACAGACGGTACACCCAGATCCTGCGCCCTGTAAACCGCTCCATAAAAGCTAGAGCAATGAGAACAATCGCGATCGGATAAACGGCATTTAAAACAGGAACGGAATATTTCAAAATACGGTCCAGTCCCGCGCTGGAAATCAAAAGGCTGATAACTGCAAAAACCACCGTCCATATCCGATATCCAACGCATGGCGCCAGAGTAGAAAAAAACTGGCTGCAGCAGCAGATCAGTCCCACACAGGTATTCAGGCAGGCGATAAAAAAGATAATCCCCAAAATCACCATTCCCGAAATGCCAAAAAGATCTCCGGCCACAAAGGTCAGGATTCTGGCTCCGTTGGTGCCTGCTCCCGCCTGCTGTCCTACAGGGCCTCCAATATAGGCCAAAGCACCATAGACCAGAGATAAAAGGATCCCCGCCATAAGTCCGGCCTTTATCGTTTCCCGGATTACGGAATCCTCTCTGGAAATCCCCTTATTTCTTATATTAAGAGAAATGATAATGCCAAAATTTAAAGCCGCAAGCGTATCCATGGTCTGATACCCTTCCATAAAGCCTCTCACCGAAGCTCCTGCCGCAAATTCTGCCACTGTCTCGCCCACTCCCTCCATGGGCCAGATCAGCCTTCCCGTAAATAATACTGCAATCAGGATCAACAGTGCCGGACAGGTCACCTTGCCCAAACGTTCTGAAAGGGTTTCCGGATGAACGGACAAAAGAAGGGCAATGGCAAAAAACACAAAGGAATATCCCAACTGAGCCCAAAACTGAACCGTCATGCCCGTATGGCCCAGATAATCTCCCAGCTGGACTCCCGCACCGCTGAGAACAGGAAGCAGCGTCATCTCAAAGGAAGTGCTTGCAGTTCTGGGAATCGCCAGGAAGGGGCCGATCGCCAGATACGCGGTTAAAGTAAATAAAAGCGAAAATCTCCCGCCCACTTTTCCCGCCAGCTTTTCAAGTCCTCCTGAAACAGCCACCGCAGCCACTCCCAGAACCGGAAGCCCCACTGCGCTGATCAAAAAGCCGGCCATAGCCGGAATCACCTGAGCGCCTGCCCGTGCAGCCAGATCCGGAGGAAAGATCAGATTTCCCGCACCGAAAAACATCGAAAATAAAGTAAATCCTACCAGAAGCAGATTCTGGATGGAAAGCTTTTGTATTGTCATAAATCTCCACCTGTTCTGTATCCGATTGCGTCATTTTTTATCGCCGCTGCCTGCAAAAATATCTGCAGAGCTTCTTATCATCATACCATATTCCGGGGCAGGTTTCAACTGCGGCAAAATTCCTGCAGGTAAAATTCCTACACAGTTTTTACACAATTCTGTCACAGTTTAATCGTATTCTATTCTGGTATATGAACTACATTAAAGTGAGGGAACACCAGATTATGACCAATGAACAGTATTACAGCCTGATCCAGTCCTATGAGTATGCCAGAAAAATCCTGATTTCCCGACTGGAAATACTGGATCACAGCCTGTATGGGAACCATACCGAAAGCGGGCCTGTCCATACCATCCAAAGCCGGATCAAGTCAAAAGACAGTATTGAGGAAAAGCTTAAGCGCTCGGGAAAAACAAACAGCATTGCCAATGCCAGAGATTATCTGTTAGATATCGCCGGAATCCCGGTTTATTGCCTTGATACAATGGAATATTTTCCCGTAGAGGTTCAGCTGCGCACTATGTCCATGGACTTCTGGGCCAGTATGGAACACCGTATCTGTTACAAAAAGAATCCTCATGGCCGGGAACAGCTGAGCCGGGATTTTAAAATTTATGCGGATATTTTGGAAGAAATCGAACGACAGCTGGAAGGCTACAGTGATGTAAAGAAAAAGATAGAATAATTGCAAAAAACCTCGTAAGCAAAACACCTACGAGGTTTTTATCATGCGCCAGAGAAGATTCGAACTCCCGACACTACGGTCCGTAGCCGTATGCTCTATCCAGCTGAGCTACTGACGCATCTTTCATTACTTTGGCTTGTCTGCCTCAGCAACGTAGATTATTATATGCGATAAAACTCAAAATGTCAACTACTTTTTTCATTTATTTTATTTTTTGTTTTTTGTCAGTTTTACATCTCCATAAAAAGTTGTTTTCCGACAGCTGCAGCAGATATTTTCTTTCATTTGATTTATTTTGACACAGAATCTTTATTTACATTCTTTTCTGAATCATTTATAATTTATTTATATTTTTTTAATATTTTAAGGAGGGTTTCTTATGGTACTGCAAACACAAGCTCTTATTATCGTAGCTGCCTATCTGATCGGCATGCTGTTGGTTGGCTTCATCGTGGGGAAACTGAAGATCAAAGACAGCAGCGACTATATGCTGGCCGGACGGCGTATGGGACTTTTTATGGTGGCATTCTCATTGTCAGCCAACAATATCGGCGGCGGTTCTACTACAGGACTGGCGCAGAAAGCCTACGGCGAATGGGGAATGAGTGCGATCTGGTATGTACTGACCGCATCCATCGCTATGATCCCATTGGCTTATTTCGCCCCGAAGATCCGCAAAACCATGGCTGTGACCATTCCTGAGGTTGTAGGACGCAGATTCGGAAAAACATCCAGTACTCTGACTGCGGTTTTGAGTATCCTGTCCCTTTTCTGCCTTACCTCATCCCAGATTGCAGCCTCCGGCACTGTAGTAGCCAGCCTGACCGGAATTCCTACCAATGTAGCTCTGCTGATCGCAGGCGCTGTAGTGATTCTCTATACTACCTTTGGCGGCATGATCGCAGACCAGATTTCAGATTTGGTCCAGTTCGGCATCATACTGATCGGTCTTGCTGTTGCCACCCCCATCGTAATCCACGGATGCGGCGGATGGGACGCCATTTCTGCGGCTCTTCCTCCTGCTCATTTAAGCTTTACGAAAATCGGCTGGGTAACGATCATCGGATACATCTTCAACTATTTCTGCACCTTCCTCGCAGGCCCTGAGATGGTATCACGTTTTGAAACTGCAAAAAGTGAAAAGGTCGCAAAGGAAGCCGCCTGGCTTTCTGCTGTACTGATGGCGGCCATGTCCATTTTCCCGACACTTCTGGGCCTGGCAGCTCTGGCTACCATGCCGGAACTGGCCGACGGCGGAAAAAATGCCATGATGGCCGTTACCTCCGCCCATGCTCCCGGAGCCATCGTCGGCATCATCTCTGCCGCTATCATCTGCGCCACCATGTCCTCTGCGGACTCTAATCTGTTATGTATGTCCACCATGCTGATGAATGACCTGTATCTGAAATACGGCGGCAAACAGCTTAAGGATAAGCAGGTTATCGCCTACACCCGTACCTGCAACGTTGTGGCAGCAATCATTGCCATGATCATCTCCATGGCAGGAATCCCCATCGTAACTATGAACACCTTTGCCTTTGGCATCCGGTGCGCGGGCCCCTTTGCAGCCTACGGACTTGGCCTGATCGTACCAAAGGCGACTAAAAATTCCGGTATTCTCTCTTTGATCGGCGGAACGATCGGTTTCTGCTTCTGGCAGTATCTCAGCGGCGGAGGCTTTAAATTTGGCATTCTTCCTGTGGTATTCGGCTGTGCAGTCAGCGTAGCTGTATTTTTCCTTGTAAATGCCATCGAATGGAGCCGCGGTGTAGAACCCGCCCCCTCTGCCTATATGGATGAGAAATAATCTGTTCTGAAACCAGAATTACAAAAAGCGCCGTCGCTTCCTATCTGCTATGGAAACTACGGCGCTTTTTTACTGGGCTGGCGGGATTCGAACCCTCGTATGCAGGAGTCAAAGTCCTGTGCCTTTACCGCTTGGCGACAGCCCATTATATTAAAAAATCCTCTTCTCATCATCACGAAAAGAGGAAAGGGTGAGTAGAGGGATTCGAACCCTCGGCCTCCAGAGCCACAATCTGGCGCGATAACCAACTTCGCCATACCCACCATATATCATTCAATTAGAGCTTACGCTCAATGAGCCTGAAGGGATTCGAACCCCCGACCCACGGCTTAGAAGGCCGTTGCTCTATCCAACTGAGCTACAGACTCATCCGTGATGCTTGCCGCATCAACGTGTTATACTTTATCATACTTTATCAAGAAATGCAAGCACTTTTTTTATATTTTTTTAGTTTTTTTATTCTGAAATTTTATCCCGCTTTTAACCAGGATTTCACTTACATGTCTCCACATATTTCCCGGTCTGCGCTATGGATCATACAGCTGATCCTCTTATATACCAGGGCAGTCAGAAGAGAAACGATCACTCCTTTTAATAAATTAAACGGAGCTACACAGAAAATCGCCAATCCCCACACACTGCTTACCGCCGGATTAATTGCAGCCCCCGCTTCCAGGATATTATCCAGAGGCATGAACCGGGAATAAAACGGAATCATTACAAGGGCATTGATCATCGCCCCCACTGTAGCCATTAAAATAGTCCCCACTGCCATTGCCTCAATTGCTCCTTTTTTCGTCTTACGGAGACGGTAGATCATTCCTGCAGGCACGACCATAGAACAGCCGATCACAATATTAGCAAACTCTCCCACAAAACCGGTAGAAGTCGGTTTGAGAAGAAGCTTTACCAGGATCTTCACTCCCTCCATCACAGCACCTGCTACAGGTCCCATAGCAAAAGTTCCCACAAGTACCGGAACTTCAGAAATATCAAGGCCGTAAAAACTGGGAGCTATAAAAGGAAGAGGCACCTCAAACAGCATCAGAACTGCCGCCAGAGCTCCAAACATTCCCATCAATACTACCTGCTTTGTTTTCATCTTCATTGTCAGATCCTCCTGTTTTGATGTAATCTGCCGGGGTAAAGAATGCCAGCAGCAGGCTTAACCAAAACATCTCCGCTTTCTCTCCCACTGACAAAAAAATCCCGGCTGATCTTGGATCCTCCGGGATAAAATACGCATTTTATACAGCAAATCTGCATCCAGGTCTGCTCTGCCCATCTTCTCTCATCCAGACTGTAACTGTCGGTTCCGGAATCACACCGGATCAACCGCATATGCGGGTCGCGGACTCTACCGCCGGTAGGGAATCTCACCCTGCCCCGAAGAATGTATCTGATGTCAGTATACTCCCGTCAGGGCATTTAGTCAAGCTGTTTTTAGGCACAAAAAAAGCAGGTGATGGGAATCGAACCCACGTATCTAGCTTGGAAGGCTAGTGTTCTACCATTGAACTACACCTGCACGAACAAGAAGTATTATAAAACAGGATGAGGGAATTGTCAACTGTTTTTTCAAAATTCCCTCATCTTTACCAGAAATAAACCAAAAAGAAAAAATCTTTTTTCAATTTCTCACGTTTATCTATGGCTAGTCTGAACTGTTACTAAATTCACGCAAAAACAGGCGAGTAAGGTCTGCGGCCTCCTTTCCTGCCTGTTTTTGCAGTGCTGCAACTGAACTATAAATTTATGTATCTTACAGCATAATGTACTTCCCGATAAACAGCACCGCCAGCACATACATCAGCGGGCTGATCTTCTTTTCCTTCATTTTTCCGGTCACTACATTGATTACAACGTAGGAGATAACGCCCATTGCAATTCCTTCGGAAATGCTGTACATGAAGGGCATTGCGATGATGGCAACGTATGCGGGAATGGCTTCTGTGAAGTCATCAAAGTTAATCTTTGTAATAGAGGTCAGCATCAGAAAGCCTACTACTACCAGAGCCGGAGCCGTTGCAAAGGACGGGATGGCCAGGAAAATCGGGGACAAGAACAGGGACAGTCCAAAAAGGATTGCAGCTACAACTGCGGTAAGTCCCGTACGTCCGCCCTCTGCCACGCCGGATGCACTCTCTACAAATGTGGTAGTGGTGGAGGTACCAAGCATAGCGCCCACAGAGGTTCCGATGGCGTCGGATAACAGGGCGCCGCGGATCCTTGGGAGCTTTCCATCCTTATCCAGCATATCTGCCTTGGAAGCCACGCCAATGAGGGTTCCAAGGGTATCAAACAGGTCTACGAACAGGAATGCAAACATGACTACAAAGAAATCCAGGGATAAAATACCGGAAAAGTCCATCTGCATTAAGGTAGGCGCCAGACTGGGAACGCTGATTCCATTGGAAAAATCAGGCAGCAGACTGTACATGCCAATCTCAGGATTTACCTGATAGATTCCAAGAAACTGGCAGAGAATGCCAAGGCCCCATGTGATCAGAATACCCCAGAGGATGTTTCCTTTTACGCCCTTTACAACCAGAATACCTGTAACCAGAATACCCACTAGAGCCAGAACGACTGTGATCCCTTCACTGTTAAACAGACCATTTTCTACGGAGCTTTTAAAAGAATACACGCCTACCAAAGTCGCGCTGTCTACTACAATATGCGCATTCTGCAGGCCGATAAATGCAATGAAAAGTCCGATACCCACAGATACCGCATGTTTTAAATTCATAGGGATGGCATTGAAAATCGCCTCGCGTACATTTGTCAAAGACAGAAGGATAAATACGATACCTTCAATAAATACGGCTGCCAGAGCGGTCTGCCAGCTATACCCCATCTGCAAAACAACGGTATAGGAAAAATACGCATTTAAGCCCATACCAGGAGCAAGTACAAAGGGATAGTTGGAAAATGCCGCCATTAAGAGCGTCGCGATAAGAGCCGCCAGAGCGGTAGCGGTAAATACAGCGCCGCTGTCCATTCCACAGGCGCTCAGTACACTGGGATTAACTGCCAGAATGTAGGCCATTGTCATAAAAGTGGTAATTCCTGCGATGACCTCTGTTTTTACATCTGTCTTATTTTCCTTCAGGTGAAATATTTTCTCCAGATCCATACAAGTTTCCTCCTACTTTTTCATTCCATGTTCCGTTTTGCCGCTCTTTTATGAAAAAGAAACAGCCCGGATTTCCTGCAGCTGTGTATCTATCAGGCCACAGGTATTTAAACGCAGCTTTGGAATTACGGGAAGGCTTACAAATGCCAGAGTCATAAAGGGATCGATCCCCTCTCTGACACCCAGACCGGCCGCCAGTCTCTTAAGTTCCTCCAGCTTTTCATCTACTGCTTCTGCTGCCATTGGGTTCATAAGTCCGCCGATTGGAAGAGGAAGAAGCCCCAGTACCGCTCCGTCCTTTACTACGGCAATCCCTCCCTGCGCCTTTCTCACCGTCTCCGCGGCCAGAGCCATATCCCGGTCACTGACGCCGGCTACAATGAGGTTATGGGAATCATGCGCTACACTGGTCGCCACTGCTCCGGCCTTTAAGCCATAGCCTCCCAGAAATCCAATCCCCTTATGTCCGGTTCCTTTATGGCGTTCCAGAACAGCCAGCTTTATAATATCCTTCTGAGGATTTACCCCGGGAGCAAAGCCAGGAAGCTGTACCCAGGCTGCATTCCGCTCCTTTGTCAAAAGTTCTCCTGGTGTAAGCTCAATCACCCGACAGTAGGCCCCCTCCGGCTCCAGCCTGAAATCCTGCTCACAAACTTCCTTCATATGGAAGGAATGATGCACGCGGTCAAAGGACGGGCTTTCGGATTTCTCTCTGCGCTTCTCTTGTGAGATCAGCTCTCCCATCTGCGCCGCCAGCTTCCCGTTTTTATAGACCTGCACTGCTTTTATCTGCTCCAGATCCTCTAAAACCACCAGATCTGCCCGATAGCCCGGCGCTACTGCCCCATTTTCACGAAGACCAAAATACCGGGCCGGATGAAGCGTTGCCATCTGAATCGCTGTCACCGGATCTGCTCCCAGCCGGACTGCTTTTCGGATGATCCCATCCATATGGCCCTTTCTCTGCAGATCTCCCGGATGCTTATCATCCGTAACAAACATACATCGGTTTACATAAGGCTGCTTGCATAATGAAATAAGTCCTTCCAGATTTCTGGCTGCTGTTCCCTCGCGGATCATGATCCACTGTCCCCGCCGCAGCTTTTCCAGCGCTTCCTCTGCTTCGGAGCATTCGTGATCCGAAGCCACTCCCGCAGCGCAGTAAGCATTTAACTGATATCCTGAAAGTCCGGGAGCATGGCCGTCAATCCGTTTTCCCCTGTCCGAACAGTCCTTAAGCTTAGCCAGAACGCCTTCCTCTGCCTTTACAGTACCGGGAGCATTCATCATCTCTGCCAGCCCCAGCACCCTGGGATTTTCATAGTAGGCTCTCAGATCCTCTGCACGGAGCACAGCCCCGGACTCCTCTAAATCGGCTGCCGGTACGCAGGATGGAAGCATAAAAAACACATCCAGCATCAGATTTTCTGTTTCATAAAGCATGTAATCGATTCCCTCTGTGCCTGCTACATTGGCAATCTCATGGGGATCTGTAATCACTGCCGTGGTACCGTGGGGCAGAACCGCCCGTTCAAACTCAGCCGGCCTTACCATAGAACTTTCCAAATGAATGTGGCCGTCTATAAAGCCCGGGCAGATAATCTTTCCTGACAGATCCACCTCCGTTTCTCCCTCATAGGAACCGACTCCTGCGATGTATCCAGCTTCTATTGCCACATCGGCTTCCTCCAGCTCCCCGGTAAATACATTCACTACCCTGGCGCCCTTTAACACCAGACCTGCCCTTTTTTCACCCGAAGCCGCCAGAATCCGCTCTCTTAAGGAGCTGCTGTCCTGTCTACTGCTCTTTCCTTCCATGAAGCTCTGTGCCTCCTTTCTGCGCTCTGAAACACCATTTTCCAGATTTTTACTCTCTATCCGCACAAAAAAACCACCGCTGCCTTCATGCTTTCACAGACACTCCCGCTGTGAAAACTTATAGACAACTATTTGCGGTAGTTGGTAGAAACGCTCAACCAATTATGAGCATATATAAGCCTTGTCAAAATTCAACTATTCACGTTCCATTTCTTTTATTTTTTTAATCATATCACACAAGTATTGTATCGTCAACTCTTAAAAATATTCCTTTTTTTCAGACGCTGTTCCCTGACTGCAAGCAAATACCTGTTCGTGTGGAAGCAGCCGCCCTTACTATCATTTCTACAAAAAAGAACCGCTCCCTAAAAAGCAGTTCTCTCCTGTTTACAGATAATAGTGGTTAAATGCCGCCTCTCCGTCCTCCCCGATCTCCATGATCATATAGGACGGCCGCCTGCCCTCCTGCCTGGGGTAAGACAGGCTTCCGGGATTAAGCACGATCAGATCTTTTTGTCCCTTCTTCCGGTCAATCTCAAAAAAAGGCCGGTGGGTGTGACCGAACATAGCGATATCAAAATCTCTTGACCTTGCCTCTTCTTTTAAATACTCTGTGCTTAAAGACACATGATAGTAATGGCCATGGGTTAAAAGCGTTTTGTATTTTCCGATCATAAGATCCCGTTCCCGCTCCAGATGGGAAAAGAAGTCATTGTTTCCCAGAACCATCTCCAGTTCACAGCCCGGTTCTGCCCAATGAGCGATGTACTGTTCGCTTCCTTCGGCATCTCCCAGATGGATCAGCATATCAAAGGGCTTTTCCTTTTCCATGACCCACTGGAGATTTCCATCTTTTCTGTGCGTATCACTGACAATCAGTATTTTCATCCCCTGTTTCCTTCCTTTATCTTACGCTATTCTCCCACCTGTCACCGCAATCTCCTGCTTCAGCGCGCTCTTCATGGCCTCTAATGCCTTTCCTCTGTGGCTGATCCTGTTTTTCTCCTCCATGGTAAGTTCCGCAGAGGTTTTTCCAAATTCAGGAAGATACAGGATAGGATCATAACCAAAGCCGCCCGTTCCGGCAGGTTCCTTTGCGATCACACCTTCCATATATGCCTCTGTCTGGATCACTCGTCCATCGGGCAGCACAGCTGCAATATTGCAGACAAAGCGGGCGCTCCGCTCCTTTCCCTCTGCCCCCAAAAGCCGGTCTATGATATTTCTGTTTTTAATCTCATAGGAGGTATCCTCTCCCATATACCGCGCAGAATAAACGCCCGGCTCGCCGCCGATATAATCCACTGCCAGACCGGAATCATCTGCCAATACGATCCCGCCTGTATGCTCCCAGACAGCTCTGGCCTTGATACGGGCATTTTCGGCAAAAGACGTTCCATCTTCTGTAATATCCAGAGAAACTCCTGCCTCCTTCATGGACAGCACAGGAAGCCCCAGATCGGACAAAATGGCCCGGATCTCCCTCATTTTTCCCTGATTCCCTGTTGCAAAAATGATCTTCTGTTCCATAATCCTCTATCCTTTTGTATTGGTATATGCCTTCAGGCAGAGGTTGCATTTCTGAGTTTCCTCCACACGCTCCCAGAGACTGCCGTCATGGCTCAGATATCCTTCTCCGTCTGTAAGATCGACTCTGGCGATCCCGTCTCCGGCATCATATTCGATCGCTGCCGGATGAACGGTATCCGGAGTTTTTATTTTAACTATTATAGCAAATTTTTCTCCTGCATCCAATAGTATTTTTTCATCAAAAGGAACCGTATAATAGCCGGAATACATCAGTTTTCCCCTGGCTATGGACCTTCGGTCATTCAAAGCCCGATCCATACGGGCGCTCTGGCTTTCCTTTTCAGCCCCGGAAATCCCCTCCTGTACTTCCGGCAGATATCTGGCCAGATACATTTCATACTCCGTATCGGGTCCGGTCGCATAAAATCCGGCGGCTTCCAGTTCTTCCTTCTCACCTGCCCGGAAGGTATTGGTCGCCCAGACGGTATCCTGACCATAGCCGATCTGCCCTACCCAGCCGCACAGGTCGCTCTGATAGATCTTTTCATAAAGCCCGGCGGACTCTGCCCCGGTGTATACAATGTTGTGAACGCCGATATTGGTATCGTAATAGGACACATAAAAATAGCCTTCATCGCCAAAGTTTTCTCCCCAGCTGTTGGTACAGATAAATGCTCCGTCACCCTCCAGATCCATATTGAAATTTTCTTTTGGATAATCATCATCCCAGCCAATGATAACAGAATCATGGTTCGGCTCGTTCGTTCCCACATAGCAGTAGGAATTCGTATCCCGGTTGTAATACACGGATTCACTGTCATAATCCTGCATGGAAGTATAAAGGGAACTTTGAACTCCTCCCTCCAGATATACAGCCCTCTTGATCGCCTCATAATCCTTAGACGGAAGGATCTGGATTTCCTGTACATGAAGCCTGGGCTTCAGGCCGCAGGGGGAAACGCCGTCTCCATAAGGGTCCTCGGATTCCCACACGGGTCCCTGCCAGCCCAGAAGATATGCCATGGACATGGTATATTCTCCGCCTTCATCCTGTCCCAGCGTATAATTATTATGCATGGACATATGATCCACTGAAAATGACTCATTCTTCTCAGGAAGAAGCGACGATTCCAGTGCCGTCAGGGAGGCAAAGGCCCAGCAGGTTCCAAGAGAGCCCTGATTTCCAATCTGGGGCGCACGTCCTTCCTCCCTGTAATCATAGGAACGGGGCAGAATTGTATCCTCAGGAAGCCCCCGGTTCCAAATCTGGCAGGAAGCATCCTTCTCTCCCACCTCCGGAAGGGCAGAAAGGCTCTGCTCCGTTTGTTCTGTTTCCTGCTCGCGGACATCTTCATATCCGAACGAACTATCTGGACTCCTTTTATCTGCCAAAACAGCGCAGCCTGCCGTCATAACAGCTATGCAAACGGCCAAAACAGCCCCCAAAGCCCTCCTATTCCTGTTTATCAATTTTCTTCTCCTGACTGCGTCTGGGAGGCTTCGGCCCCATAAACTGATAGAAATAGGTTTTCAGCATGCCGTTATAGATCTTTCGGTTCTTATCCGCCTTGCGCCCAATGCATTTTTCCGTATCCTCATAGGATGTGATCAGGTACATAGACCAGGCGTCCAGAGCGGCAAACCGCTCTCCGATTTCCCTGTAGAGAACCGGAAGATTCTTCTTCTCTTCAATCCGCTCTCCGTAAGGAGGATTAGAAATAATAAAGCCATATTTTTTCGGATGGCTTAAAGCGCTTACAGGCCGCTGCTGGAAATGGATCATATGGTCCACGCCTGCAGACTGGGCATTTAAGCGGGCGGCCTTTACGATATCCCCGTCAATATCATAGCCCTGAATATCGACCTGCACGCTGTCATCCACCAGATCGTTTGCCTCATCCATAGCCTCATACCAGCATTTGCGCCCGATAATATTTTTCCAGTCCTCTGCCAGGAAAGACCGGTTCATGCCCGGAGCTATATTGGCGGCGATCATAGCAGCCTCAATAGGGAAGGTGCCGCTGCCGCAGAAAGGATCTACCAGGATCCGATCCTTATTCCAGGGTGTTAAAAGGATCAGGGCCGACGCCAGTGTTTCCGTAATTGGTGCCTTGCTGGTAAGAGTACGATACCCCCTTTTGTGAAGGGAATCTCCGCTGGTGTCAATTCCAATGGTTACAATATCCTTGTACAGAAAAACCCTCAGAGGGAAGCTGGCTCCATTTTCCGGGAACCAAGTCACCTTATAATGGCTCTTCATCCGCTCTACCATGGCTTTTTTCATAATAGACTGAATATCGGAGGGGCTGAACAGCTTGCTCTTGATGGAAGACGCCTTTGCCACCCAGAATTTTCCATCTTCCGGAATCAGTTCCTCCCATGCAATGGCTCTGGTGCCCTGAAACAGTTCTTCAAAGGTTTCTGCCTTAAAGCTGCCTGCTTTCAATAAAATGCGTTCTGCTGTCCTTAAAAATACATTGGCTCTGCAGATTGCCTCGTCATCTCCGATAAAGGTTACTCTTCCATCTTCTACAGAAGCGATCTCATATCCCAGATCCAGGATTTCTTTTTTTAGTACTGCCTCCAGGCCGAAATGGCAGGGGGCGATCAGTTCATAGGTCTGCTTCAACTGGTTCTCCTCTCTTTTACAATTTCATTTCCTTAACCGCTTCACCGTCCAGTGTACGGATGGTAAATACGCCGTCCTCCAAAATACCATATGTATGCGGATTTCCTCCCTTGGGAATGGACACGGAACCGGGATTTAACACCCTGATCCTGCCGCAGTCTCCCTCTGTCTCCTCAGCCTTTAACAGATGGGTATGGCCGTGTATGAGAATATCACCTTCCTGCATAGGCGGAAGATTGTCCTGATTAAAAATGTGTCCGTGGGTAGCATAAAGGGTCTTTCCCTCCACAGAAAAAAGGGCATAATCTGCCAGAATGGGGAATTCCAGAACCATCTGATCGACCTCCGTATCACAGTTTCCCCGAACAGCATAGATCTGGTTCTTTAATGGATTCAGCATGGCAATGACTTCTTTGGGAGCATATTCCTTTGGAAGGTCATTTCTTGGGCCATGATACAGAATGTCTCCCAGCAGCACCAGCCGGGAGGCACCGGATTCTTTATAAATATCTAACAGTCTCCTGCAGTAAAAAGCAGAGCCGTGAATATCAGATGCGAATAATAATTTCATGAGATGATGGTTCCTTTCTTTTTTAGTAATAAGGTGAGGCATTTCAGGATGGGGCTTCTTGTCCGGCTGTGGGCCGGACAAGAAGCATCGAATGTTCATCCGATGTGAAAACAGGCGGGAACCCGTGCTTACAAGCGAGCTTGACGCACGGGCTCCCGCCTGTTTTCACGCCGTCCTGAAGTGTTTCCTCTATTTTAAATCCCACAGAGGTCTTCTGTCAACGTATTTCCCCCTGTAATCCAACATTCCTCCTGCCAGATCAGACACCTCATATCCCAGGCGCCAGAGGTCTCTGCAGACCACCATGCTCTTGGCGCCGCGGTCGCAGTAACATACGATCATGCCCTGTCTGGGAAACTCTTCCAAACGTTCTCTTACCTCTTCATATGGTATATTCACACTGCCCAAAATGCGGTTCTCACCATACATCCACGGTTCTCTCACATCTGCCAGGAGGCGGACGTTTCCCTGCTCCAGCCATTGATCAAGCTGTTTGTACGAGATCATCGGAAAATCATTCATCACTCCACCCCGCTTTCTGTTTTCCTTCTGTCTGTGGCGTGTCCTACTGTAGTATATGCGTCTGCTCCGGACAGGTTCCTCACGAAGAAGCCTAAAAAAACGGCATCTGCAAAAAGAGTTCTCTCTGCAGATGCCATTTTTATGCGAATGCCTATCTTTCTGATCTCAAAGATCAGTCGTTAGAATCGTTTCTTGCGTTGTTTCTTCCGCAGTTCTCGTACTTATTCTCAGCGGAATTCTTCATGTTATTTTTAGAACGGCCGTTTGATGCGTTGTTTGAAGAGTTATTTCGGCTGTTGTTCTGTGCGTTATTCTGGCTGTTGCTGTAGCTGTTCATGTTGTCATTTCTGCTTGACATGGCAAATACCTCCTGAAATGATTTTCCTGACAGGCGAAACAATTTCCGCCGCCGGGATGGTTTACGATACACCCTCTAGTATGGCGGAAAACTGTGGTTTTATACAAATTCCTCAAAGCGGTTGCTTTTTTGAAATTTTTGTATTATAAATGAGTATGAGGTAATGCAGTTTCCCTTAAGCTGCACCCTCATCCTTATTAATTATTTATACTCCCCTTTGAGAAAAGGCCAGGATAGCTCCCCTATCCCGGCCTTTCTCTCTATCTTTTTATCCTAATCCTTTGCACGGAATCCGAACCGTGCGTGGGTTTCCCCCGTAATCTACTCCATAATACTTCTGATCTTTACCGGATTTCTGTAATTCCAGTTGGAAATCGTAATGCCTGTGCGCTCCGTAGAAGCGTGGACGATCTTTCCTTCTCCAATATACATGGCAACATGGTCAATGTTGCTTTTGCTTCCGTAAAACAAAAGATCTCCCGGACGCATCTGATCTGCACTGATTTCTTTTCCCTGAAGAGCCTGTCCTCTGGAAGAACGGTTTAATGTAATGCCTGCACCGTGCTGATACACATATCTGGTAAAGCCGGAGCAGTCCACACCTGTATGAGGATCGCTCCCTCCGTATTGATAGGGGCCTCCTACAAACTGCAGGGCATAGTCTGCAAGCTGCTGTCTCTTATAGGAAGCGGATGACTCCCTGGCCTCTTTCTGGATCATGGCGATCTCGCCTTCCTCTGCCTCTTCCACCACTGCATTTTCAGAAACCGGAAGATATCCTTCTGTATCGTGAACCCGAACCTTCATCCAGCCGTCTCCGCAGTCCTCTAATACTTCATATGTACTGCCGGCCTTCGCTGTAAAAAGAACCTCCTCGCTGTCGCGGTTCTTATTGATATTTACGCTTTCCGCTGTCACGGTCGCCACATACGTACCTGCTGCAAACCCCGGCCCAATGGCTGCCATAGAAGTAAGAGGAGCCGCAAATACCAGCATCCCGCACACAACACCTGTTCCAACCAGTTTCCTGAAAAAATTATGCATGTTCTTCGTCATCCCCGTTTATTACAAATCCGATTTGAATTGTTACATATTTGTTACGTTCATTACGATTTTATTATAACATACATAAGATTTTCGTCAACCTGTTTATATTTTTTTAAGATTTACTCCAAAACACTTACAATCTTCACAGGCTCCCGGTAATTATAAGGAGACAGCTTAATGCCTGTTTCTTCTGTAGAAGCATGAACAACCTGCCCGTTTCCCGCATACATAGCCACATGATTGATCCTGCCAAAGGGACTGCTGTAAAAGATCAGGTCTCCTGGCTGCATCTCTTCTTCGGAAACTTCCGTTCCGCAGGCAGCCTGTCCTGTGGAAGAATGAGGAATCTCCACAGAAGCGCCATACTTCATGACATATCGTGTAAAACCGGAGCAGTCTACTCCCTTGTTCGGATCGGTTCCGCCGTATTTATATTCGCCTCCCAGAAACTGAAGAGCAAATTCCACTACTTCCCGCCGCTGTCTGGCCCCGCTGTCCACAGTCTGACGGTTCTTTTCTACCAGAGAGGCATTTCCTGCCGCAGAAATGTATCCCTCCCGGTTTCCCATGCGGATCTGTACCCAGCCGTCCTGTTCCTTTTTAAGCACCTCATAAGTCTGTCCTCTTTTTACCTGACCTACGGTTTTGGAATCCTTGCTTTTATATGTATATACATCCACAGATGGAGCCTCAATGGTCACCATATAAGAGGATCGGGTCTGCACCTCTGTCCTGGCCGCCGCCATGCTCTCCTGCGGATCTATCATCATAAGTCCTGCGAAAATAAATACTCCTGCTGCAACCTTCACTGCAAGCCTGCGAAATACATCCAGCTTCAAATCTTAACTCCCCTGACTTTTAGAATACCTGAATCGGCTGTAATTGTTACAAAATTGTTACACAACGTAATAAAGTATATTCTTTCTGTCAGGATTTGTCAATGGAAAATGGTGGAATTACCTCTATTTTCCATCTATCTCCTCGGCCCTCTGAACATCCATATGATCATAAGTATCACAAGAACCGGCCAGATGTGGGCCAGTATAAAGCCGGCCAGGCCTACGATGCCGAAAAAGACGCTCATTATAAGAAAAATCACACAAAATACTACAAGGCCTGCGCCCAGGCGCACATACCACTTACTGAAATCCAAAAAATGAATATGGCTGTGTCCGGTATAGGGGTTTTCCTGACCGTTTCCCTGACTGCCAAAGGGACTCCGGGAACCGGTGCCTGCTTCCCTTTCCTCTGCCGGACCGGAGCCGTATTCATCATAGCCGTCCGGACGATCCTCCGTATCATATGCCGCATCCACAATGGTTCTGGCAATAATCCTGGGGCCTCCCAGGCTTTCTGTCACTTCCTCTTCTGTGCTTCCCTTTAATACCTCCTGAGAAATATAATCATCATAGTATCGGATATTTTCCTGAATGGCTGAATGGGTCACACGTCCCTCAAGCTCTTCCTTTAATCCCTGTAAAAATTCATTTTTGGTCATCTATTCTGCCCTTTCTTTTATTAAGCCTTCCCGGTATGCGGCCACCAGTTCTTTTAAATCCGCAATCTGTGCCTTGAGCTCCCGTCCCTTGTCCGTATCTGCCACCATAATCCGGCGGGGCATCCTCTCAACCATAGATACCTTGGGCGTACTGTCCTTTTTAGGATCAAAGGGCATATGCTCTGCCAGCGACAGCTGATGGGAATTATAAATCAGCGTATAGCCCGCAATGCCTGTGGTGCTCTGATAAGCCTTTGACAGCCCTCCGTCAATGATAAAGAGCTTTCCGCCTGCTTTTACCGGCTTTTCACCGTCCTTCAGCTTTACAGGCACATGGCCGTTGATAATATGGGAGCCCTCCACTGGGAGGCCGAACTCCTCTAAAATACGGCAGCAGACCTCTTCGCTCTCGCTGAGCTTATAGTAAGGATTCATATTTTCCTTATGCGCTGCCTTATCTTCTACAAAATAATGTTCAAATGTGGTCATCTTATCCTTACCGAACACAGGAGACTTGGCTCCGCACCAGAGGTACCACATAAGATCCAGTGCTTCCTGCTTTTCCTGCTGTCCGTCCGGCATAAAATAGGCGTTGTGGATCTGACGGCCCAGGTAATCCATCAGTTCTTTTCCCCTGTATTCCTTTCCTCCAAAGGTAAGCCCTTCAAAGGTACCATCCTTTCTCATGGGAATACAGCCATGGTAAAGAAGGTTGGAATTGCAGCAGGTGTAAATGCTCCCGTGGGAATAGAGGAAGCGCACATGACGATGGAGAACCTCGCTGTGGCGGAAGGAGGCGGACAGCACCCGCAGAAGCTCCTTCTCCCCCCTTGTAAGTTCCAGCGGATTTCTTGGATCGATCGTCGGGAAATTGGTATCCAGCATGGGATAGGCCCTTCCTCCGATCGTTACGGTTCCCTTTTCATAATCCACAGCCGGAAGCAGGAGCCGGTCCTCCATCCCATACTCCGGATGGCGCATGATCATAGCTCCTTCCACCTTGAACTGAATGACAGCGATTGCCTTGTGCATCCTGGCAGCCAGTCCGGAATCCACTGCGTCGTAAAGATTTTCATCCAGGATCCTGGGCATAAAACGCTCGCACGGATCATCCTGATATACCCGCGCCGCAAACATGGAAAGCGGGCGCAGATTGATACCGTAGCCATCCTCCAGCACATCAAAGCTGTTGTAGCTTATAGCGATCCGCAGTACATTGCAGATACAGGCCAGATTGCCCGCAGCAGCCCCCATCCAGGAAATATCGTGATTTCCCCACTGGATATCCACATCATGGAAGCTCATCAGCTCCTGCATAATGATATCCGCCCTGGGGCCTCTGTCAAAAATATCCCCAATAATATGGAGATTATCAATGGTAAGATTCTGGATCAGCCGGCAGAGCGCTGCTATAAATTTATCCGCAATACTGGTGTCTATGATCGAATGGATAATCTCATTGTAATAAAGCTTTTTATTTTCATCATTTCCATCCACATGAAGCAGTTCATCAATGGTATATGCATATTCCTTCGGCATCTTTTTGCGAACCTTGGAACGGGTATACTTGGATGCCACCTCCCGGCAAATCTGTATCAGCCGGTAAATGGTGATACGCTGCCAGTCCTCCGTATATCTGCCCTGCTTCATCATCCTGGGCAGATGGCGCTCCGGATAATAGATCAGGTTTGCCAGCTGCAGCTGCTCCTCCTCCGGGATCACATATCCAAAAGTTTCCTTGATCTTCTCCCTGATAATGCCGGAGGAAGACCGAAGCAGATGAATAAAGGCTTCATATTCTCCATGAAGATCGCTGAAAAAATACTCCGTTCCCTTAGGCAGACTGCAAATTGCCATCAGATTTACGATTTCCCCTGTCGCTTCCTTCACAGAAGGAAATTCCCGCGCCAGAAGCTGCAGATATGCCACGTCTCTCATAATACATTCCCCCGTACGTCGATTGTTTGAGTTTCCGCATTTTGCAGTGTGCCCTGGAGTCTGGTGCGGTGCGAAATGCGGAAACTCAAAACTGTACACTTATTGCAATTTCGCTAGGATTATAGTACCATATTTGTAGCATATTTTAAAGTTTTTCCCATAAAACATGATTTAAAAATTTATGACAAACTCTTTTGGAAAGGAAAATCTATGGAAAAATTATATGTATTCGGAACCGGAAACGCCCAGGCAGTGCACTGCTACAATACCTGCTTTGCCTTAAAAGATGAGGATGAATTTTTTATGGTCGACGCCGGAGGCGGAAACGGAATCCTTAAGATTCTGGAAGAAATGAATGTGGATCTTTCTCATATCCACCATATTTTCGTGACCCATGAGCACACGGATCACATTTTGGGGATCGTATGGATGATCCGCATGATTGCTGCTGCCATGAAAAAAGATGCCTATCGGGGACAGCTTCAGATCTACTGCCATCCGGATCTTACCGAAACTATTTCCACCCTCTGCCGCCTGACATTGCAGGGGAAATTTTACAACATGATCGGAGAACGGATTTTCCTTGTTCCTGTAGAGGATGGAGAAACCGTACACATTCTGGATTATGATGTGACATTTTTTGATATTCTCTCTACCAAGGCAAAGCAATTCGGCTTCACCACGGTTTTAAAAAACGGGAAAAAGCTTACATTCGCCGGAGATGAACCATTAAACCGCGAATGCGTATCCATTGTAAAGGGAAGCTCCTGGCTGCTCCACGAAGCCTTCTGCCTCTACAAAGACAGAGACCGCTTTAAACCATATGAAAAGCATCACAGCACCGTAAAGGAGGCCTGTGAACTGGCCGAAGAGCTTAAAATCCCCCATCTGCTTCTGTGGCACACCGAAGATAAACAGATCTCTGAACGCAAGGCGCTCTATACGGCAGAAGGACATACCTATTACCGGGGAGAACTGTATGTGCCGGATGACCGTGAGATCATCGCACTGTAAATCCGGCTGCAGGATCTCCTTGATACAAGTTACAGCAGCGAAAAAATGCTCCGGCAGTCTCATAAACTGCCCGGAGCATTTCCTATATCACTGTACGGTCTCACTCACCCATAGCCATCTCATAGATGCGGATCATGTCTTCCTCATCCAGTTCCCGGATGCCTGTCAGCCTGCGTGCTCCACCTCCGGAGCATTTTTCTGCCATCACCTTAAAGGATGCAGGATCCACGCCCAGCTCCTTTAAGCTCACCGGCATATCCAGGGATTTAAAGTAATCTTCCGTTTCCCGGATACCGGCCTGCGCCGTACGCTCCGGATGTTCAAAATCCATCTCCTGATTCCATACATTCACTGCATACTGCGCAAAACGGTTCACATCATTCTGATATACGTATCTGGCCCAGGAAGCCCAGAGCGCCGACAGGCCTGCACCATGGGCGATCCGGTCGTCCATTCCCGAAAGCTCATGCTCTAACTGATGAACCGGCATAAATACCTGTCTTCCTGCTCCGGTCAGGTCATTGTGGGAAAGGCTTCCAGCCCACATCAGTGCCGCTCTTGCCTCATAATCCTCCGGATTTTCATGGACAATTCTTCCTGCTTCGATCACAGCCTTTAACAATCCCTCCGCCATACGGTCTGTAAGGCTTGTATCATGTCCCAGACTGAAATACCGCTCCAGAGTATGCATCATAATATCCACTGTGCCGCAGCCTGTCTGGAAGGCATTTACGGTATAGGTCAGCTCCGGGTTACAGATGGAAAATAAAGGCCTGTGAGTTACACTGTTAAAACCTCTCTTTAGGCCGTTTTCCTCGTTAGTGATCACGCAGGAGGCGCTCATCTCACTGCCTGCGGCAGCCAATGTAAGAATAACACCAACAGGGAGGGCCTTCTTCGGAACAGCTTCCTTCATATGGAATTTCCATACATCCACATCAGGATTCCCTACGCCGTCTGCTATGCACTTGGAGGAATCGATCACGCTTCCTCCGCCTACTGCCAGGATAAAATCTACCTGTTCCCTCCGGCACAGCTCAATACCCTTTCTTGCCATGGAAAGAACCGGATTGGCCTGAACGCCTCCTAGCAGCACATATCCGATTCCTTCTTCCTCCAATGACCTGCAAACCGTATCAAGAAGACCCGTCCGCTTCACGCTTCCTCCGCCAAAATGAATGAGAACCTTCTTAAAGCCATACTCCCGGATCAGCTTTCCCACCTTAAGATGGGTATCCTTTCCAAAAATCATCCGCGTCGGTGCATAAAATTCAAAATTTTCCACGTTTACTCCTCCTTGTCCTATGCCGCCTCATGCAACCCCACATGGCTCGCATTCTGTCCTTATTTTACCACATACGCATCATTTTCTCAATTTAATTTGGCCGTCTCTTCCCCACCATCATATTTTCCCATCCCGCCCCATAGACTGTTCTCAGGACCTTATTCTAAAGAGGTACTTTTGATGAAGCTTTTCCCTCATTTTATTTCCCATATTTCCAGTTTTTTCCACAAGCACTCCCAGGCGGTCATTTGGGCAGAGCTTGCAGCACTTGTATTTCTGTTCTCCGGCCTTTTTCCGGCCTTTCACCAAAAAGCCTTAAACGTTCTTTCCGGCCGCCCTTTGGCATCTTCCTCCGATGCCTCAAAATCCCCGGCAAAAAGCAGTATAAAGTGGGTGGATTTTAATGTAACAGCCGAAGCCTTAAATCAGGCCTTCCGCTATGATGTAGATACCGTTCAAAGCCCGATTCATCTAAACTGGGTCGATCTTCTTGCTCTCCTTGGCAGCCGGTACGGCGGAGATTTTTCCTCCTACCGGCCAAAGGATATGGAAGCCATGGCAGAAGCGGTATTAAAGGGTGAAACGACAATGGACACACTGAAAGAAAAATCGAAGAACTTTGACTACTACAGAGAAGCATACGGAGCCGTCCTGGACGGAATGGTAGGAGTATTTAAAGCGGAAATCCCTGTAAGCGAAGCCCCGCCGGAATATGTCTCTGAAAATCAGGATCAGGACTCTGGCACCATCTGGGTCACAAAATACGGCCTGAAAGCCTTTTCTCCCATCGCCAAGGGCTTTCCCTACAATGATTATGATGATTTCGGGGCAGCAAGAAGCTATGGCTTTAAGCGCCAGCACCTGGGCCATGACATGATGGGGCAGGTAGGAACCCCCATTATCGCCGTAGAGTCCGGCTATGTGGAAGCCATTGGCTGGAACCCCTATGGCGGCTGGAGGATTGGGATCCGCAGCCTGGATCAGAAACGTTACTATTACTACGCCCATCTACGCAAAAACTACCCCTACCAGTCCAATCTCTCTCAGGGTTCCTATGTCCAGGCCGGAGACGTGATCGGCTATCTGGGCCGCACCGGCTACAGCACTACGGAAAATACCAACAACATCGACACACCACACCTCCATTTCGGACTGGAGCTGATCTTTGACGAAGCCCGCCGCCAGGAGGGAAAGGAGGTGTGGATCGACTGCTATGGGCTGATCCAGTTTCTGGAACGCAGCCGCTGTGAAACAGTCAAGGTAGAGGGCACCAAGGAATGGATCCGCGTCTATGGCATGAAGGAAGCGGATCCACAAAGGGGCGGCAATCCCCCCGAAGAAGGCAGTTCCCCGGAAGAAGGCAGTTCTCTGGCTCCTTCTATGACAGGCGGTGGATAAACAGCCCGCTTCTGAGTTTTGGCTCAAACCAGGTGGATTTAGGCGGCATCAGCTGTCCTGCATCCGCCACCGCCAAAAGCTCTGTAATGGAAGTAGGATACATGGAAAATGCAAGCTTCATATCGCTGTCCGCTCTGCGTTCCAACTCCTTTAATCCCCGGATTCCTCCGATAAAATCAATTCTGCAGTCTGTTCTCGGATCACCGATTCCAAGAACAGGTCCTAAAAGCTGATCCTGAAGAATGGATACATCCAGCCCTGCGACCGGATCTTCACTCTCATATTCCGGCCTTATCTTCAGACCGTACCATTCTCCCTCCAGATACATTCCAAAGGTTCCCTTCTGATCCGGGGCAAAGGCCTCCTTTCCCATAAGATGAATCTCAAATTTTTCTTCTGCTTTCTTTAAAAATCCCTCTTTTTCCAGACCATTTAAGTCCTTTACCACCCGGTTATAGGGCAGGATCATCAGCTCATCATCGGGGAACAGAACAGACAGAAAATAGTTAAAGGGCTCTTTTCCCGTGTAGTCCGGTTTTTCCTGCCGTCTTTTAAGTCCCGCCTTGACGGCTGAAGCCGCTCTGTGGTGGCCGTCTGCAATATAGGCCGCAGGAAGCTTCTCAAAGGCCTCCTCTACTGCCTTTACCATCCCGGGATCACCTATTTTCCATACCCTGTGGCGGATACCGTCCTCTGATACAAAATCATACAGAGCCTTCTCCTTTTTTGCCTGCTCCACCAGGCGTTTTAATTCCTCCTGCCTGCGGTAAGCCAGAAAAATAGGGCCTGTATGGGCGTTGGTGGCATCCACATGGCGGATGCGGTCCTGCTCCTTGTCTTCTCTGGTATTCTCATGCTTTTTGATGACCCCGTTTATATAGTCATCCACTGCGCAGCAGGCCACGATCCCGGTCTGGCTGCGTCCATCCATGGTAAGCTCATACAGATAGTAGGCAGGATCGGGATCTGTTACATATATGCCCTCTTTGATCTGGCTGTCAAGAAGCTCCCTGGCCTTTTCATATACCCGGTCATCATATGTGTCTACCTCTGCCGGAAACTGTGTCTCCGGACGGTCAATATTTAAAAATGAATATGGGTTCCCCTTGACGGCCTCACAGGCCTCCTGCCGATTATATACATCATAGGGGAGGGCCGCTGTACGGGCCGCCATCTCCCCCCTGGGTCTGATACAGATAAATGGTTTTACTGCTGCCATAATTTTTCTCCTCTTTCTATTCTCCCTGTCCGCAGAGGCCAGAGACTCAAAAAGCCCTCACAGCCATCCGGCTGATCGCAGAGACCAAAAAGCCTCCACAGCCGGCCGGCCATGAAGGCTCTTACAATTCACACTGCCGATGCCTTAACATCACAGGCTTCATTATCACTTATTTTACCTTGCGCACCCTGAGCACACCCTCGATGGCTTTTAATTTCTCAATGGTAGCCGCTTCCGGCTTATGCTCCAGATCCAGAAGCGTATAAGCATACTTATCACGGCTCTTATTTGTCATGTCCGTAATATTTACGCCCTGGGCTGCCAGAATTCCCGTAATCTGTCCGATCATATTTGGGATATTCATATGAAGCACCGCGATCCGGCTCTCCGCCTGGCATACACCCATATCGCAGGCCGGGAAATTCACGGAATTGCGGATGTTTCCATTTTCCAGATAATCCGTCAGCTCTTTAACAGCCATCACTGCACAGTTATCCTCAGACTCCTTTGTGGATGCTCCCAGATGAGGCGTCAGGATCACACGATCCATATTGGCTGCTTTGGGATTGGGGAAGTCGCTTACATAGCGGGCCACCTTACCGGATGCCAGCGCCTCTGCCATATCGTCATCATTTACCAGTGTGTCTCTGGCAAAGTTTAATACTACCACGCCATCCTTCATCATGTCCAGCTTTTCTTTATTAATCATGCCCTTTGTAGACTCCATAAGCGGCACATGAACGGTTATGTAATCACACTCCTGGAAAATGGTGTCCACATTGGTAATATGCTTTACATTTCTGGAAAGCCTCCAGGCGGCATTAACAGAGATATAGGGATCATAGCCATATACATCCATTCCCAGATGGGTAGCTGCGTTTGCCACTTCTGCGCCGATGGCTCCAAGACCGATGACACCCAATTTCTTTCCCTTTATTTCACAGCCTGCAAAGGCCTTTTTGCTCTTTTCCGTTGTCTTCGCAATCTGGGGATCTGCGGCATTTTCCTTACACCATGCAAGTCCTCCTGCAATATCTCTGGAAGCCAGGAAGAGCCCTGCCAAAACCAGCTCCTTTACGCCGTTTGCATTGGCTCCCGGAGTATTAAATACCACGATTCCCTTTTTGGCACATTCATCCAGAGGGATATTATTCACACCGGCTCCGGCACGGCCTACGGCCAGAAGTCCTTCCGGAAGCTCCAGCTCATGCATGGAGGCGCTGCGCACCAGAACCGCATCTGCCTCTGCCATCTGATCGGTAAAGGTATAATCTGCCGGGAACAGCTCGGTTCCGCAGGCAGCAATTGGATTTAAGCACTGAATCTTTTTCATTTCCCCTGCCCCCATTTCTTCTCAAACTCATCCATAAAGGCTACCAGCTTCTCCACGCCCTCCATGGGCATTGCATTGTAAATGCTGGCTCTCATGCCTCCTACGGTACGGTGTCCCTTTAAGTTTTCAAGACCCGCTGCCTTAGACTCCTTTACAAAAAGCGCATCCATTTCCTCATTTCCCGTGATAAAAGGAACATTCATAAGGGAACGGTCCTTCTTTTCCACTGTTCCCTTAAAGAGACGGCTCTGATCCAGGAAATCATAGAGAAGCTTTGCCTTCTTCTCGTTGCGCTTTTTCATTTCCTCCAGACCGCCCATTTCCTTTAGCCACTTAAATACCTTGCCGCAGATGTAAATGCCATAGGTAGGGGGGGTGTTGTACAGGGAGCCTGCATCCGCATGGGTCTTGTAGCGCAGCATGGTGGGTGTTCCATCCAGTACATCCTCTCGGATCAGATCCTCTCTGATAATGGCAATGACCGTTCCTGCAGGTCCTACATTTTTCTGGGCACCTGCAAAAATAAGGCCGTATTTCGTCACATCCACCGGCTCAGATAAGAAGCAGGAAGACTGGTCTGCCACCAGATCCTTGCCCTTTGTATTGGGAAGGGTCCAGAACTTGGTTCCGTAAATGGTGTTGTTCTCACAGATATACACATAGTCCGCATTTTCTGAAATGGGAAGATCGGAACAGTCAGGAATATAGGAAAATGTCTTGTCTGCACTGGATGCAACAGCATTTGCCTGTCCGTACATCCCGGCTTCCTTATGGGCCTTTTTCGCCCACTGTCCGGTGATAATGTAATCTGCTACCCGGTTCTTCATCAGGTTCATGGGAACCATGGCGAACTGCTGGGATGCGCCGCCCTGCATGAAAAGCACCCGGTAATTATCAGGAATCTGTAAAAGGTCCCGCAGATCTGATTCCGCAGCCTTGATAATGTCATCGTATGATTTTGAACGGTGGCTCATCTCCATCACTGACATTCCAGTGCCTCTGTAATCCAGCATCTCTGCTGCAGCTTCCTTCAGAACAGCCTCCGGCAGCACAGCCGGACCTGCGGAAAAATTATAAACTCTGCTCATCCTGTCTCCTCCTTATTCTGGGTGCCTTTCATTTTTTTCCCTGCACCTGTATTTATATATATGCAGACAGTTTTTCACTATGCAGACTGTCCGCCTATATTCGCTTTATCATGATGTAGTGATAATGCGTTGAAAACACTATACTCCTTTTTTACGAAATTTTCAAGCATAAATTTCAGAATATTTTTTCTTTTCTCTTAGTATTTCCAAAAAAATACAGCCAGATCAGGAAGGCGACTTAATACCTTCCTGCCGGCTGTATATTTACTATCCAATTTTCAAATCTGTATCATCAAAGGCATCTGCAATGGGTGCTCCCGGAGATACCATGGGAAATACCTTGTCATCACAGCCGATCTGACAGTCGATCACAACGGGAATATTCAGGCTGATGGCCTCTCTTAAAACCGGCTCCAGCTCCTCCTTCTGGGTCACACGGTACGCCTTTGCGCCCATGGCCTCTGCAATCTTTACAAAGTCCACTGCATCATTGAGCACCGTCTGGGAATAGCGCTTTCCGTAAAAGAGCGTCTGCCACTGACGCACCATTCCCAGCACATGATTATTTAATATCACCTGAATCACAGGGATATTGTAACGGGTGGCAGTAGCGATCTCGTTCATATTCATGCGGAAGCAGCCGTCTCCGGCAATATTGATCACCGTCTTGTCCTTACAGCCCATCTTGGCTCCAATGGCTGCTCCCAGGCCATAGCCCATGGTTCCCAGACCGCCGGAGGTTAAAAGGGATCTGGGATAGCGGTATTCATAATACTGGGCCGCCCACATCTGATGCTGTCCCACCTCAGTGACGATCACAGCGTCTCCCTTTGTCATCTCATTGATGGTCTGTATGATAAACGGCCCTGTAAGCACAGACTTGTCGTAACGCAGAGGATACATATCCTTCATCCGCTCAATATGGGCGATCCATTCGTCATGGTTGATGGGATCCAGCCTGGCATTGAGCTTTCTCAAGATGACCTTGGCGTCTCCGATGATACGGGCATCCACATGGATATTTTTATTGATTTCCGCACGGTCAATATCAATCTGGAGAATTTTGGCATTTTTTGCAAATTTGGAGGCATTTCCCGTCACGCGGTCGCTGAAGCGTGCTCCCACTACGATCAGCAGATCTGCCTCTGTGATACCGAAATTTGAGGTTTTTGTGCCGTGCATGCCTACCATGCCTGTATAAAGCTCATCGGTGCCGTCATAAGCACCCTTTCCCATCAGGCTGTCCGCCACTGGAGCCTGTATTTTTTTGGCAAATGCCCGCAATTCCTCCGATGCATTGGAGATCACAGCTCCGCCTCCTACAAAAATAAAGGGCTTCTGAGCTTTGCGGATCATGGAAATAGCCTGCTCCACATCCTCCTCTAAAATGGAATCGCTCTGACGCACAATAGGCTCCGGAGCCTGAGGCTCATATTCACATACAGCCGCAGTCACATCTTTTGTGATATCGATCAGCACCGGGCCGGGACGGCCGGTCTGGGCTATCGTGAAAGCACGGCGAATCACCTTTGCCAGCTTATTTATATCTTTTACAATGAAATTGTACTTGGTAATGGGCATGGTAACGCCTGTAATATCAATCTCCTGGAAACTGTCCTTTCCCAGCAGGCTGTTAGCTACGTTGCAGGTAATGGCAACTACGGGAACGGAGTCCATATAGGCGGTGGCGATTCCTGTTACCAGATTGGTCGCACCGGGGCCGGAAGTAGCCAGGCACACTCCTACTTTTCCTGTGGCTCTGGCATATCCGTCTGCCGCATGGGAAGCGCCCTGCTCATGAGAGGTAAGAATATGGGTAATCTCATGCTGATGCTGATACAGCGCATCGTATATATTCAGGATGGCTCCGCCCGGATAGCCAAACACCGTGTCCACTCCCTGTTCCTTTAAACATTCAATAACGATTTCTGCCCCCGTCAATTTACTCATAGTCCTGTTACTCCTTCTCAAAGGGATTTTGATTTTATCTTCTTACTGCTTTACCTGAAGAATAGCGCCCTTGTCCGCGGAGGTCACAAGGGAGGCATATCTTGCCAGATACCCCGAGGTCACCTTCGGTTCTCTGGGCTGCCATTTTGCCCTTCTTGCTTCCAGCTCCTCATCGGATACAAGGACATTCAGGGAATGATTGTCAATATCAATGGAAATCCGGTCTCCTTCTTCCACCAGTGCAATAGGGCCGCCCACTGCTGCCTCCGGGGATGCATGGCCGATGGAAGCGCCTCTGGAAGCGCCGGAGAACCGTCCGTCCGTGATCAGAGCTACCGTAGAGCCCAGTCCCATTCCTGCAATAGCGGAGGTAGGATTGAGCATCTCTCTCATACCGGGGCCGCCCTTGGGGCCTTCATAGCGGATCACAACTACATCTCCCGCAACGATCTTTCCTCCCTTGATGGCTGCAATAGCATCCTCCTCACAGTCAAAGACTCTGGCCGGACCTTCATGCTTTAACATCTCAGGCGCAACGGCAGAACGCTTTACCACGGCGGAATCCGGGGCCAGATTGCCCTTTAGGATGGCGATGCCGCCGGTCTGGCTGTAGGGATTTTCTACCGGGCGGATCACCTCTGGATTTAAGTTTGGACAATTCTTTATATTTTCTCCCACGGTCTTTCCCGTTACGGTCATGCAGTCCAGATTTAAAAGTCCCTTCTTGCTGATCTCGTTCATCACCGCATAGATGCCTCCGGACTCGTTTAAGTCCTCCATATAGGTAGGGCCTGCAGGAGCCAGGTGGCAGAGATTCGGGGTTCTGGCGCTGATCTCATTGGCAATATCCACGTTTAAATCCACGCCCGCCTCATGAGCAATGGCCGGAAGATGGAGCATACTGTTGGTGGAGCAGCCCAGGGCCATGTCCATAGTCATAGCATTCATAAAGGCTTCTTTTGTCATAATATCCCTTGGTCGGATATTTCTGCGGTACATCTCCATAACCTGCATGCCGGCGTGCTTTGCCAGCTTAATACGTTCGGAGTAAACAGCCGGGATGGTTCCGTTGCCCTTAAGCCCCATTCCCAGAACCTCTGTTAAGCAGTTCATGCTGTTAGCTGTATACATGCCGGAGCAGGAGCCGCAGGTAGGGCAGGTTTTTCTCTCGTATTCTTTTACGTCTTCCTCGGTAATGGTTCCGGCTGTATAGGCACCCACTGCCTCAAACATACTGGAAAGACTGGTCTTGTGTCCCTTTACGTGGCCTGCCAGCATGGGGCCGCCGCTGACAAATACGGTAGGCACATTGATCCTGGCTGCAGCCATCAGAAGCCCCGGCACATTTTTATCGCAGTTGGGAACCATAACAAGGGCGTCAAACTGGTGGGCCAGCGCCATGCACTCTGTAGAATCTGCAATCAGGTCTCTTGTTACCAGAGAATATTTCATGCCGATATGGCCCATGGCAATGCCGTCGCAGACTGCAATAGCCGGAAACACCACCGGAGTACCTCCTGCCATGGCTACGCCCAGTTTTACAGCCTCCACAATTTTATCCAGATTCATATGGCCCGGCACGATCTCATTATAGGAGCTTACAATACCCACCATGGGCTTTTTCATCTCTTCTTCCGTCATTCCAAGGGCATTAAACAGGGAGCGGTGAGGCGCCTGCTGCATACCGGTCTTTACTGCATCACTTTTCATATGTCCGATCTCCTTTTATGGGGTTATTTCTGTATTTAAGCCTCTGTCCGGCAGATGCGCGCTGCAATCTGATCGCCCATTTCTCTGGTACCCACCTTTTTGCAGCCTTCAGCCATAATATCGCCTGTGCGGTATCCGTCCTCCAGTACCTGGCGGACTGCCTCCTCCACTGCATCAGCCTCCTGATCCAGGTCAAAGGAATACCGCAGCATCATTGCGGCAGAAAGTATCGTCGCAATGGGGTTTGCAAGATCCTTTCCCGCAATATCCGGCGCGGAGCCGTGGCTTGGCTCATAAAGGCCGAAGCGGGTTTCATTTAAGCTGGCGGAGGACAGCATACCGATAGAGCCTGTGATCATGCTGGCTTCGTCGGAAAGAATATCGCCAAACATATTTTCCGTAAGGATCACGTCAAACTGCCCCGGATTCATCACCAGCTGCATGGCGCAGTTGTCCACCAGCATATGGGACAGCTCTACCTCCGGGTAGTCCTTTGCCACTCCCTCCACTACCTTTCTCCAGAGCCTGGAGGAATCCAGCACGTTGGCCTTATCCACGCTGGTAACCTTTTTGCGCCGCTTCATGGCGATATCAAAGGCTTTTACCGCAATACGGCGGATTTCCTTCTCATTGTAGGTAAGGGTATCCACGGCTGTCATAACCCCGTCTACCTCTTCTGTATGACGTGCTCCGAAATACAAGCCTCCCGTGAGTTCCCTCACGATCACCATGTCAAAGCCGTCTCCGATGATTTCTTCCTTTAAGGGACAGGCCTTTGCAAGCTGGCTGTAGAGATAGGCCGGACGGATGTTGGCAAAGAGTCCCAGTCCCTTGCGGATGGCTAACAGCCCTGCCTCAGGACGCTTATCCGGTGCCACATCATACCAGCGGGAATTTCCCACATCTCCTCCCACTGCTCCTAAAAGGACTGCGTCACTCTCTCTGGCAGTCTCCATCGCCTCATCTGTAAGGGGCACTCCATATGCGTCAATGGAACAGCCGCCCATCAGGATCTCTTTATATTGAAAGCAATGACCATATACTTCTCCCACACGATCCATCACCTTTTTGGCTTCTCTTACAATCTCAGGACCAATCCCATCTCCGGGAATCAGAGTTACATTATAATCCATTCCAGCATTCCCCCTTTATTACTATTCACTCAGGTTATATCTTTCCTATCGCTGACAATTTCTTTTTATCATATCTCATAAAGGGGTGTATTTCAACCGTTCTGTCTGAATTTTTGTACTTGCAAATATACAATTTTGGAATTGCCTGTATAATCAAAGGTTATACCGCATTTATCTTCTACCTGAATTCCCGGATCATGCAGTACTGCTTAAGGTCAAAGTTTTTCTGTACAATTCCAAAGATCTTAAAGCCGAAATGCTCGTACATGGGAACATTGGCCGGATTATGTGTTTCAAGAGACACCATCAGGTGATGAGACTGAGCGTATTCGATCACCTCTTCCATGAGAACAGCCGCCAGCCCGTGGTGCTGCATAGTGGGGCGTACTGCCAGATAGATCACATGAAGGCGTTCCTCCTGATGAAGCTGATCGGTCCAGCGGGAATTTAAATAATCCCGCCCTTTTACAAAATTCCACAGTGTCTTTAAACTGGGATCTTCTTTTATCAGATACTCGTCCGTTCTCAGGCCGGCCCAGGCCTCTGCCAGATAAAAGGTCAGAGGATTATAGGGTTCCGATTCATCTGATACGACCAACAGAGCATTCATATCAGGACTTTCCGCAAAAATTTCACAGGTTTCAAAAAATTCCGTGAGATCGCATTCAAACAGCTCCGGAAGCAGCCTATTTCTTGTTTCCTGATCCGGGATCAGCTGGCAGTACAGAGGATCTCCAGAAAAACATTCCACCAAAAGCTCCTGAAGCCTGGGCAGATCCTCTTTTTTTACCCTGTATAATTTATCACTTTCCATATTACGAAAACTGCACCTCCCTGTCAAAAACCTTCAGGCACTCTTCCATCTGTCCGATCAGCTTTTCCACAGAAGCTTCCATATACCGGATATCATCCCGGTAGCACTGTTCCTGGTTTCCTGCTACCTTAAGAAGTCTCTCATATTCATTCTTCAGATCTGCCCCATGGCCTCCAACTGTTTCCTGAGCGTTCTTCAGATCAGTCACAAGTTCAAACAGATTTTCATGGCGTATGATACGTCCTGCTCCCCATTTCAGCCGGTCTGCCGGCTGATTAAGCACATATTCCGTAAAATACCTGAACACCTCACGGTCAAATTGGAAGGCATAACGATTATTGTCAATCCCATATACGGCATCCAGACTGCCCTGAGCATCTCCCTGGCGCAGACAATCCAGTGCCTTGTAAATAGCTTCCAGATTGCTTCCTGCTGCTTCCTGAGGAAACAGCACTTCGTCATGCCAGTTCAAACGCACAAAATAATCCTGTTCCTTTCTGAATATATAAAGCAGGCGGCGGTTAAACTCCCGGCAGCAGCGCTCTAATTTCCGCAGATCGTTCTCTGTTCCTTCCCCCTGTCCATTCTCCCTATCAGCTTCCAAAAGCTCACCATATCTGTGGTTCACAGCCTTTACTCTGTCGTACAAATCTTCTGCCAGTTTCCCTGCCCGGTTCAGCTTTTTTAAAAGTTCTTCCTCACCGGCTCCGGTTCTGCCGCACATATCCGGGTCTACACTGGCTTTTACTGCCTGAAACAATCGTCCAAAGTCCAGCGGAACCACTGCCGCCCGGTCAATGGCAAGTACCAGTCTGCCATAGAGCTCATGGTGGAAACGGAATACGTCCTCCTGATAATACTGTTCATTGTCAAACTGGGAATGGTAATGGGTCTCCATAAACTCTCCCGCACTAAATTCATTTACCATAGACGGGATTCCCGCAATAGCCATGGAAAAATCATCTGACCAGGTCTGGATGGGATATACCACTTCCAGCCCTTCCGGATAAGCAGTCGGTATGTTGTTAATGCGTTTTACAAATTCTTCCATAAACGAAGCATATTCATATGTACACCTCACTCCGTCTTTCGGGCCGTGAGCATGAGCCGGAAGTTCGAAATTTAAGTCTGCAAACACCTTTCCCTGCCATTCCGGCCGGGCTGTGAAGACCTGCTCATAGGCTCCGGCAGACCAGTCATATTTGGAATTCACTACGCCCCACTCCTCCGCAGCCAGCGCGCAGAACACCAGCGTCTTATTCGGCTTATATCCTGTCTTTAAAATAGCCCTTGCAATGCCAAACATCATGGCAACTGCCGCATTATCATCCTGAAAGCCCGTAAAATAGGAATCGTAATGGGCCGATAGCAGGATCATGGAATCCGTCTCACGCCCTGGGATGCTTCCTACAATATTAAAGGTTTCCTGATCTCTGATGACCGAAGAACAGGCGTCAAACAGCACCGTTGTCTCCCCATATGCCCGGTGTCCTTCCGCTGCCGCCAACGCCAGATCTGCTTTGAGCACAGCTGCGTCCGCCTGAGAAATAGAAAAAGCAGCAGCCTCCTTCGGTCCTGCGATATCCTGCGCATTTAAGGCCGTATTATGTATTTCCCCATATCCGTTATCCTGAACTGCGATCAGAGCCGCCGCTCCCTTTAAATGAGCCTGATAGACCGGAAAATTAATCCACCACTCTTCTCTCTGATTGATATCAATGAGGACCAGTTTGCCTGTGACATCTATATTTTCATACTGTTCTGCCGTTCCTCGGCCCAGATATACCATGGAAAACTTCTGAAAGCCTTCTGTATGAAACTCTGTCTGGTATGCTCCCAGCTGAAATTCATGCTCCTTTCCTTCACGGTCTTTATAGCGCAGCACTGCATGGTGGAAATCCCAGCTGTCCACGCAGATCTTATCCTTATGCACATCCGAAAGCCCCAGACGCTTCATTTCCTCAAACAGAATATCCCCGGTCTCAAGCTCTGCTTTGGATCCGGCAGTCCGGTATCCCAGTACAGGATTGGTTTTTGGTTCCTCCATCCTCTTTGCCAGACGGTAGGAATATTCTGTATCGACTGCTTCGATCAACTTCTGTTCCCAATTCTTCCATTTATCCATTTTCTGTTACCTCACTTGCTTCTTGCCTGTTTTGTAAACGCTTTAAGGAAAAAAGGCGCGGCCGGAGTTTCCTCCTGCTGCACCTGATGTTCCATTTTTGTTGACAGCCGCCTCTCTTCTACTGAGCAATTTTGGCTCCGTCCTCTCCTACCAGATAATGATCCGGAGTAATGCAGTTTGTGAGCATATCTCCATTTTCAGAGCAATAATACTCCTTTTCATTCCAGGGAATCCATCCTGTCTGCATATAGCCCTCTGCGTCAAAGAAATACCACTTATGTCCAATTTCCAGCCAGCCTCCAGCAGGATACGTTCCGTCTCCCTGATCATACCACCATCTTCCGTCTTCTGTCTGTTTCCACTCACCGGCTGCTCCTGATCCTCCCTCTACTCCTGCACCATCCGGATTCTCCCGGAAGGCAGCGGCCTGCCCACCATTTACATAGATGGTGTTGGAGGAAACCCACTCGCCCTTAATGGTCGGATCAAACTTATTCACAGCACGGACCTTTACCATGTAAGATTCATTTGGCTTTAACATGCGCTCCCGGCAGTTGATGCTGTTTGTCTCCGTTGTCAGGGAAGCTCCTACAATTTTATCTCCCCTGTATACTCTCACTTCATAACTTCCCGCTGTGCCGATGACAGGCCATGACGCAATCCCTTCCTGAGAAAGCGTTACACCTTCCATATCCTTTAAGGAATTCTGCATGGAAGGAAGGGTAACATCCAAAAGCAGTGTTTCACTGGAATCCTGTCTGGTAGCCTTTTTAAACTCAGCTCCACCCTTCAGGGTAATCTTATCCGTTCCAAGAGATGTAAAATAATAATCGTCATTGGCAGTAAGCATAATCCGGATTTCCGGAACCGTATCCTCCGTCCATCCAAACCCTTCGTTCATTACCTCATAACCGTCTACATTGTAACGGCTGCTGCTGCTTTCAATTTCAATCGTCTCATCGCCATAATCTGTATCTGCCTCAATATCCGCCTTGATTGTCAGTGAAATAGATGTGATCTTTTTACGGCTTGCTCCATAAACAGGAACTGTTATACAGGCTGCCAAAAGTCCTGCAGCCAGTCCAAAGGCCAGCCTCTTTTTTAAATGTATCATATGCAAACCTCCCTGTTCTTGTATATATTAGATGCGATCCTATCACTAGAATATAAATTTTCACATGGAGTGTCAATGAATTTTTCCTTACAATTCCATTTGCCTGTCATTCCTTTTTATCGCGTTCCCACACAAAGAAAGCTCCGCCAGCTGTTCTCCTGACGAAGCTTTCTTCCTATTTCGCGTAATCGGTTACCCTGGATTCACGGATCACATTTACCTTGATCTGTCCCGGATATTCCAGTTCGCTTTCAATGCGCTTGGATACTTCCCTTGCCAGCAATACCATATCGTCATCGCTGATCTGCTCAGGAACAACCATAATACGAACCTCACGGCCTGCCTGAATAGCAAAAGATTTGTCTACTCCCTTAAAGGAGTTTGTGATATCTTCTAACTGTTTCAATCTGTTTGTATATGTCTCCAGCGTCTCACGTCTTGCACCGGGTCTTGCAGCAGAAATCGTATCTGCCGCCTGAACGATACAGGAGATAAGGCTGGTAGGTTCAACATCGCCATGATGGGATTCTACCGCATTCAATACAACTGCAGACTCCTTGTACTTTCTGCACAGGTCTGCTCCCAGCTGTACATGGGTGCCTTCCATATCATGGTCAACGGATTTACCAATGTCATGTAACAATCCAGCACGTTTTGCCAAACGCACATCCACCCCAAGTTCTGATGCTAAAAGCCCCGATAACTGCGCTACTTCGATGGAATGCTTTAAGGCATTCTGTCCATAGCTTGTCCTGAATTTCATCCTTCCAAGCAGCTTTACCAGTTCCGGATGAATTCCGTGGATACCAACTTCGAGACAGGCAGCTTCGCCCTCTTCCCGCATATTGTTTTCCACTTCTCTCCGTGCTTTTTCTACCATTTCCTCGATTCTGGCCGGATGGATCCGTCCGTCCACAATCAAACGCTCCAATGCGATTCTTGCTACTTCCCTGCGGATGGGGTCAAACCCGGATAAAACAACCGCTTCGGGAGTATCGTCGATGATCAATTCCACACCTGTCAGTGTTTCCAGAGTACGGATATTCCGTCCCTCACGGCCGATAATGCGGCCCTTCATCTCATCATTGGGAAGCTGTACCACAGATACTGTAGTTTCAGCCACATGGTCTGCCGCACAGCGCTGGATGGCTGTGACAACCAGATTCCTGGCTTTCTTATCAGCTTCTTCTTTTGCCTTGTTTTCAAGTTCCTTGATCAGTTTAGCTGTGTCATGTTTTACGTCTTCTTCAACAGATTTTAAAAGATAATCTTTTGCCTGTTCGGAGGTCAGACCGGATATCCGTTCCAATTCCTGTATTCCCTGCTCATACTGGGCTTCTACCTCAGCCGTTCTTTTGCCGAGTATATTCTCCCTTCTGATCAGATCTGCCTCCTTCTTTTCCATGGCATCTGCCTTCTTTTCAACGTTTTCTTCCTTGCTCAGCACACGCTTTTCATAACGCTGAAGTTCCGCTCTTCTTTCCTTGGTTTCCTTTTCCAGTTCATTCTTTGTCTTTAAAGATTCTTCCTTGGCTTCCAGGAGAGCTTCTCGCTTCTTTGTCTCTGCGGTCTTTAAGGCTTCGTCAATGATCTCTCTGGACTTTTCTTCCGCGCTTCCTACCTTTAATTCATACTGCTTGCGCTCATAGGAACGACCGGCGGAATGGGCAATAAACCAGGTGATCACAGCCGCGATTGCCGCACCGATCATCAAAGTGACCACTATCTGTAACACAGGAGCACCTCCTTATTTAGTTTTCATTGTACAAAATACAACATATTAATTTTATACTTTTTTGTAAAGAGTGTCAAGTCTTGATTTCCCCGGCTTTTGTGCATCCTGTAAAACATTTTTCCTGAAATTACGGCTTCTTCTACTCCTCTTGCCCACTTTGAACCTCTTGCATCACCCTGCGGATCACGTCATAGGAAAAGCCCCGTCTTCCCAAATACGCCCCCAGGCGATTTTTCTCTTTGAGATCAGAAAGATCTGCAGTTCGAAGGCGTTTTTTCAAAAGATTTCTGGCAGCCGCAAGGTCATCCTGAGCGCTTCCTTCCAGGATCCTGGAAATATCCTGGCGATCCACTCCCTTTTGCTGCAGCTCAAACGCTATCTGGCGGCGGCTTTTTTTCTCCTGATTCATACGGATAAAATTCTCTGTATAGACTCTGTCATCAATCAGACGGTATTCCTTCAGAAATTCCATCACCCTGTTTATAACCTCTTTCGGATATCCGTCACCTGAAAGCTTCGTTTCCATCTGTGCTCCAGTCCTTCCCTGAGCCTGCAGAAGGTAAAGAGCCCGCTCTTTTGCCCTGGGAACCAAAATCTCTTCTAGGATCCGGAGATATACAGTTTCCGGCAGTTCAGAGCCTTCCTGAATATGAAACCGCTCTACCTCCCCTCTGTATAAAGGAAAAGCAAAGTCCTCCTCTTCCAGGAAGACTTTGCACTTTCTCTTATCCACAGGGGTCACCGCTGTGACCCTCATGCTTCTTCATCCGCTGCCGGTTCTGCCGCAGGATCTTCTTTTGCTTCACTTTGAGAGGATGCAGGCCGGACATTCTCTGCCTGCGCTGCCTTTCTGGCCTCTGCCTCAGCCTCCTCTGCTCCCGGAAGCTGATAGCGCACTCTCACCTGTGCCTCGATCTCTGCACAGATCGCAGGATGCTCTGCCAGATACTGCTTGGCATTTTCACGTCCCTGACCGATTTTGGAACCGCCATATGCAAACCATGCACCGCTCTTTTCCACGATATTTTCCTTTACGGCCAAATCCAGGATATCGCCTGTTTTGGAAATCCCCTTTCCAAACATGATATCAAACTCTGCCTCTTTAAAAGGAGGAGCAATCTTATTCTTCACAACCTTTACGCGGACCCGGTTTCCTACAACCTCCCCTCCCTGCTTTAAGGTCTCTATCCTGCGGACGTCCATACGGACAGACGCATAAAACTTCAGAGCGCGTCCACCAGTAGTAACCTCAGGATTTCCAAACATAACGCCGACCTTTTCACGAAGCTGATTGATAAAGATAACCACACAGTTAGACTTGCTGATAATGGCAGTGAGCTTTCGAAGGGCCTGAGACATCAGACGGGCCTGAAGTCCCACATGGGAATCCCCCATCTCTCCGTCAATCTCTGCCTTTGGAACGAGAGCTGCAACAGAGTCCACGATCACGATATCCACAGCACCGGAACGAACCATGGTCTCTGTGATCTCCAGAGCCTGCTCTCCGTTATCCGGCTGAGAAATATAAAGATTATCAATATCTACGCCAATATTCCGGGCATAAACCGGATCCAATGCATGCTCCGCGTCAATAAAGCCCGCAATACCGCCCCGTTTCTGTACTTCTGCCACCATATGGAGCGCAACCGTGGTCTTACCGGAAGACTCCGGACCGTATACCTCGATAATCCTTCCCTTGGGGACACCGCCCAATCCCAGTGCAATATCCAGACTGATCGAACCTGTGGGAACCGTTTCTATATTCATATTCACACCGGATTCCCCCAGCTTCATCACAGAACCCTTGCCATAGGCTTTTTCAATCTGTGTGAGGGCCGCATCCAGGGCCTTTAACTTTTCTTCCTGATTCATATCTCTGTTTACGCTCATCTTTTCTTCCTTGCCCATATTTTCCTCCTAATGAAATCTCTCTTTCCGTCTGAAACCGGAGACGACGCTTCGTTCCGAACAAATGTTCTTTTAATATAATCATAGTATAGAACCATCCAAATGTCAACGGATTTTTAGGGTGTATTATTACGTTCTGGTGCAGAATACCGGGGAGAGTGATCTGATTCTGCACGGCAGAATGTACGGCTGCGTGCTGTATGGTAAATCCGGGCGAAGAACCCTGACACGGATGGTTTCTCCATCCAAAGACTGGAAAAGCTGTGAAATGACGCTGCAGCACAGGACAGATGGCCTGTGCTGCAGGTTCAGAATAGCATAGATTTCCTGTTTTTGCAAGGGTCTTCCCGACCGGAAGTTTTCCTTTCATCTCCCTTTCATCTTCCTCTGCCTCCAGAAAGGACAAAATAGGTTCCCGGAAAATTTTTTTTCATTGAGCTGCTTATGATACAGGTGATGATAATGATAAAAACAGGCATCAGCATGAACATAAAAAGAGCGCTGGCAGGTGTGGAGGGCAGAATGAGGGCCGCCGTTTTATTGAGCAGGCGGACCCAGGGAAAATGAACCGCATAAAGAAAGAAGCTGTTTTTTATGAGGTCTGCGGCAGGCGGAAGGGGAATGATGCGGATCAGGCATACCGCCGTGCATACCCCCCACAGGCGTGTAAGAACCGTGTGAAGAGGATGGCCATGGAGAGGAGCAGCCGGAAGGCCTGTAATCTGAAGCAGCCAAAAGAAAAACGACAGAATTGTGATCTGGATGAATAAGTGCTTCCACCGTTCCTTAAGAAACTCCGCAGGCCGGCGCTCCAGATAATTTCCCAGCTGTTCCCTTCTCAAAGCAAAAAAAGCTGCCGCAGAATAATAAAAAAGAGCATCCAGATTAAGCCAGGGAAACGACACTCCCTTCCATAGACACAGGATCAAAAAGAGCAGAAAAAGGAGACCTCTTACGTTTTTTTTCAAAAGAACATACAAAACCGGAGCCAGGAGAATAAGCAGGATCAGCTGAAACAGATACCAGAACACAGGATTATAACCATAGTGCAGCAGAGCTTTAAGAAACTCCCCGGCAGTAAGCGGAACCGGCGGCTTTCCAATGATCTGACAGATGGCGGGAATCCTGGTTGCCGCAGCATAAGCCCCATAGTACAAACTATTCCAGAGAAGATAGGGAAGCAGGATTGTTCTTGACCGGGATCTCCATTTGGAAAACAGGCTGTTTAGCTGGAAATTTCTGTAAAATAAATACGCAGATATCATAAAAAAACCCGGCACTGCAATCTGAGCCAGCTGACTGGCTGCCAGATGTTCCAGCTGCTGTACCGTTTCCAGTTCCTGTTCCCCTGTTACAAAAAGTTCTCCATTTAAAGAGTGGGCCCATACGACCAGAAGACTGAACAGAAAACTGAGCCAATACACCTTATTTCTGAACCAGTCTTCTTCTGAAATTGTGTTTTGAACCCGTTCCTCCATTTTCCCACCATCCATTTTCCCGCAGCCTCCTAAAGGTGTGTACAAAAGTCGATCAAAGTCAGCTCCTGTATCTGCTTCAAATAGATGAAATTCAGATACAGAACCAAAAAGGGCCGCTTCCCGCAGGAAACAGCCCCTAAACATTGCCGCCTTAGAAATCAGCTTCTATACTGCTCCAGCAGACGGTTAATACGGCTGGTAGGTGTGAGAAGCTCGCTTAAGGAAGCATCATGGTTCAGATTGTCAATGATAAGGGCAATATACTTGCTCATATCTACATTGATATAGTAAGGACGCTGTAAAAGATCCGGCGTCTGATATACCAGATTGGTTGTCAGGATCCGGTCAATAAAGCCCTTTTCATAATATTCGTCAAATCTGGCAAGTCCGTTTGTAAACAGGCCAAAGGTAGAGCAGATAAATACCTTTCTGGCTTTTCTGCGTTTTAATTCCTTGGCTACATCCTGCATGCTCTCGCCGGAGGAGATCATATCGTCAATGATCAGAACATCCTTTCCCTCTACGCTGGAGCCTAAAAACTCATGAGCCACGATGGGATTTCTTCCGTTTACGATCTTCGTGTAGTCGCGACGCTTGTAGAACATACCCATATCCAGTCCCAGCATATTTGCGAAATAAATAGCGCGGCCAGTACCGCCCTCATCTGGGCTGATTACCATCATATGATCGCTGTCGATCTTTAAATCAGGCTCATTTTTAAGCAGATGCTTTAAGAACTGGTAGATCGGCTGTACCGTCTCAAAGCCCTTTAAATGGATTGCATTCTGAACTCTGGGATCGTGGGCGTCAAAGGTAATAATATTTTCCACGCCCATATTTACAAGCTCCTTCAGTCCCAGAGCACAGTCTAAGGACTCACGGCCGGAACGCTTGTGCTGGCGGCTCTCATAGAGGAATGGCATGATCACATTGATCCTGCGTGCCTTTCCTGCTGCAGCTGCGATGATACGCTTTAAATCCTGAAAATGATCATCCGGAGACATATGGTTTGTCATTCCGAAAAGGGAATAGGTCAGACTGTAATTACATACATCCACCATGATATAAAGGTCATCGCCTCTTACGGATTCCTCAATAATTCCCTTTCCTTCGCCGGAACCAAAGCGGGGGGTAGATGCATTGATAATATAAGAATCTCTCTGATAACCGGTGAAAGCGATGGTAGATTTATGCTCGCTCTCCCGCTCTCTTCTCCAGTCTACCAGATACCTGTCCACCTTATTTCCCAGCTCCGTACAGCTCTTTAAGGGAATCAACCCAAGAGGGCCCACCGGAATGGTCTCAATGACTTTCTCTTCATATAACATGATTTCTTTATCCTCCTGTTTGTACTGCGCGCCAAAAACGCACCTGCCGTTCATTATTATCTTTATACCATCTTTGCATGCATTTCGTCAAGCTATCCCCTCTTTAAAACACGGATATCCCTGCCGTAAAGGGGAATGATCCGATAGCGCATGATCCGGGAGGTCACACGATCCGTGTAGGAATCCCGAAGCTGCTTTAAAGACAGATTGGTGGAAATAATGGTGGAACGGCTCATATTCATACGCTCATTGATGCAGTAAAAAAGCTGCGAAGAGGTAAAGCTGTTATTGAGCTCCGTTCCCAGATCGTCAATGATCAGCAGGTCGCAGTCCAGAATATAGCGATATGTGTCCCTCATATCCTCCGGGGTATCATAGTCGAATTTATTTCTGGAAAACACCTCAAACAGATCGCCTGCCGACAGATAGATCACCGAATGGCCTGAATCAATCAGCTCCTTTGCAATACAGTTTGTAAGAAAGGTTTTCCCCACTCCTGTACTGCCTGTAAAGAGTAGATTCTCCTTTTTTCGGTCAAAATCTGCAGCAAATTCCCGACAGCCTGCCACCACCCTGCGCATATAATCTGCATTGGTCAGCCCAAGCTCCGGAATGATTTCACTGCTGTCATAATAGTCATACGATAATCTGGAAAAATTTTCCTGATCCAGCACATGATCCAGATTGGACTGGGCATAGAGCAGCTTCATCTGAGCCCTGAGAAAGCAGTGACATTTGCGGCCCTGGCGCCAGCCTGTATCCTCACAGTCCGGGCACCTGTAATGAAGCGTAAGATAGTCCTCCGGATATCCTTTGGCGCGAATTAAAATAGCCTTCTGCTCCCTTAAATCTGCCAGTTCTTCTCTAAGCTCCGCTAACGCTCCCGTATCCCCGGCCAAAAGCCGCTTTGCCCCGGCCACAGAACGGCTGGCAATCTCCGCTTCCAGTTCCCGGACTGCCGGAATCACCCGGTAAATTTCATTTCTTCGTGCTTCCAGCTGATGCTGGTTTTCAAGCTGCTGCCTGCCATATTCCCGCATGATTGCGTCGTACTGGGAATTACTCAGTGCCATCTCCTGTTCTCCTTCCAGTCTGTAACGCCCTCCCGGGGCGGTTCCTTATGTACGGGGTCTTCCTCCGCCCACCCATTCCTTTACCTGTTTCAACATCAGGGCATCGTAATCTGTATCCCTCTGTTTAAAATTATGGAACTGGTTTTGAGAGTTCTTTTTCCCTCCCCCATCCTTTGATGCGCTGTTATAGCGCTGAAGCCGCTTTTCCTTATCTCCGCCATTTTCCTGTACCAGAGCCTGACGTCTGGCATCCAAAACACGGACATCCTCCATTTTCTTTACGCCGGCTTTCTTCCAGTCTCTTAAAATACGGTCTGCATACTGAAAGCTGGGGCTGTGGATGGCGGTAATGGTCCGGCTGCAGGCCTCTAAAACGATTTCTCTGGCAAACCCGTACTCCTTAAACCATTTGTCGATCATGGCCTGCTCAGGAGGCGCTGCCTTGCGGTTGTTAATTCCAAAGGCCCGCATGACCGCAAAGGAATCTTTCGAATAAGCTGCTCCCAGCTCCCGTGCCTCCTGAGATGTTTTAATCCCTTTTTCATGCCAGCTCACTGCTACCGTCTCCAGATACCGAACCGAACTGTGGCCGTTCTGGGCACAGTATTCCACAAGATATTCCAGGAGCTCACTGCTCATTCCAAGGCCCTCATAGAGCCATGCAAATACCTGACAGTCTCTTGGTGTAAAAACTTTATTTAAATATTTCTGCGCAATATAAAGAAGCTGGGAAAACTCCTCATCTCCGCAAAGCCGGTTTACCTGAGCCGCAGAATACACCGGAGCACGATCTGCGCTGGCAGCCGTTTCCTCCTTAGCCTCTGCGCAGGAAGCAGCCGGATCCGCAGCCCAAGGAAGCTCCCCTTCCTGCTTTTTCTCATCTTCTGCCCCGGAAAGAATCCCCAGTTTTTCCCAATAGCTTACAGCACGCCGCACATCGGATTCCGTATGATCGAGAGCATCCGCTATAGACTCCACGGTAAGCTCTTCACCCTGATGACGCAGAATATAAAGATATACTTTTACATATTCCCCATTGGCACCGGCCATATATTCATCTATAAACGCATCTGCCACCATGGTAGCCCCTATGCTCCAGCGGTCCTTCCAGTTCATACTCATTTTCACCACTCCTTGCTGCATTTTCCCTTTTTCTGTCCGGGAAATGTTTGCAGACAGTATATCATATCCACTGCTAAAAGAAAATAGGGCCTTCTTTCCACTGCTCATTCTGTGGATAATGTGGATATTGTGGAAAAACCATCCCCCATCTGGTCTCATTCCCCCATAAGCTGTCAATTTTCCGCATAAAACCGTGGTTTTCCAAATCTCCTATCATCCTTTCATATCAGATGATTCATCCACAGTTTTTAGCTCTGTTTCGTGTTGAAAACTATGTGGATATTGTGGATAACTACAGCCCAAGGAGCTTTTCTCCCACTTTTACAATATCTCCGGCGCCCATAGTTATCAACAGATCCCCGTGTATACAATGTTCCAGAATAAATGTTTCAATCTCATCAAAGGACGGAATATAATGGACGCTTGTACCCAGCTTTTCCAGCCGTTCTGCAATATCCCTTGAGCTGACTCCCAGTGTATCCGTCTCTCTGGCTGCAAAGATATCTGCCAGTATCACCTCATCAGCACCTGACAGAGCCTGAGCAAATTCATCCAGAAATGCCTTTGTACGGGTATAGGTATGGGGCTGAAATACTACCCAGAGGCGCTTATGGGGATAATTCTCTGCCGCCTTCAGAGTAGCACTGATCTCCTGTGGATGATGGGCATAATCATCAATCACCGTTACTCCGCCGATCTCTCCCTTTTTCTCAAACCGCCGGTCTGTTCCCGTAAATTTTCTGAGGCCTGCAATTACGCCGTCAAAGCCTACACCTAATTCCAGAGCGACAGCAATGGCTGACAGAGAGTTGTATACGTTATGCTCCCCTGTTACTCCCAGAGAAATCCGGTTTACTACCTCTCCCTGCACAATCAGGTCATAGGACGGTCTGCCAAGTTCGTCATATGTAATGTTTCCGGCTGTATAATCACTGGACGGATCCTTTCCGAAGGTGATTACGCGGCAGTTCAGTCCCCGGGTAATTTCCTCCACCCGGTCAATATCTTTGTTGATCACCAGAAGGCCTCCTGCCGGAAGCTTCTCTGCAAACAGACGGAAGGAATGACGGATATCCGCGATATCCTTAAAGAAATCCAGATGATCCTCTTCAATATTTAAAATCACCTCAATAGTGGGATAAAAGGATAAAAAGCTGTTTGTATATTCACAGGCCTCTGTGACAAAGAATTCAGGCCCGCCTACCCGTATATTTCCGCCGATATCCTTCAGGATACCGCCTACAGAAATCGTAGGGTCTGTGCCGCCGGCTAACAGAATATCTGTCAGCATAGAGGTAGTGGTCGTTTTTCCGTGCGTACCGGCTATGGCTATGGACTGCTTATAATTACGCATCAGTTCCCCTAAAAGCTCCGCTCTGGTAAGCTCCGGAAGCCCCTTTGCCCGCACTGCCATAAGCTCCGGGTTGTCGCCATGGATCGCCGCTGTGTAAACCACGGCCTGAATCCCCGGCTCCTGTTCAATATTGGCGGCCCGCTGGCCGTAATAAATCCGCGCCCCCTTCTCTGTCAGATGTCTGGTAAGCTCCGTTTCATGGGCGTCAGAGCCAGATACGGTAAATCCGGCGTCCAGCAGGATCTCTGCCAGCCCGCTCATACTGATGCCTCCGATCCCAATAAAGTGAATGTGTTCCGGTTTGTCAAAATCTATCTGATACATATATTATTCCCTTTCCCTGTGATACGGTATGTATTTGTCTGCTTTCCTTATAATTATATCAAAGTCCGCCGGAAATGTCATATGAAATTATAAAAGCATTCCATATACCCGATAGCCTTTTTACTGCCGCGTTTTATTTCATACAGCATCTGATCCACCTTATCGGCCAGATCTTTAAATGTCATGCTCCGGCACAGCAGCAATCCCAAAGGATGAAGATACTGCTGCCTTTGTTCATCCTATTTTATCATAAACATATTAAAAAACATAGTTTGCTGTGAGAATACCATAAAACATGTAATGCTGAACTGTTACTAAAACATTCCTCTTGACCTGCTCTGCAACTCATGCTAAACTAGGAGACGCTGTAAAGCCCAAAAATAAGGTCTAAAGGGGCTTTCCGCCGATTTCCGGCGTAAAATGAATCGAGTGTTCGAGACCTTCCACTCGTAAAACAAAACTAAAGGAGACAACTAAATATGAACAGGAAAAAAACAGATTTTCTGGTACACGGTGCATTGATCGCAGCCGTGTATGTGGCGCTGACTATGATGTTCGCTCCCATCAGCTTCGGACCGGTGCAGTTTCGCATCTCTGAAGCGCTGTGCATCCTTCCCTTCTTTACACCGGCAGCCGTTCCGGGACTCTTTTTAGGATGCCTGATCTCTAACCTCTTAGGTACAGCCGTGCTCATGGATGTGATCTGTGGCAGTATTGCCACACTAATCGGTGCAGCAGGCTCCTATGCCCTTCGGCATCACAAGAGGCTGGTATGCCTCCCCCCTATCCTGGCAAATACCCTGATCATCCCCTGGGTGCTGCGGTATGCCTACGGTTCCCCAGATCTGATCCCTTTTATGATGCTCACCGTAGGGATTGGCGAGATTTTGGCCGTTGGGGTTCTGGGAAATGGCCTCTTAGCTATACTGGAGCGTTATAAATATACGATTTTCCGCCAGAGCAGAGCATAAAAGAATGCCGACGCCTTAGCTTGTAATTTTACAGGTTAAGGTGCCGGCATTTTTATTATTTATAATGCATCTACAGCCGCTTTTTCAATCATCAGCCCTTTTTTATAATTTTCCATAAACTGATTAAAGCCCTCTATATCTTCCGGTTCCGGAGCTGCTGTTACGCTCTCTGCCTTTTGAAAAATCCGTTTTTCCAGATAATCCTCTAAAGCTTCCCCTTCTTTTTTATTTATCATATACAGTGCCAGAACTGCAATCCCCCAGGCGCCCCCTTCTCCGGCTGATTTCATAACAGATACGGGAGTGTTCAAAGCGGCCGCAAGGATTTTCTGAGCCGTTCCCTCCGTTTTAAAGATGCCTCCGTGGCCCCATATCACGTCTACCTTCACGCCCTCTTTGTCAAACAGCAGGTCATTTCCGATCTTAAGAGTACCAAAGGCTGCATATAAATGGGTCCTTATAAAATTTGCCAGATTAAACCGGCCGTCCTGCCGGCGCACAAACAACGGACGGCCTTCTGCAAAGCCGGCAACCGGTTCTCCTGAAACATAATTGCAGGCCACCAGTCCTCCGCAGTCCTTATCGCCCTCCAGAGCCTTTCGGAAAAGCCCTCCATACAGCTCATCCCCGCTTATATGAAAGCCAAAGGTATCGCTGAATTCCTTCAGAATATTCACCCAGGCGTTCAGGTCTGAGGTGCAGTTGTTGCAGTGTACCATAGCCGCCGGAGCCCCCTGAGGCGTTGCCACAAGGTCAATTTCAGAATATACATTTGAAAGCTCTTTTTCCAGTACAATCATGGAAAATATGGAGGTTCCTGCGGATACATTGCCTGTGCGCGCCTTTACGCTGTTTGTTGCAACCATCCCTGTTCCCGCATCTCCTTCCGGGGGGCACAGGGGGATTCCGGCCTTCAATGTTCCTTCCGGATCTAAAAGCCCTGCACCCTCCTCTGTAAGAACGCCTGCCTGCTCCCCTGCCAGAAGAGGCCGGGGCAGGATTTCCCTGATTTTCCATGGAAACGACCGGTCTGAAATCTTTTGGTCAAAACAGTCCAGCATATCCGTATAATAGTTTCCTGTTTTTGCGTCAACAGGAAACATTCCCGACGCATCATCCACACCCAGTACCCGTTCTCCGGTAAGCATCCAGTGCACATAGCCTGCCAGCGTGGTGATGTATTTAATATCTTTTACATGAGCTTCTCCGTTCAGCACCGCCTGATACAGATGAGCGATACTCCAGCGCTGGGGGATAGGGTAATTGAAACATTCTGTCAGTTCCCGTGACGCCTGCTCCGTTATGGTATTTCTCCATGTGCGGAATGGTACCAGAAGTTCATCATTTCCATCAAATGCCAGATAACCGTGCATCATGGCGCTGATTCCAATTCCGCCAATGGTTTCTATCTCTGCCCCATATGCTTCTCTTACCTTTGTTTTAAGATCGCCATAGCACTCCTGCATTCCCTTCCAGACTGCTTCCATCGAATAGGTCCATATCCCGTTTTCCAGCCTGTTTTCCCACTGGTGGCTGCCATCCGCTATCAATTCTCCCTCTTCTGTCAGAAGAACGCCCTTGATTCTGGTGGAACCAAGTTCAATTCCCAAAACCGTTTTTCCTGACTGAATCCGTTTTTTTATGTCCTCTATCCTGATTTCTTCCAATTTCCTGCCCTCCTTTAACAGTCACCTGTAAAATATCATATGTTTCATTTCATCTATTGCATAAAATTATAAAGATCTGGTTCTATTTTACAAAACAGGGATCAGCGGTACAATTCCATAATCTTGCCACTCTTATTCTAAAGTTACCTATTTCGATCATTTTTCATTGTTATTTTCCCAAAATACGATATAATTTTATGATATCAGAATCAAACATTCAGAAAGTCAACACAAAATGCGAGGTGAAAATTTTGAATCTGCTAGAAACATGCAGACAGCTTATATCCACTGCCCGGAGGAACCTGCAGCCCGGTCATCCTCTTGGAGCCAGAATGATTTCATTCGAATATTCCAAATCTGCAAAAGAAATCAAAACATATCCCCTGCTTTCTTCCCAGCGGATCTTCTTCCTGTGCTGGGATTTCTGCGGCAGAAATCAGCTTCGTGCCGCCATGTATCCCGCACCTGACAGGTTCTGCTGCTGCTTTACATTTGAAGACGGAGTAAAAACGCAGCTCCACACCCATGACTACATTGAACTGGGATACGTTGTAAAAGGTAACTTCAAACAGAAAATTTCCGGGAAAGATATTATATTTCAAGAAGGTGACGTCTGCCTGATTGACAAAAACTGTATTCATCAGGATTATCTGTCCTGCCAGGATTCCATTGTACTGTTTTTCGGAATTGAAAACAGCATGTTTGAAGAGGTAATGAATGAACATATTACAACCGGCAAAATTATATCCTTTCTTCAAACTGCACTGATGAAACAAAGCGATCTGCAACAGTATATTCATTTCCACCCCACAAGGGATGCCAGAAAAGAGATCGAGCCCTGCCTTTCCCTCCTCCTGACAGAGCTGTATGAAAATAAAATCGGTTCCACCCACATCTGCCGCGGGCTTCTTCTGCGTATTTTCAGAATTTTAAGCACGCATTATGATTTTTCCCTTACCAGAGAACGGCAAAAAAATATAAACTGGACTGTTTTTGAAGAAATATGCAGCTATATCCAGACCCACTATCAATCCGTCACAACCCATGAACTGATGGAACGGTTTCATTTTCAAAGAGATTATTTCAACCGGCTGATCCGCAAAAAAACAGGGATGACCTATTCGGAATATCTTCAAAACATCCGTCTGGAACAGGCAAAACGTCTTCTGATTGAAACAGAATTAACAATATCCGAAATCTCCGAACAGGTAGGCTACCATAATAAAGGCTATTTCTACCAGCTTTTTGTAAACAAATATAATATGACGCCTGGAAAATACAAAAAAAGGATGCTGGAGCATCCCTGTAATCCTATGCCCCAACATCCAGAATAGCTTCTGTATATACTTTTCCCGCAGATATTTTATCTCTGATCCATCTTCCCGTCCAGCGTCTGACGCACAATGCTGTCCATCATATCCGCTGACAGCATACCGCTCACATATCCAAATACATTTCCATCTCTGTCAATCATAAAGGTGGTTGGGAAGGACATGATACCATAAGAGGCAAACAGCTCTCCCTCTGTATCCATCAGTACCGGGTAAGTATATCCTTTTTCTTCCATGAATGCGGCAATTTCTTCCTCAGAGCCTTCCTGTCCCATATTGGGCGCAGCAACGCCCAGAACAATTACTGCATCCTCTCCCTCTGTGGAGGACTTTTCATACAGCTTCTGAATATCCGGCATCTCAGCCTTACAGGGCGGACACCAGGTTGCCCAGAAGTTCAGAAAAATCGTCTTCCCTCTGTAATCCTCCAGTCTGTGGATATTTCCGTACTGATCCTCCAGTTCAAAATCAACTGCCGGGATCACGGGACGCGCATCGGCTGCCGTTTCACCGGAAGCCTCCTCTGCAGTTGTGCTTTCAGACCCGCCTGTCCCGGGCTCTGTACTTCCGCCTTCGTTATCTGCTTCTGCTTTCTCCGGCGCAGTGCTTTCTTCCATACTCTCTGTCTGACTCACCTGAGTTCCGGAAATACGGGATAAATATCCGGTCACATCATTCATTTTCCCGGTAAACATGAGGATTCCCATCAGCACCATGAGGATACCGCCAATTTTTACTGTATACTGCACCACACCTCTGTATTTCTTAAAGAGCTCCAGAAGCTGAGTAGTAAAGAGGCCCACAAACAGAAAGGGCAGAACAAAGCCCATAGTGTAAACGCCGATCAGAACAAAGCCCTGAGCCTTGGTCGCTGCAGATGCGGCCATCAAAAGGACGCTTGTAAGAGCCGGTCCTACGCAGGGCGTCCAGGCAAAGCTGAAAGTAAAGCCCATAAGCAGCGCTGTAACCGGCGACATGGCAAAACGATCCAGCCTGAAGGGCAGGCGGTGCTCTTTTCCCAAAACGGAAGATATTCCAAATATTCCCATCTGATACAAGCCAAACAGCATGACAAGGATACCTCCGGTCCGTGCAAACATGGCCTGATAGCTGTGGAAAAATCCACCCACTGCGGACACGCCAAGCCCCAGCAGGAAAAAGGCAAAGCTGACCCCTGTCACAAAGAAAACCGTGTGAAGCAGCACCTTGCTCTGTTTATAGTGCATTCTTCCATCTTCGCCCTTTACGGCTGTTCCGCCGGACAGATAGCCGATATAAAGGGGAAGCAGCGGCAGTACGCAGGGCGAAAAAAAACTTAACAATCCCTGTAAAAATACAGTTACCGCAGATATGCTTACATCCAGTGTAAATCCCATAAATAACCTCCAATCCTAAAGTGTACTCCTTTTATACTCTGATTTCTGCCATTTTGTCAAGTGAGCTTGTCACAGACTTATGCTTCTGCGAATTTTTCACAAAATGTTCAGATGAACCCATCTTGGCATATATCTTAAAAATATGGTATAATACAGCCTCAGGAAAGGAGATTTCAGATATGAAGCATTTTACGGCAGCCGCCCTTTCAGCGGTGCTTTCCATTTCTATAGCAGCCGTTTCCTCCCCTCTTTCCTATTGGGGAGCAAAGGAAAACAGCCGGGAATTTTCTCTTTTTTTCAGTGGACCCGGCGTAGAAGCTGTTTCTTCAGGTGATGAATATTCGGAATATCAGTGGGCACTGCATAATACAGGCCGTCTGCAGAGAACTGAGCGAAAACTAAATATCAGAACCTTAGACAGCATCTATGTACACTATGGCGAAAACGGAGTCGACGGCATCGCCCTGCCGCCTCTTGGCCCCAGTAACTATGACGCCATTCAGACAGACGCTGTAGCTGGAATTGATATCAACATAAAAGAAGCCTGGCAGCTCTATGAGCAGGAATCCAATAAACGCCCTGTCACTGTGGCTGTAATCGACACAGGAATCGACACCTCCCATAAGGATTTAAAAGACGCCATCTGGGTCAATGAGGATGAAATCCCCGGAGATTCCATTGACAACGACGGAAATGGTTATGTTGACGATGTAAACGGCTGGAATTTTATTTCAAATAATAATCAGCTCTGCGCAGGCGATGAGGATACCCACGGCACCCACGGGGCCGGTACCATTGCGGCTGCAAAGGGAAACGGCGGAGTAGCTGGCATCGGAGACAGCCGGTATATAAAAATCATGGTATTAAAGGCTCTGGGAGGCGAAGAAGGAAAGGGTTCTCCCGAAAACGTCATCCAGGCAATCCGCTATGCAGAGGCCAACGGCGCCCAGATCTGCAATTTAAGCTTCGGCTCCGGACAGACCTCCCCAGAATTTGAGGCTGCAATCCGGGATTCCAATATGCTTTTTGTAGCCGCAGCCGGAAACGGCAATCAGTACGAAATCGGCTATAACATTGACGCACATCCGGTTTACCCCGCAAGCTTCCCTTATGATAATATTATCACTGTAGGAAACCTGCTTTTTAACGGTCATCTGGATGAAAGCTCCAACTACGGGCAGACAAACGTAGACCTGGCCGCTCCGGGAACCTATATCCTGAGCACCGTACCCTCCGATACCTACGCCTATATGAGCGGTACCTCTATGGCAGCTCCCATGGTCGCAGGAGCTGCTTCCCTTCTCTACTCCGGCCGTCCGGATCTCAGTCTTTCCGATGTGAGAACCGCCCTGCTGTCCTCAGTCCACAAGCTGGCTCCCTTAAAAGGGAAGACCGCTTCCGGCGGTATGCTGGATGTGGCGGCGGCTATGAAGTGGGGGAGATAAATATCCTTTTATTCCAAAGCCGCACTGATGGCAGCATAATCCCCGATTCGCTCTCCCAGTGCAGCCGGCAGAATCCTGCAGGCTGCCAGACTGGGAGCCAAAGCCTCCTTTTTTAGTTCTCTATACATAGCTGAATCCAGAAAATGATGGCTTCTGGCATACACAGAGCCTGCAATAATACGCTCCGGATTCAGCAAATCAATTAAAACTGCAAGCCCTCTTCCAAATATGGCCCCAGAGCGTTCAAAAATTTTCAAAGCTTTCTCATCTCCCATTTCTGCCATAGCAGCCAGTTCTTTTGCACTTGCTTTTATCCCTTCTATCTCTGCCATCCTGGCAATTCCTCCTCCTGAACAGAAGCCCTCCAGGCTTCCGGATTTCTGATATCCCACCGGCCCATCCTTTTCCATCCGTATATGTCCTGCTTCTCCTGCCAGACCAGATGCTCCCCGATATAATCTGCCGTCTAAAATAAGGCCAGCTCCCAAACCGGTTCCGAAAGTCAGAAAAATCATGCTGCGGCAGCCCTGTCCGGCTCCGAATCTCCACTCAGCCAATGCCCCTGCGTCTGCATCATTTTCCAAACGTGCTGGAATCCCCATTTTTTTCTCCAGATAATCTATTACTGGAACCCGATCCCAGCCCGGAAGGTTAGGCGGCGAAAGAATCTGCCTGCGATCTGAACTTAAAGGGCCTCCACAAGAAATTCCAATTCGTTCCACTCCTTCATTCGATCCAATAGAAATCCCATGCTCTTTTGCTATTTTTCTTCCATTTTCTTCCAACTCATTCAATACTTTCTTCCAATCTGGAACCGTCTTTCTTTCATACCTTCCCAGAAAACTTACCTGAGTATCTTCAATATTTGCCAGAACAACCGCAGACTTTGTTCCTCCAATGTCAAATCCTAACACATACATCCTGTATCCTCCTACCCAAAAATGCCCCCGGAAATACCGGGAGCATCTTTTTCAAATTTCATTTTTCTTTTACTGAACCTTATCAGCTGTCAGTACAGAAACGCCTGTATCAATATATTCCGGGGCAACACTGCCGCCGTTAATTGCTGTAATAGCTGCATACATTCCCTCATATCCCATAATATCAGGATTCTGAGCCATTGTACAGATTAAGGAGCCGTCTTTAATCAGCTGAATTACTGCGTCGGACTTATCCATACCAGCTGCAACAATATTATTTCCATCCTCTGCAACTGCATTTCCAACGCCTACACAAGAGCCTTCATTTGCACCAAATAAGGCAACACAGCCCTGAGAAATGAAATTAGCTGCCGCATCCTTGGATTTTGCTGCATCGCCGTCTGCATACTGAGTTTCAAGAATTTCGTAAGCAGTTCCCTCAAAAGCGGATCGGAAGCCTTCATCACGATCTACAGTAGAAGTAGTAGCTGCATTTACAGATACAATGCCAATTTTTCCTTCCTTCACACCCTTTGCCTCCAGAGCCTCCAGAACCTTCTCGCCTGCGATCTTTCCTGCAGCACGATTATCGGTTCCCAGCTTCTGTACACATGGATAATTTGCAAAAGAGTCAACCTGAACAATCTTTACACCTGCTTCATCCGCTTCTTCAAGAGCCGCTGTAATTGCATCCGGTCCATTGGCTGCTACCAGAATTGCAGTAGCACCATCCGCTACAGCATTATTCACACATTCAATCTGCTTTGCATCATCCTTTACATCAGGAGCAATCCACTTATATTCACATCCCAGCTCTTCTGCGGCCTTTTTGCATCCTTTATCCATATTTACCCAATGTTGATCCATAGAGTCAATGGTAATCAGAACAACCTTCTGGCCTTTTCCGTCTCCAGGCTTTGCAATATCTCCTGTCTCTCCAGCCAGCATATCATTCGCAGCCCCGCCTGCTTCCTCTGCTTTTTTGGTTTCCTCTGCTTTGGTTGTCTCTTCCTTCTTTGCATCTGTCTCTTTCTTCTCTGTCTCTGCTGCCGTTGTTTCCGGTGCAGCTGTCTCCTTTGGAGCAGATGAACAGCCCGCTAATGCTGCAGATGCCATAGCTGCCACCAGAATCATTGATAATGCCTTTTTCCTCATAATACAATACCTTTCCTTTCTTTCTCTTATTGTAAAGCATTTCTGCTTTCAACCCTATTTTACTGCTTATCCATTTTTATGCTTCTTGCTTTTTCCTTTTCCAGAACGGACAATTACATCCAGAAGCACTGCTACTACAACAATAATTCCAATCACAATATTTCTGATTGCAACCGGAGCACCGGCAAACTGAAGACCATTCTGCAGCACACCCCAGATTGCTGCACCGATCACCGTACCAGAAAGAATTCCAGAACCGCCCAGCGTAGAAACACCGCCAATTACAGAAGCAGCTACCGCATACATTTCATAGGAAGTTCCTGCATCCATGGTTCCTGTTCCTGTGGATGCACAGGTAATCAAGCCTGTAATGCAGGCACAGAACGCAGATACCACATAAACACAGATAACCGTATTATCTACGTTTACACCAGAAAGTCTTGCAGCATCAATATTACTTCCTGTCGCATAGATATGGCGGCCTGTTCTGGTATGGCTCATCAGATAGTTAAATACCAGCCATACTGCCATCGCAATCCAGAATGCACTGAAAATCCCCATGAATTTGCCGCTGTAGAAAAAGGTTCTGAAGCCCTTTGCCGCCTCACCAATGGAATCTGTATTGTAATTTCCATTTACGATCTGGGCAATTCCGCGGGCAATCGTCATGGTACCTAATGTGGCAATAAACGGCGGCAGCTTGCATTTTGATACCAGAACTCCATTGACACAGCCTACTGCCAGACAACATGCCATTGTAATCACAACAGAAACCCAGGGATTCATGCCATGACACATCAGTGTAGCAGAAATCATACAGCTCATTCCTACGACAGAACCGACCGAAAGGTCAATATTTCCTGTAAAAAGAACATAGGATTGTCCTACACCGATTAACAAAATCGGAGCAATCTGTCTCAGCAGATTTGCCACATTTCTGTATGTAAAGAAATTTGGATTGATAAAGCCAAATACCAGACAGAGGATAACCAGGCCTACTCCCACTGTAATGACCTGTCCCATTCCCCGTTGGGACAGAAAGCGTCCCAGTATACCAGGCTTTTTTTCATTGGAATTACTCATGTGTTCCTCCTCCTTATGACACTGCTTTTTGTTCAAACCGCGTAGCGCTGGTAAGGATCTTATCCTGAGTCGCTTCCGATGCATTAAATTCACCAGTGATCCGTCCGTCACACATAACGAGGATTCGGTCGCTCATTCCCAGAACCTCCGGCATCTCAGAGGACACAAACATAACGCCTATACCATTTTGCTTTAACTGATTCATCAGATTATAAATTTCGACCTTGGCCGCCACATCAATTCCTCTTGTTGGCTCATCAAAAATAACAACCCTTGAATTTCTTGCCAGCCATTTAGCCACTACTACCTTCTGCTGGTTTCCTCCTGAAAGGCTTCCTGCATCCACCTGCGCCCCAGACATACGGATCTTTAATGCCTTTGCAGAATGATCCACCATCTCTTTTTCCTTCTTCCGGTCTACGGTTCCAAACAAGCCTTTACAGAGCATATCCAGATTCGGCAGAGCAATATTATCAGAAATGCTCAATCTGGTGCATAGTCCATCCTTTTTCCGATCCTCAGGCGCCAGTACAAGCCCAGCCCGTATGGCATCTGCCGGACAGTGTATCTTTACTTCTTTGCCGTCAATGAAAATTGCTCCTTCTTCCTTGGAATCTACACCAAAAATTGCCCGCGTAGTCTCTGTACGGCCTGCACCCATAAGGCCTGCAATCCCGACAATCTCACCCTCATACAATTCCAGATTTACATCCCTTACCTGGCGTCCCGCGCTCAGATGACGGACCTCTAAAATTTTCTTTCCTCTTGTACAGTCCACATGAGGAAATTTCTCTTTAATCTCATGGCCTACCATATTGGCTATGATCTCATCCATCCGGTTTACATCATAAGGCATCTGCGTAATATATTTTCCATCCCGCATGATAATCACACGATCCACAATATGCTGAAGTTCCTCCAAACGGTGGGAAATATAGATAATGCCGATTCCATCTTCTTTTAACTGATGAATAATCTTAAACAACTCATCAATCTCTTTGGATGTCAGAGCTGATGTAGGCTCATCCATAATCAGTACCCTTGCATTCTGAGAAAGAGCCTTTGCAATTTCTACCATCTGCTGTCTGGATACCGCCAGATCTCCCACCTGAGTTCTGGGATCGATGTCAATATTCAGACGATGAAGGATCTTCTTTGTCTCCTCATGCATCCTTTCATTGTCCAGGCGTCCGTTTTTGACCAGTTCACGGCCCAGAAAAATATTCTCAGCAACACTTAAATGGGTACACATATTCAGTTCCTGATGGATAATTGCAACACCAGCCTCTTTTGCATGGTTTGCATCCCAATTCTGGATTTTTTTCCCAAACAGAACGATTTCCCCGTCATCTCTCTGGTAAACTCCCGACAGAATCTTCATCAGGGTAGACTTTCCCGCTCCGTTTTCTCCTAAAAGCGCCAGAACCTCTCCTGAATACAATTCCAGCTTTACATCATCCAACGCCTTTACGCCCGGAAATTCCTTCATAATCCCGCTCATACGCACCAGTTCACGGCCCGCCGGCGTATGTGTGTTCATTTCTTCCATATTCGTTCCTTTCCGGTGCTCTTACTCATTTTCCCGGTTCATATCCTCTATTCTGAGACAGCATTCCATCATAGCTCGGTCTGTATGGTAAATGCATTTCCACTGGTTCCCTGCATCTTCAATAATCGGTGTTCCATCTGCTTTTAAAAGCTGTCTGGATTCCCCTGCTTCCGGATTATAAAAATACTTCTGGTCAAATTCCCACAGGTCTATAAAAGTATCCAGATACCGCTCATCCCCCGTTGCCTGATAGCAGTCTAAAAAGCCTGTAAGGGACTCAAAGTTCTGCCACCATTCCTTATCCGTCACTACAATCCGTCCATCATGCATTCCATCCCGATAAATGCCTCCATAGATTGGATCCCAGCCGTTTGCCAGCGTATAATCCGCAAATTTTCTTGTAAATTCTCTGGCAGGCGGTTCTCCCAATACCTCATACGCACGATTTAAAAGCCAGACCAGCTCAATATTGTGTCCATAGGAGGTAGTATCCAGAGGATTTTTGTTGGCACTTTCCGGATCTCTGTCATAATTCCATGTTCTCCGAATAGAAATTGCAGGTCTGGGGGTAAAATCTGAACCAAACTGATTTCGTCCGCACCAGAAATCGTAATCTACCATATAAGTAAGAACTATCTGGATGATTTCCTCAAGAGCCCTCTTATGAATTTCCTTTCCTGTTGCTTCATAAAGAGTCGTATAAGCTTCCATGGTGTGCATATGGATATCCAGAGACTTAAGATCGCCTCCATATACACCCGGACTTTCTAATGTCCAGTCTTCTTTAAAATTCTCAAAATACCCTCCATGATACGTATCCGCTGCATACTTCTTTAATGCATCAAAGGTTTTTTCTGCATATTCCAGTCCGCGTGCATCACCCGTTGCCATATAATACTCTGCCAGCGCATAGATTGCAAAGGTCTGACCATACACCAGCTTGCCGTTATCCAGCACATTTCCCTTGCGGTCTGTTACCCAGGCCCATCCCGTATGCTTTTTGTCCCAGAATTTCTCAATAAAAAAGTCCACTCCCTGAACGGCTGCCTCCCTGCAGGCCTCTTCCCAGCCGCAGCGTTTTGCCAGCCCATTTCTTAACAGAGCAGAAAATCCCCATATCATCCTTGTCTGGGTCACAATCATCTTGTCATCCGGCGATAAAACCGCCAGTTCCTTCATCGGACGGCCATGGCAGTCAAAGCAGACCAGATACCCTCCGTATTCTCTGTCAATCCCATGCTCCAGCCAGAACGGAACACTTCTTTTCATAAATGCTTCCATTTCATTTCTGACTGTCTGAAGTTTTTCTCTTTTTTCCGGCTTCAAACCAGATACCCCCTTCTCATACTGTATGGCAGGATACCATATATTTATGGAATAATTATAACAGGGGACTGTTTTTTAATAAGGGGATAAACTTACGAATCAGGTAGACATTCTTACGAAAAAATTCGGCTTATAATACCATATTCTTCCGGCTCCAGAGACACAACATCTCTTCCATCTTTTAAAATACATATATGATCAGAAATGTAGAGACAATCTGTAATATAATTCGTAACAAGCAGAATGCAAAGTCCCATTTCCTTTAATTCACGAATCTGCTCTAAAATATAATTTCTGCAATGCATATCTCCATAAGCAAAAGGCTTGAGAATTACAAGAATTTCCGGATGAAACAGGCGGATTTTATTATAAACTAACCCGTACTTTTCTTTTAATGAAAGGGATCGGATATCCCCTGCATCAATTACATCTCCCACTCTCCGTGCATACTCATTTCTGACACTGGAAAGATAGGAAGGCTTTAAAATCCTTTTTCTCAGTTTCCGATCCAAAAGAAAGCAGAGATTTTCCAGATATGACATTTCGCTGAAAAGAAAAGTTTCCGTTGGATTGTTATCCAACACGATCATCCCGCTGTCCAGGCAGCTTCTTCCCCCTTTTTTCAAATCAATTCCTTTACAGAAAACTCTTCCTTCATAATCCGTTTTTTCTTTCGTGAGAATTTTCAGCAGTTCTCTTCCCATACGTCCTTCGGAGTCTAAAAATGTGATGCACTCACCAGGAACAATCCCCTGATTCAGCCTCCCGATATTTTCTCCCGATAATTCCCGAAATTCCAGACCATAAGAAGGTGTTTCTCCTGCCCGGGCTATTCTGGCGTCTTTAAAATAATATATATATGGTGCAATGGCTTTTTCCGTAAAGTCCCGATGATCGAACAGCTTCTTTATCCGTCCTCTGGAAAAAAGAGCAATCCGATCGCAGATCTGAAACATAATCCAATGATGATAACAAAAATACAGCGTAGAAATTCCCTTTTTCTTTATACTTCGCAGAAGCTGATGAAACCGCTCAAACTCCGCCTGACCGATCAGCTGCTCCGGGTACATTACAATCAAGAGGCTGCAGCCCATCAGATACGCTTTGGCCATCTCAATCATGATCCGCTCCAGAACAGTAAGTCTGGATACTCTTTGATTCAAATCTACCTGCATAGACAGACTCTCCAAAACCCTTTTTGCCTGCTCCTCAAGAACCCTCTCTTCTATCACATACTTTTTAAAACCGGAACGCATCACAAACATATTATCAGCAATGGAAAGATCTTCAATTAAAGAACTATGCTCATCAATCACATACACCTTATTATTAGGATATTCACTGTCTAACCAGCTGTTTGCCAAACCCCCATCCCAATAAATACGTCCTGATTCAATCGGGAGTCTTTTCATTAAAAGATTCAAAAGTTCTTTCTTTCCTCTGTCATTCACAGACAGCATCCCTACAATTTCTCCCTTAGTCATATAAAAATTAAAATTATCCAGATATACAGCTCCATCTACTTGCCGTGTAACATTTTCAAAGCGCAGTATTTCCTGTTTCATAACCTGTTTCCTCCTCAAACCCACTACGGTTTAAAGTGAATATTTTCCTGTTTTTCTGCATTGCAGCCGCCCACCTTTTCAGATGCGTAAGAACCGCCGTCATAATTGGGCGGAAGCGTAATTTCCACATCTGTACCAGCACCAGACTGGCTGTATATGCTAATTCCATATTCTTCACCAAAAAGGAGTTTAATTCGATTATTTACATTTCGGACCGCAATACCGCCTCTGGAAGACTCTGTCTGCATCTCCTCCAAGCGAAGACTGCGCAGAACCTCATTCATCTTTTTTACCTGTTCCTTCTCCATTCCCACACCATCATCTGATACCATAATAATCAAGTGTTGGTCTGTAGCAGTTATTTTGATATCCAGATGACCTTTTTCCATTTTCTGTTCCAGACCATGGTAAATAGAATTTTCCACAATCGGCTGAAGCGTCAGCTTAGGAATCTGACACTGAAGTACACTGTATTCATCCTCGCAATCATAGCGTATCATAAGATCCAACCTGTCACCAAAACGGAATTTCTGAATATAATAATAATTCTCTACATTTGCAAGTTCCTCCTCCAGCGTCACCAGATTATCCACTTGTGAAATTGTATATCTGAAATATGTTGCCAGTGCTTCTGTCATCTCCGCAATGGTATCTACCCCAGAAATTACTGCCTCTGCCCTTATTCCTTCCAATGTATTATAAAGAAAATGAGGATTGATCTGATTTTGCAATGCCAGATACTCTGATGTTTTTTTTGATAATGCAATCAGACGATTCTTATCCAACAGGAGCGAAAATCTCTCAAACATAGCTTTTTCTTCCGCGCTTATAGGATACGCCATATTATAAATATCCTCATAACTGTCTCCCCGGGCAAAGCTGGCTTTAATCCGATTATTGATTTTTAACGGTCGATAAATTTTTTGGTAACCGTAATACAAAAACACAAGAAAAGCGCCCAGAAGTATAAGTGCAAAAACTCTTCTGCGTATTCCGCCTTCACCTGTAAGGACAAATACCGACATAGATGCTGCAAAAAAGCCTATACCAATTACAAACCACTGTATTCTTCCTAAAATATAGTTTTCCCTATTTCTCATGAATATATCTTCCTGTATTCTCCCGGTTTTAATCCTGTATATTTCACAAAGCATTTTGTAAAATATTTCACATCGCTATATCCCACCTTTTCACAGATCACATACATGCTGTCTGTTGTCGTTGTAAGCAGTTTTTTGGCCGATTCCATTCGTACTGACTGCACATATTCCAAAAATGCTGTTCCCGTTTCCTTCTTAAACAGTGTACTGAAATATCCCGGTGCAAATCCTGCTTTCGCACTGACTTCCTCCAAGGTCAAAGGCTTACTGTAATTTTCCTGTATATACTTCTTTGCCAGACGCATAGGACGGTTATCTTCTGCTCTTTTAGCCTCCACAGCAGTGTCAAATGAACGGCATACTGTACGCGACAGCAAATGAAACAGCTCCTCCATGGAAACACAGTCCTCAGACTCTCTGCTGAAATTTTCCACAAATTTAGATTCATTCTCAATATAGATACTGCGGTTTTTCATGCAGAATATATAGTGGTTGCATACTTCTCGTGACATCTGCAGGGCCTCATATCCGGTCATGCCATTGTACGATGACAGCTGATCCAAAAGACCGCAGATAACCTTTCTTACCTCCATAGTGTTCAGGCTTTCCAGCGCCCGCTCCATGTCTCTGTTAAACTGTCCAAATGCTTCACTGTCCACAAAACCAGACGTAACTCTCCCCTGTTCGCCAATTTCCAGAATCCGCCCTGTTCCGGCTATAATCCTCTGCTGCAGCATAAAACGGGCATCTAAAAGAGAGGATCTCAACTCACCGATACAACCTGTCATCCGTCCCATACCTGCAGTTATTTCCATTCCTTTTAAAATTGCTTCCTGCTGCTTTAATTCATCAAATATCTGCCGCACAGCCCTTCGGATATTTTTCTGATCCTCTGTTGAATAATTAAGCAGCACATAAAGATTGGAACATTCCACATAAAGCTCAAAATCAAAACACAGCGAACCTAAAAACTGTTTGATAATATCTGTTGCACGATCTGCTAAAAAGGATATGCAGTTATCGTCATGACCAATTCTGTCAAAACGGATTCCTAAAATCTGAAAAATACCTTCACGAAACCGGAAATGAAACTGGGCATTTACAGCCTCAATAGAAGAATCTCCCTTTCTTTCACTGCTTCCATAGATCAGTTGGGAAATAAATCCCGTCCGAAGTCTTTCAGCATCATTTTTCAATGCAAGACGCACCCGCTCCTCAAAATCCAACTGCTCATTCCTCTCACGGCAGATATCTACTATTTTTTCCAGTGTTTCCCTTAATTCATCCTTACGAATAGGCTTTAACAGGTAATTTCGAACTCCGTAGCGAATAGCTGTCTGCGCATATTCAAAGTGCCGATAACCGCTGATAATAATAATTTCTGTATCTGGACATATTTTTTTAGTTCGTTCAATCAGTTCCATCCCATCAATCCCAGGCATCCTGATATCCGTTATCACAATATCCGGCCTATATTCCATAATCTTTTTTACAGCATCTACCCCATTAGATGCCACTGCAGCTACCTTCAGTCCCAGAGATTCCCAGTTAATCAGCTTTCCAATCAGCTGGCAGATTTTCTCCTCATCATCTGCAATCAAAACCTTCAGCATAATATCCTCATATTTTTCATTTTTTGTCTTATTTGAATAATCAGTTGCGCTTTCAGTTTATCATCTCACCACATATTTGCCAAGCAAAAGGGGATTTTTTACAAATCTTTCGCAAAAAACAGCCTCCTGGCTCCCGGCGCATCAATGCACCGGAAGCTGGAAGGCTGTTTTATTTTACATATGCAGTTTTATCCCGTCATTTACACAGGGTAAGCCTTATTTTCCTTATCAGCTACAGTCACGTCTACCTTTTTCTGCTGTGCTTCTCTGTACTGGAAGAACTCCTTGGCTACAGCCGGGAACAGAGCGTAGCTTAATACGTCCTCATCCTGCTGCTTCCACTGAGCGCATTCCTTCTCAAACTGAGGAAGCTGAGGCTGGATCAGATCTGCCGGACGGCAGGTGATCGGCGTCTCGTCACCGATGATCTTCTTCTGTACTTCCGGATTAAATGGCTTTACAGTCTGTCCGAACTCACCAAGCATGATCTTCTTGGACTCCTTCGGAACCATCTTATAGCGCTCACCCATAAGCACGTTGAGAACTGCCTGTGTACCAACGATCTGAGAAGAAGGAGTTACCAGAGGTGGCTCTCCGAAGTCTTTTCTTACTCTTGGAATCTCCTCTAATACCTGCTGATACTTGTCTTCCTGTCCTGCTTCCTTTAACTGGCTTACAAGGTTGGAAAGCATACCGCCAGGTACCTGATACTGCAAGGTCTTGATATTTACACCCAGAACCTTCGGATTTAAGAGGCCGCTCTTTAAAGCTTCCTCACGAATCGGCTGGAAGTATGCCGCAATTTCCGCCAGAAGATTCTGATCATAGCCTGTATCATATGGAGTGCCTCTGAAGGTCTCAACCATAACCTCAGTTGCCGGCTGGCTGGTTCCCAGAGCCAGAGGTGACATAGCACAGTCGATAATCTCACAGCCTGCCTCTACGGCCTTCATATAGGTCATGGAAGCAACGCCGGATGTATAATGGGTATGAAGGTCGATCGGAAGCTTTGTACCTTCCTTTAATGCCTGTACCAGCTCTGCCGCCTGATATGGAGTCAGAAGACCTGCCATATCCTTGATACACAGAGAGTCTGCACCCATATCCTCGATCTTTCTTGCAATGTCTCTCCAGTAATCCAGAGTATAAGCATCACCCAGGGTATAGCACAGAGCAATCTGAGCATGTCCCTTTTCCTTCTTGGTAGCCTTTACGGCTGTCTCCAGATTGCGGATATCATTTAAACAGTCAAAAATACGGATAATATCAATACCATTTGCAATGGACTTCTGTACGAAATACTCTACTACATCATCTGCATAATGGTTGTAGCCCAGGATATTCTGTCCGCGGAACAGCATCTGCAGCTTTGTATTCTTAAAGCCGTCTCTTAATTTTCTTAAACGCTCCCATGGATCTTCCTTTAAGAAACGCAGGCAGGCATCAAAGGTAGCGCCTCCCCAGCACTCTACTGCATGGTAGCCTACTTTGTCCATCTTATCGATGATGGGAAGCATCTGCTCTGTTGACATTCTGGTCGCAAGCAAAGACTGATGGGCGTCACGCAGGACGGTTTCCACGATCTTTACCGGCTTCTTCTCTATCTCTGCCATAGTTAAAAATCCTCCTTAAATACTGTGATAAAATTCCCTTTTATACGCCAAAGATTGCCATAAAAGTACCGGCTGCTACAGCCGTGCCGATCACGCCTGCAACGTTTGGTCCCATTGCGTGCATCAGCAGGAAGTTGGTAGGATCATACTCGGAACCAACCTTCTGGGATACGCGGGCTGCCATAGGTACGGCAGACACGCCTGCGGAACCGATAAGAGGATTGATCTTTCCTCCGGTCAGCTTGCACAGAAGCTTTCCTAACAGGATACCGCCTACGGTACCGAAAATAAATGCAACCAGACCTAAAAGAACGATCTTGATGGTAGTTACATTTAAGAATGCCTCTGCACTGGTAGTAGCACCTACGGATGTACCCAGCAGGATAACGACAATGTACATCAGGGCATTGGATGCTGTCTCTGCCAGCTGTTTTACAACACCGCTCTCACGGAACAGGTTTCCTAACATCAGCATACCTACTAATGGAGCAGTAGACGGCAGAATCAGGCAGACTACAATTGTTACAATGATCGGGAATAAAATCTTTTCCAGCTTGGATACGGAACGGAGCTGTTCCATCTTGATCTTGCGCTCCTTATCCGTAGTGAGCAGCTTCATAAACGGCGGCTGGATAATAGGAACCAGAGCCATATAGGAATAAGCTGCAACTGCGATTGGACCCATGATCTGGGTCTGTCCCAGCTTACTGCAAAGGAACAGAGAGGTAGGGCCGTCAGCACCGCCGATGATGGAAATAGCAGCCGCTTCCTTTCCTGAGAATCCCAGGAAAATTGCCAGGAAATATGCGGCATAGATACCCAGCTGAGCAGCAGCACCCATAAGGAAGCTGATGGGGTTTGCGATCAGCGGACCGAAGTCTGTCATGGCTCCTACGCCAAGGAAGATCAGGGACGGAAGGATACTCCACTCATCCAGAGTAAAGAAATACCACAAAAGACCGCCGATGCCGTTGGACGTTTCTTCCGGAGAATACATGATTTCCGGATAGATATTTACAAGCAGCATGCCAAATGCGATGGGGATCAGCAGCAGAGGCTCAAATCCCCGGCGGATTGCCAGGTATAAGAAGACCAGCGCCACACCGATCATCACATAGTTCCCAATGGTCAGATGGAAAAACGCCATCTGTCCCAAAAGGTTTGTTACTAAATTGCCAAAATCCATAATGTTACCTCCATAATGGAATCCAACTTACTGCGGATCCGTGTTTCTGCTTAGTTCAGAGTGGCTAAAACTGCGCCGGACTCAACGGAATCGCCTGTGGATACATTTATGCTGGCAACGGTACCGTCCTGAGGAGCAACGATGTCATTTTCCATCTTCATAGCCTCAAGAACAAGAACAGTTTCGCCTTTCTTTACTGCCTGGCCTGCTGCAGCCTTTACAGCTACGATTTTTCCAGGCATAGGAGCCGTTACCTTAACGGAGCCTGCTGCGCCTGCAGGTGCAGCAGGAGCTGGTGCCGGTGCGGCAGCGGGAGCTGGTGCCGGTGCAGGTACGGGGGCTGCGGGAGCCGGTGCGGCTGCAAAAGCGGCTGGTGCGGCTGCGCCTTCTTCAACGGTTACTGCATATGCTTTTCCATTTACTGTAATGGTATATGTCTTCATGATCTGTTTCCTCCTTGATTTGAAATGAGTCTTTATCTTCTTCTGGAACTGCTTACGCGGCGGATGGAGCGTACCACCAGACCGTTGGGTGAAGTTCCCTCATAGGCCGCAATCGCTGCTGCCATCACTGCTACAAGCTCTGCATCATCTGCCAGCTCCGGTCCTGTTGTCTGTAAAGCAGAAACTGCCGGTGCAGCAGAAACAGCCGGTACAGGAGCTTTCGCAGGTTCTGCCTTCTTATCAGCCGCTTTATTCTTCTGTCCTTCTTCCCATGCATGGATGAACTTAAAGCAGGAAATCAGAAGGCTGATAAATACCAGTACACAGAATACGGTTCCAAGACCGATGAGCGTATATACGCTGGCCGTCCTTAACAGGCCTCCGATGGAGCTGTCCTCCTCAACGCCTGCAGACATATCGGTAAACTGAGCCTGGATCTGCTGTGTTGCCATATTCAAGTTCATAACATACTTTTTGGTTCCCTCTGCAAACTCTACAGGAAGGATCACCGTATAGCTTCCGTCCTCCAGAAGCACCACAGAGCCATCCTCAATATCAACACTGCGGAGAGCGCCCATCTCTTCCCGCACATCAAGCTGGGCCTGATAAAGCTCTGCAGAAACGGTATCTCCCTGAGACTGGGCCAGCTTGCCCTGGACTACCAGCTGTTCATCGGAAGCGCCCAGAGTCTGAGCTGCGGATAAAAGAAGGGACTGTCCCATGGCGTCTTCCACAGGCGTACCGTCCATGCTGATGGATAAGCTTTCTGTTTCCTCCTCTGTTTTAGAGCAGGCAGACAGACTTACCAGGCAGGCAGATACTAAAACTGCTGCTGCCATCCTTTTAAATAATCGTCTCATATACATGTCACCCCTCTTTAAACCGTGCCATGCTTCTTTGAAGGACGGTCCTCACTTTTTGTATAAAGCATATCAAATGCAGCTGCCAGCCTCTGGCGGGTTTCCTCTGCCTTGATGATATCGTCTGCATAGCCTCTTCTTGCGGCAGCCACTGCTCCGGACTGAGTCTTTGTATACTCGGCAGTCTTTTCGCTGATCAGAGCCACTGCATCATCAGAAGCCTCGATTTCCTTTGCATACATGATCTTAACCGCAGCCTCAGGCTCCATAGTGCCGATCACTGCATTTGGCCATGCATATACCAGGTCGGTTCCCAGGCTCTTGCTTCCCATGGTAAGGCCTGCGCTTCCCAGTGCCTTTCCGGTTACTACAGTCACCTTTGGAACAGTAGCGTCTGCATAAGCGTAGGTTAAGCGGGCTGCTGCTCTGGCGATCCGTCTTTCGCTGCACATCTTTGCCTTATAGCCGTTTACATTTGTGAGGGTCAGCAGAGGAATACTGAATGCGTCGCAGAAGCTGATCAGCTCCACTGCCTTGTCACAGCCCTTGCCGGATAAAGCAGCCTCAAACTCATCTGCCTTCTTTCCATCCTCATAACGCTCTGTGCGGTTTGCCACACAGCCCACAGTCACGCCATTTAAACGGATGAATGCAGTTACCATAGAAGGTTCATAATCCTTCTTTACTTCCATTACAAAATGATTATCAGAAATCATGGATAATACCTGGATAGGATCTCCCGCCAGACCTTCAATGCCGCTGCACATACGGTTTAAATCATCCTGGCAGTCCTCCTCGGAAAGATCCTCTTCGTTATTAGCAGGAAGAATGGATACCAGAGTACGGATCTGAGACAGAATGGATGCTTCATCACCGGTAAAATCAACAACGCCGGACTCCTTGCTCTGGAATGCAGCTGCCGCTGTATCACATTTTGCCTTATAATTGCCCTCTAATGCATTGGGAGCATTTACAAAGAGCTGCGCGGACTTCTCTTCCATAAAGGTAAAATCTGCCATTCCGGCTGCCACAGCCATTCCGCCGCCGCAGGTACCGAATACTGCCATGATCTGAGGGATCACACCAGATGCCATTGCCTGGCTTAAATACAGCTTTCCAAAGCCATCCAGCGCATCTGTTGCCTCCTGCAGACGCAGTCCGGCACAGTCTACCAGACCGATCACAGGTGCTCCCATCTTCATAGCCATGGAATAAATGCTGCAGATCTTCTTTGCATGCATCTCACCCATGGAGCCTCCCAGTACGGATGCATCCTGGCTGTATACATAAACCAGGCATCCTCCGATGGTGCCGTAGCCTGTAATCACACCGTCAGCCGGTGTTTCCTGCTCAGCCATGTTAAAGTCCGTGTTTCTAGCGGTGATATACGCGCCGACTTCAACAAAACTGTTCTCATCAAGCAGGGATGCAATACGGCTGCTTGCTGAAGTTTGTGCTGAATTACTCATTTTCCAGTCCTCCATCATTCTAAAGTTTACAATACTGGCTGGAACTGCAAAAAATCCCCTTACAGTTCCGCATAAAAACAAAAATACTGCCATATATGATTATAATAAGATTTTTGTCAAATGACAAGACCCCAGAACCATGAAATTGCCTGTTTTCGATAAATTATTAACAAATTTTTTCAAAAAAACGGGCGCAGTCCCCATGCCTGCATCCAGAGAGTTCCTCTCGCTTTATGCAGGTACATGAAACAGCGCCCATTTTTTATCTTTCATACTGTATATTTTGACATTTTTCAGCAAAACACATCTGCATTTTCCATAAAAATACAATTACACCGTGAAAAACCGGTCATGAATGGCCTGTACCGCCTGATCTGCATCCCTACGGTCTACCAGCACAGAAATTTTGATCTCGCTGGTGGAAATCATATTGATATTGATCCCCGCATCATACAGCGCCTCAAAGAGCTTTGCAGCTACTCCCGGATTATTGATCATGCCTGCTCCTACAACAGAAACCTTAGCCACATCGCAGTTCGTCTCCATACGGCTGTAGCGCAGCTCCTCTTTATGCTCCGTCAAAAGCTCTGCCGTTTTATTCAGATCCTTTTCTGCCACTGTAAAGCAGATATCCTTCCCTTCCTCATGGCCAATGCCCTGGAGAATAATATCCACATTTACATGATTTCTTGCCAACAGAGAGAACACCTTAAATGAGGTTCCGATCTCATTTGGCACGCCAATAAGGGCAATCCTCGCAATATCCTTATCCTTTGCCACGCTGCTGATATATGAACGCTCCATACGCTTTGCAACTCCCTTCACTTTTGTTCCCGGATGGCCTGTAAAGCTTGACAGGACCTCCATTTTTACATTGTACTTTCTTGCCAGCTCCACCGAACGGTTATGGAGCACCTGCGCTCCCAGCGTCGCCAGCTCCAGCATCTCATTATACGTCACCTCATCCAGCTTTCTGGCTCCTGCAACCTTTCTGGGATCTGCCGTGTAAACACCGTCCACATCCGTATAAATCTGGCACAGGTCGGCCCCCAGAACCGCAGCCAGAGCTACCGCAGAGGTATCCGAACCGCCCCGTCCCAAAGTGGTAATATTCTGGTTCCGGTCGATTCCCTGAAATCCTGTAACAATCACTATTTTCTTCTGATTCAGCTCCGCCTCAATGCGCTCCGTATCCACCTTTCGGATACGCGCATCTCCCGAAACCGTATTCGTGCTGATGCCGGACTGCCAGCCGGTAAGAGAAATCACCGGATATCCCAAAGCCTCAATCGCCATCGCACAGAGCGATACCGAAATCTGCTCTCCTGTAGACAAAAGCATATCCATCTCTCTGGCCGAAGCCTTTGGGTTAATCTCCTCTGCCTTCTGAATCAGATCATCTGTCGTATCCCCCTGGGCAGACAATACTGCCACCACCTGATTTCCCGCCTTATATGTCTCTGTAATGATCCTTGCAACATTGCGCAGCCGCTCCGTGTCAGCCACAGAGGTCCCGCCGAATTTCTGTACGATCAAACTCATATCTGTTTTCCTTCCTTAACCCCAAACCAGGGTAAATATAAAGAGCCATGGCCAAACGGCCACCGCCCTAACCTATACCATATTTTACTCATATGAACCCTTTTGTCAACTTGTTTCCTCTTTGAGTTTCCGCACTTTACACTGTGTTCTGGTGTCTGCAAAATACAGAAACTCAAGTTTTCCTCCCCGGAACACCTCCGCCGGAGATTGCGCCCCCTGTGCCAGCCTTCCCATGCCGGTCTGCCAGGGCGACTTTGGAGGCCATTTAGAAAGACATAGAGGCTGGAATTTTTCGTTAAGCTCCATATCAAACCTGTCTGAGCACGGCGAGTTTTTGATATGGAGCTTGCTTTTAGAAAAATTTCAGCCTCTTAGACTTTCTTATGACCGGAAACCGGAGCCATGGAAGACCGGCATGGGAAGGATGGTGTAGGGGGTGCAATTCCCTCTCCCATCACCCCTTGACCGCTCCCATGGTAATACCCTGAGTAAAGTAATTCTGGAACATCAGGAACACCGCAACAATGGGAACCGCCGCCAGAGCCGCACCCGCCATGATGACTCCGTAGTTGGTGGAGAACTCCTGCTGGAGTGTCGCCACGCCCAGAGAAATCGTCAGGTTCGTTCTGGAATTTAACATTACTAACTGCATGAAATAGTCATTCCATGTATTAATAAAGGTAAAGATCGCAAGCGCTCCCAGACCCGGCTTTACGATCGGCATAACAATGCTTGTAAAGGTACGGATTTCACCGCTTCCGTCGATCTTTGCAGCCTCCAAAAGCTCTGTAGGAACATTTTCACTGAACTGCTTCATGAGGAAGATACCAAAGGGCCAGCCGCACAAAGGAAGGATAACGGCCCATGGAGTATCATGGATCCCCATAAAGGAAACCAGCTTCATCAGCGGCACCAGGATTACCTGCTTTGGAAGGGCCATTGCGAATACAAAAATACTGAACAGCAGCTTATCGCCGTAAAAGCGCTTCTTTGCCAGCACATAACCGGCCATAGAGGCTGCCACACAGACGATGATCAGCGTTACACCGGCGATAAAGATACTGTTGATCAGCCACTGGAGCGCCGGGTTCTGAAACAGCTTCTCAAAGTTTTCCAAGGTCGGGTGAAGAGGGAACCATTCCGGAGGCAGCTTGATCGTAACCTTCTGGGATTTAAAGGCTCCCGTCAAAATCCAGTAGAAGGGGAAAATAAATACCACACTGAGAAGGAGCAGAAGCACCATAGAGGCGGCATCCAGAATTTTCACTTTATTTTTCATCTTCTCATCCCCCTTTAATATTCAACGTCGCTGCCCAATGCCTTAAACTGGACAAAGCTGATAAAACCAATGATCAATGCAAGTATTACGCCCATGGCATTGGCGTAGCCATATTCGAACTTCTTAAATGCTGTCTCATACAGATAGTACATGATAGTAGTCGTTCTGTAATTGGGTCCGCCGGAAGTAAGCAGCTGGATCAAAGAGAAGCACTGGAAGGAGTTGATGGTAGTGATCACCACGATATACAGTGTGGTGGGCAGAAGGCTGGGCCATTTGATCTTCCAGAATACCTGAAAATCATTGGCGCCGTCTACCTGAGCTGCTTCTACATAATCCTTGGGAACATTTCCCAGAGAAGCGATATAGAGAATAATGGGCTGTCCTACGCTGGTAGTGATCAGTATAATCAGAATGGCCCAGAGAGCATATCTTTTATCTCCCGTCCACATAATGTTCTTTTCAATCAGATCCAGTGATTTTAAGATCCAGTTTAAAATACCGTTTAAAGGGTCGTAGATCCATTTCCAGACAACTGTTACCGCTACAGTACCCGTAACCACAGGCAGGAAGAACACACATCGGAAGAAGGATCTTGTAAATGGATTCTTCTCGTAAGTCATGGCTGCTACAAAAAGCGCAAACAGTACAGTAATGGGAACGGAGCCTACTACCAGAAGCAGGGTGTTCACCAGGGATTTCTGCCATACAGGATCTGCAAACATAGTCATGTAATTAGACAGTCCTGTAAAGGTCATTCCCTTCATATTATAACGGAAAAAACTGGTAACTACGCCCATTCCCATGGGAACCAGCACAAACAGCACAAAAAACAGCATGGCCGGCAGCAGGAATGCATAGGAAACCAGCGTTTCCCTCATTCTGATCTTATTGATTTTCCTTGACTTCATGGCAGTTCTCTCCTTCTAAAAATGACTCCCCATACTACAGGCTGTAATATGGGGAGAATACCTGTCTTATTGTGCGTTTACGATAGACTGGTTTGCCTTTGCTACAAAGTCGTCCAGAGCAGCCTTTGGCTCGGAATCGCCGTTGATCACTGCCTGGAGCATCGGGAACCAGTAGGTTCTCATCTCTGCAAAGCCCGGAATGGTGTTGTAGTATGGAGAATAGTATTTTGTAAGAGAAGCGTAGAAGGACATATCCTCATTTCCTTCATACAGATCGCCCATGGACTGGCGAACCGGGAATACGCTGGTCTTTACTACGTTCTTTGGTCCCCACTCTTCATCATTGCAGATGAAATCAATAAACTTCTTGGATGCCTCTGCTCTTGCCTCGTCGCCGTTGTCAAATACACAGAAGCCGTTTACAAGATACTCTAATGCAGGTGTTCCGTCCTCAGATGGGAATGGAAGTGCGATTGCCTCGATTCCGTTCTCCTTTAATGTCTCTGCTCTCTGGCTTGCAAGTCCTGGAGACCAGAGGGTTGTAAATGCGGTATTTCCTGCTACAAACTGATCTACGTCCTCACCGCCGTTATATGCGGAGCCGTTTAACATATATCCGTTGTCTACCCACTCTTTGATCTTTGTCATGGCCTTTACGCCGCCTTCGTCATTGAGGGTGTATGTAGTAATCTCAGGATCTGTTACAGAACTGTCATACAGGTTTGTAACGAATGCGCGGATACCCTGGTCGCCTCCCTGTCCGGAGCAGTATACGGTGCCGCCCATAAAGCCTGCTTCAGAAAGCTTTTTCATCATTTCCTCAAACTGCTCTGTGGTCCAGGTGCGGTCGCCTTCCAGGTTGATGCAGTCCATAGCGCCTGCTTCCTCTAATGCATTCTTGCTCACTGCCATACAGAATGCTGCGCTGCTGATGGGATACATATAATAGCTGTCGCCGGACTTGCAGGAGTTGATCAGAGCCTCATTGTCTACGTCCTTTACAAATTCCTCTGTGAACATATCGTCCAAAGCTACCAGCTTGCCGTTCTGTGCGTAGGAAATGATACGTCCGGGAGCATCAAAGAGCACATCGCATACAGTGCCTGCCTCGATGGCTGCCGTGATCTTCTCCGGTCCTGATGTAAAATCGATGGTCTCCAGCTTCACCTTGATATCCGGGTTCTTTGCCTCAAATGCATCGATGATCTCCTGCTCATAGGTTCCTGCCGGATTGTCACCGTCCTGTGTAAAGGTCGGGAATGCCCACCATGTGATCTCTGTCATGCCTTCTGCCGTGGCAGTTCCCTCTGCCTTATCAGAAGCAGCTTCGCTTCCCTTTGCTTCCTCGGTCTTAGCATCTGCCTTTGTATCTGCTGTCTGCGCACTTCCCCCGCCGCAGCCTGTAAGTACGGATGCCGCCATAGCTGCCGCCAGTCCCAAAGATACTATTTTCTTCATACGAAAGTTCCTCCTTCTCGTTTCTCCCCGTTCCGTCTCTTACCCCCGGCGGAAACATTTTTTATTGTTAAACACATCATAGCATAATATTTTCTTTTTGTCAATTTGCCCGAAAAAAATTTCTTTTCTTTTTTTATTCCGTTTTTTTTTCAGCAAAATAAATAAATTAAGGAGCTTCGTTTTTGCATTTTTATGCATCTAACGAAGCTCCTGTCTGATGTACTGTTCTATTTTATACAAATACTGATGCCGCCATCCTTTGGAAACGTCATTTTAAATCTCCTGCAGCGCGGCTATGGCAGCATCGATCATGGCAGCGCACTTCTTTACCTGCTCCATATCCTCAGGGATCAAACCGGGCATGGGTTTTCTCACGCTTCCCAGATCAAGTCCCTCACGAAGCTTTAAAATCTCCTTCATCACTGCATAAAGATTTCCATGGCAGGCGCACATGGCATAAATAATGGCATCCGCATCATACTGGATCTTTCTCGCCGCCTCATACTTTCCTTTCCTGCACAGCTCAAATATTTTTAAATACAGCTCAGGCATTACCCCGTAAGTACCGCCAATGCCTCCGTCGGCTCCCATGGCCAGGCCGGATACCAGCTGCTCATCCGGTCCGTTAAATACAACGAAATCCTTTCCGCCCTCCATCTTAAACATCTGGATATCCTGTACGGGCATGGAACTGTTTTTCACAGCAGCCACTCTTGGATTTTTGCACATTTCTCTGAACAGAGGCATGGTAAGAGCTACGCCTGCCAGCTGCGGAATGTTGTAAATCACAAAATCCGTATTGGGAGCTGCGGCAGAAATGTCATTCCAATACTGAGCAATGGCATGCTCCGGTAAATGGAAATAAATGGGCGGAATAGACGCTACCGCATCCACGCCCAGGCTCTCTGCATGAGCTGCCAGCTCACAGCTGTCCTCCGTATTGTTGCAGGCCACATGGGCGATAACGGTCATCTTTCCCTTTACGGTTTCCATCACAGCTTCCAGAACTGCCTTGCGTTCCTCCTTGCTCTGGTAAATACATTCGCCGGAGGAACCGCCCACATAGACGCCCTTTACTCCTTTTTTCAACAGATGCTCTGCCAGGGCTTTGGTCCGCTCTGTGCTGATGCTTCCATCCTCCTCGTAGCAGGCATAAAATGCCGGAATAATCCCCTGATACTTTGTAATATCTCTCATAATGCTCCACCTTTCTTTCCTACCGGATATCTCCAGTATAACACTTTAATTATTTTTTTCAACAAAAATATAATGGTAAAAATTTTTTCTTTGGTCATTGTGTTTAAACCGTTCCAATGGTATGATAGGCGTAAGAAAAGGAGGAAATGCTTTATGAAAAAACATATTGTGTGCTTTGGAGACTCCAATACCCACGGATACTGCGCAGAAACCGGCGGACGCTTCTCTGAAAAGGAACGGTGGACTTGTCTTTTGCAGGAGCTTTTAGGAACGGAATATCTGGTTCTGGAGGAAGGCCTGTCCGGAAGAACCTGCTGTTTTCCCGATCCTCTCTATGAAGGGCTTAACGGCCTTGATTCCATCTATTCCTGCCTGATGAGCCACGAGCCTGTAGATCTGTTGGTCATCATGCTTGGCACCAATGATACCAAGGAACGCTTTGGCGCATCCTCTGCATGTATCGCACTTGGATTAAAACGTCTGATCGAAAAGGCCCGGTCCATTTCTGACTGTTGGAGAAACGGCCCCAATATTCTGATCGTAACACCCAAAAATATCGATCCTGAATACGCCGGTTCCAGTGTAGGAAATACAATGGGGCGGGGCTGTGCAGAAAAATCTGCCGGACTGGGTTCAGAATATGAAAAAATTGCCCTTCTTACAGGGTGCCGCTATTTTGATGCCAACACGGTTGTGACGGAAAACAATCACATCGATTTCATGCATCTCACTGCTCAGGGGCATCGGGAACTGGCAGAAGCTTTGGCAAAACAGATTCCCTGTCTGATTCCATAAACATTAAAACGCAGTAACGTACCTGTCTCCACAAATATTGTGCGAAAGGCAGATAGGTTGCTGCGTTTTTGTTCATTTACTAGCAGAGCTTTTCCAATACCGACCCTGATGTCTTTTCATTGTTCACACTGCACTGTTCAAAGTAACGGCGGTAATATTCCGTATAGATCAGGTCCACCAGAAACAGCTGGCTGATCTCTGCCGAGGTAGACCCGCCCTGAAGAGGCCCCTCATTGGCTCCGGATAAAAGGGTGACATCCGAATAGGCGCTCAGAGGTGATTTCACAAAACGGGTAATACAAATAATCTTGGCGCCGGACCGCTTCGCTACCTCTGCCACATGGATGGTATCCTTGGTTGCTCCGGAATAGGAAAAAATAACCGCTGTATCCCGCTCATCCATAGTAGCCGCAGCCATGGCCTGCATATGGCTGTCCTGTATACAAAATACCTTGTTTTCAATACGCATAAACTTATTCATTGCCTTCATGGCGGTAAGCATACTGGCTCCTACGCCAAAGAAAAACACTCTTCTGGCCCGGTGGATCAGTGTGATGGCCCGGTCAATATCCTCCTCCTTTATCATGGAAAAAGTTTCATTCAGGGCATTGATATTGGTATTTAATACCTTTCTGGCCAGTTCCCCAAAGGAATCCTCCATAGAAATATTGTTCCCTGTAAACTGGTCTACCTGCTCCTGTCCCTTACTGATGCTTAAGGACAGCATCATCTTAAATTCCTGGTATCCCTTTAAATCCATAGTCTTGCAGAATCGGAACACACTGGTGTCTCCCACCTCACAGGCCTCCGCCAGATCTGTAATGGACATAAACAGAACGTCCCTTGGATTTGCCAGAATATAATCTGCCACTTTCTTTTCTGCCTTGGTAAACTGATTATATGCGGATTTGATACTCGTTATAAAATCTCCCTGCATACGATCCATTCCTCTCAATCTGTATAATTTCTTCCATTTTATCCAGTTTCTTTTGCCTTGTCCATACTTTTTCAGGCTTTTATCTGATTTTTCATTTATTGTAACTTTCCGTTTTCTTTTCTTTTTTCCTCTCTCCCCAGCCAGGCAGCTCCCAAAAGACCGGCTCTGTTTCCCAACTCGGCAGGAAGAATATTCACATCCCTGAAGCTTGGCATAATGCGCTCCATAGTACGCACTCTTACCTGCTCTGTTACATAAGGCTGGGCCATGACGCCGCCGCCTAAGATCACACAGGACGGATTAAAAATATGGATCAGCGTCTGCAGTCCGTTTACAATCTCATCGATCCACTCATCCACAGCCGCCTGCACCCCCGGCTGGTCGATAGCCGCAAATATCTTCCTCCCGTCTGTAAGCGCTGGATCAATGACCATGGCTCTGGCTGCAAGTGCTGTGGCTGAAGCGTATTTCTCATAGCAGCCGCTGAAAAACTCTCCCTCTTTCCGATCCTCAGGATGAATCAGAAGACCGCCAAATTCTCCTGCAGAAAAGGCGCAGCCATGGTACACCTTCTGATCCATCACAATCGCTCCGCCCACACCGGTGCCGTAGGTCAGACAGAGAAAATCCCTCTCTCCCCTTCCTGCGCCGAAGATTCCTTCACCCAGTGCGGCTGCATTTACATCATTTTCTACGGCTACAGGCACATGAAAACGCTCTCTCAACATGCGGCCGATCTCCATTCCCGTATAACCGGGAATGTTTTCATTGGCATAGCGTATCATTCCTCTTTGGGAATCTACCTGTCCGGCGGTGCTGATCCCAATGGCATCAAAACCATGATAGCTTTCCAGAATCTTTACAGCCTGTTCCACTACATGGGCACCTCCAAGCCGGGCATTGGTCGGAGTCTCCCTTACTTCTTTTATTTCGTCCTTTATTCCCGTCCATATCCCTGACTTAATGGCGGTTCCTCCGATATCCAGTGCTGCTGTCCCCATCGTGCTCCTCCTATCGGTTCTTCACTGCATCCATAAAACGGTTTGCAATCTCTAACGGTCTTGTGATCGCTCCGCCTACCACAATGGCAAACGCTCCCGCATCCAGCATTTTTACCGCCTGATCTGGGTAATGGATTTTCCCCTCTCCGATAACCGGAACGTCCACAGTCTTTGACAAACGGCTTACCAGCTCATAATCCGGGCCGTCCATATGAGGAGAATCTGCCGTATAGCCGCTCATGGTAGTTCCCACAATATCCATTCCCAGCTTCCAGGCATTGATTCCCTCCTCATAGTTTGATATATCTGCCATAAGAATGGCATCCGGATATTTCTGGCGCACCTCTTTTATAAACTCATTTACGGTCTTTCCGTCTCCCCGTGCGCGCAGCGTACAGTCTAACGCGATCACATCGCTTCCAACAGCGACAAGCTCATCGACCTCCTTCATGGTAGGAGTAATGTAGCTTTCAAAGCCGGGATACTGGATCTTTACCAGTCCGATAACCGGAAGTCCTGTCTCCTCCTTGATCGCAGCTACGTCCCGGATGCTGCTGGTGCGGATCGCCGGAGTCCCCGCCATCTTTGCCGCTCTCGCCATCAGGTACATCACAGATTTTTCCTCCACATACAGAGGTTCTCCCGGAATAGCCTGGCATGAGATGATCATCTGCCCCTTGATCTGCTCAAATAGTTCCTGCTTGTTCATGTATCTCCTCCTGTTCTGCAACCACCCTTACAGACATTCCCCATTTTGCCCAAAAGGTCGATGCCATGAAATATTTCTTTTATAACTATATCATAAAGAAATATTTTTTTCAATTATAAATGTGTTGAAATATTTTTTTATTACTCATTTTAAAAACAGGACTGCCCTGAGAATGGCATCTCACAGACAATCCTGTTTCCATTTCAAACGTGTTCCATCAGATATTCGGCATCTTTGCCGTTGGCATCATCAGCACCTTTCCTGTGCCGCGGTATACATTTACCAGGCCTTCGCCCGAAGCTGCGGAGCCGATCAGACTCTTTCCGGAGCGCTCTACCGTAAAGTCCAGGCTCTTGCTCCAGGCAATGGCATAATTGCCGTCCACCTTGAGCACATCGTTCTGAAGCTCAATCTCGATCAACTCCTCTTTCGGGCATTCAGATTCGATACAGAACACTCCGTTCCCATTCAGGCTCAGGTTAAACAGTCCCTCTCCTCCGGCCACTGCAGAAGAGAAATTGGAACGCATCACCGCTTTGTGCTGCAGGGTAGATTCACAGGCTAAAAACAGACCGTCATCCAGCACCACTCCGCCGCCCCACTGGGCTGCATCCATCAGGATCAGATACTTATAGGTAGGTTCCAGCACCAAAACGCCGCTTCCCGTATACTCCGGCTTTATGGCGGATTCTCCGGTTGCCTTGCCCCGGACCGCTTTGCCGAGGAAATCTCCCACGCCCTTAATGCCGGTGGTTGCCTTTACATCTCCTAACATCCACTGCATGGCGCCTGCCTGAATGGTCACATTAGACTGATCCAGACTGCATACCAGCTGGCGCTTTCTCACATTCATCTGCGCGCAGTAATAAGCGGTTACTGCCGATCCGGGAGTCACGCTTAAGTCGCGCTGATATTCGATTACCTCAAAGGCTCCCAGCTTTGCAAGGACTTTTACATCATCATTGTCGGTGAAATTAGAAATACGGTACATAGATTTCCTCCTGTTCTCTCTGATATCGCAGCCTGCGGCAGATATCGTTTGATTTTATTTTTCCAGATTCTTCCACTTGAAGTTTGGAATCACATCAGACCACTTTTCAATTCCGATAATAGACTTGGCAAACTCTGAGGTTTCCAGAGTCGAATTTTTCTTGTCAATATCCCGGAATACCTGCCAGATCTTCTTGCGTTTCGTTGCTACGATCTTATCCGGCTGATTCATATCGCACTCCCACAGGCCGAACTTCAGTCCCTGCTTTGCCTCGCTGGGAGCATCCACCTGGCGGCTTACCGTATATGCGTCAATATATGGATTACTGTCTACAAGGTAGTAGGAGTACGCATAGGCAGCTGCCTGGATCTCAGGAATATCGCCTCTGGTGGGACTATAGGAGGTAAAGCCCTGCTCGGTCAGAATAATATGACGCACATTTCCCGAAGGAGCCTTCAGTGCCTCCTGGTTAAAGTAATCGGTAAGTACGTTCAGATTGGCAAAATTTATAACTGGTGAGTTAAAATCATTTGTAAAGAGCCCGGTAGCTTTGGGATCATCCCAGAATTCCGGCTCAATCATGGGACAGGGATACGGATGATAGGCCAGTCCCCAGTCCATCTGCCCCTGAACATTAGCAATGGAATTGAAGCTGTCTACGATCTCCTTGCCGCCGTATTTCAGCTTTCCGTCAATCTCATTCATCCAGTTGTAATCCAGTGAGAAATACACCCGGTCATTGGCATTGGTACTCTTGATGGCCGTGTAGAAAATACGGAACGCCTGCTGGTATACTTTTACATAATTTGTAAGATCCATAGAGCCCATATAGTTCCACTGCTGATTATTGATCTCATTTCCAATGATCCAGTTGGAAACCTTTCCATGGTTGGAATCTTTTCCGCTGTAGTGGTCAGCCAAAAAGGCCGCAATGGCTCTGGTCTGCTCAAAACCGGCTTCGTTTGCCCCGTTGAACATATAATAAAAGGCATTGGAAGACTTCTTCGTACCCGGATAGATCAGATCCGAACGGTTGGGGTTCCAGTCATTTAAAATGATCACCGTGACGGTCATTCCCTTATTGGAAAGAGCGCTGATGGTCCTGTCATAATCATCCATGATGGCCTTGTTAAAATGATAGATCTTGCCGTCATATTCATATTCAATGCCTGTACCCATGATCTGTGAAAACGCAATATTGGTGGTTACATGCTTTACGCCCAGGTCAAAGGCATCCTCCAGCATATCAATTTCGATGTTCAGTCCCTTTTTAGTCAGAGGATCCTTGAATGCTTCCGTATTTTTGGCCACTGCCTCAGGATTGGTAATGTAATGAGGCTCGCTGATGGCTTTATACTCTGTGCCGTCATAAGCAGCTAGTACAAATTTGCTGTACAGGCGGTCTGCTGTGCTTCCGAAATTTAACGGCACCTGAGCAGAGGATGATATAAGGGCGTCTGCCGAAGCAATATAATCGGTTCTTCCATCCAGACTGTTCTCATAGGTCTGCTGTTCAAATATATAGACCTTTCCATCGGTGCCGGCTGTATCGCCGCTGGTGGAAAAGGCGATTTCCACATTCTGCTTGTCTGCCGTCACCTTACAGGAACGGATCTGGCCTGTGAGCGCAATATCCTCTTTTGCTGCCTCCTGTGCAGCTTCACCTGAAGCCTGTGTTTCCTCCGCGGATACAGACCTGGAAAAAGCACCCAGGCTTACTGCTGTCACTCCAAAAAACAGCGCGGCTGCCAGAGCCATGCCTCTGCTTCTTTTAAACAGTTTATGCTTCATTTTGAGATTACCTCCAGAATTGATGTGTGTACTTACGGATGACCCGTTTTGATGTCAACCTCTATGATACATAATCTATCTTACAAATTCAATTACGATTTTATTACATTATCTTAAGTCTTACTTGTATACCTTCTTTAAAGTAAATCCCCGCCCCTGAACCTCATTGATCTGATTGATGATCATAAACGCTTCCGGATCCTCATCCAGCACCAGCTGGTTCAGCCTTGGCAGATCCCGCTTGGAAATCACAGCCAGCACCATATCCTGTTCCCGGTGAAGGTAACCGGTTTCCATGTGGAGAAGGCTGGTTCCGCAGTCCAGCCGCTGGCTGATCAGGGCATTAATCTGTTCATGGCGTCGGCTTACTATCTTCACCTGCATCTTTGTCATGCCGGCCATGAGAACCTTATCCAGCACCAGGGTATAAGTCACGATCAGAAGAATGCCGTAAAGCACTGCCTCTGCGGATGAAGTAATGAGCTGCATTGCCAGGATCACGCAGTCCAGTACATAAAGAGACAGGGATACATTGATGCCGCACTTCTTGCGCAGGATCAGACAGGGGATGTCCACACCTCCGGTAGAAGCGCCTGCCTTTATGACGATCCCGATTCCCGCTCCAATGAGAATACCGGCATAAATTACGGCTACCAGCCGTTCTTCCATGTAAAAGCCATGTATTCCCGTGCGCTCCATTACTGCCAGGGCAGCGGGATAAAACACGGTGCTTAAGGCCGTGGTAAGGGCAAATTCCTTTCCTAACTGCCACAGCCCCAGACCAAAGACCGCAATATTAAAAATACTTACAAAAAGGCTCACAGGGATTCCCCAGAGCCGGTTAAAAAACAGGCCCATGCCCGTAGTACCTCCGGTTACAAGCCCATTCGGCATGATAAACAACACTACGGCCATGGCATAAATCGCATTTCCAAATAAAATGGCTCCCACCCGTGCGGTCATACGAAGCCATTTTTGTCTGTCATTCTTCTGTTCCATTACAAGATTCTCCCTTATTTTATTTCCTATCACCGAGGGTATCATTTTTCATGGGAGCTGTCAAGAAACTTGCACTTGACAATCTCCTTCCTGCGTTTATAATACATTTAGAACTTTTGTATCTGTTTCCTTTTTCGGATGCTGAGCCGGTGTGAGGGGGAGCGCCCTGATGCTGCGTACAAAAGGATAGCGATGGGAGTCCGTGTTTCGGATTGAGAGGATGCAATCGAGCATCGACCGCAGAGCGCATATTCTGCGCCCTATTACAGCTGTCTGGAAGTTGCCGTCGCTATGCCTGTATTCCGGGAACATAGACTTGACGCACGCAGGTGCGTTTTTTTGTACCCTGAAATGCTCCCTGCCGGCATTTCCCGCAGCAGAAAAGAGGAAGGAATCTATGAACAAAAACAAACACGCTGCAAAACTGGTCTTTCTTGCCATGATGACAGCCCTGGGAGTGGTCATTTCCCCCATTCTCCGGGTAGAGGGAATGTGTCCCATGGCACATTTTATCAATGTCACCTGTGCGGTCATGCTTGGCCCCTGGTATGCCTTTGTGTGCGCCCTTGCCATTGGCATCATCCGCATGACCTGTATGGGGATCCCGCCTTTAGCACTCACAGGAGCTATATTCGGAGCCTTTTTATCCGGTATGCTCTACCGAATGTCCCGTGGCAGGCTGGTATGGGCCTTTGCAGGGGAGGTCATCGGCACAGGCATCATCGGAGCCATACTCTCCTATCCTGTCATGACCTTTGTCTGGGGAAAAACCGGCCTTACCTGGTTCTTTTATGTGCCTTCCTTCATTGCAGGCACGCTCATTGGAGGAACCATTGCATTTCTGTTTTTAAAGCATCTGCAGAAAGCCAGACTCTTATCCATGTTCCAGGAAACTCTGGGTTCCCGGACGTATGATTCCGGAGAGGACGTGGTAAATGATGCGCTGGGAATCGCATTTTCAGGCTTTATCGGCTATCTGGCTGTGACGGTAGCTGTCCATCAGCTTGTACCTCAGGGCGGTTCTGTGATAAACAGTCTCCGCTATATAGTTCTGGTCGGCTTTCTGGCAGCCGCCCTGATATACTGGAGCATCAAACGGCCCAAAGCAGCCTGAAACGCGCATTTTCCCATTTCCATACTTACATCAAAGGAGGATCTCATCATGAATCCTATCTCCCTCTTGCATAAAGAAGCACCTTTAATCCACTGCATCACCCACCCCATTGTAGTCAATGACTGTGCAAATGCAGTTCTGGCTCTGGGCGCACGTCCTATCATGGCGGAGCATCCCAAAGAAGCAGCCTCGATTGCCCAAATAGCCCGTTCCCTTACTGTCAGCCTGGGAAATATCACCGATGCCAGGGCCGAATCCATTTTTCTGGCAGGAAATGTGCGTCCGGCTGTCATAGATCTGGTAGGCATCACCTGCAGTGATTTCCGTATGAAGCTTGCCAGACGGTTTCTGGAAGAATGCCGTCCCGCTGTGATCAAGGGAAATGTTTCCGAGATACGCGCCATTGCCGGCGCAGGCTTCCACAACCAGGGGATCGACGTAAGCCGGGAAGACGCTGTCACTAAGGATGACCCAATGGCACAGTTTCGTCTGGCCCGGCTGATGAAAGAGATTTCAGACCGCACACAGGCCGTCGTAGCTGCCAGCGGTGAGGTGGATATTATTGTATCTCCTCAGGATGATAAAGCCTATTTTCTTGAAAACGGTTCTCCATCCATGGCCCGCATCACGGGAACCGGCTGTATGCTTACCTGCATTATGGGAACCTTTATGGCAGTAGTATCCCCCCTTGAGGCAGCGGTCTGCGGAGCTGCTGTCCTGGGAATTGCCGGAGAACGGGCCGATGCTTCAAAGGGACTTGGAACATATCACATAAGCCTGTTGGATCAGCTTTCCCTGATGACAGATGAAACGCTGAAATCCGAAATCCGTCTGCATTCTGTTGATCTTTCTTCTACAGCTTCATAAAACCGGACATCATACATCCGCCTGCCGCTCCTGTACTCAGGATCTCCGGCAGGCGTTCTTCATTTACTCCGCCAATGGCATAAACAGGAACACTGCTTTCCATACAAACCTGGCTTAAGAAGTCCAGTCCTCTCCCCGGAAGCCCTTTCTTACAATCTGTCTCATAGATATTGCCTGCAAACAGATAATCTGCGCCCAGCCGGACAGCCTCTTTTACCTCTTCCAACGAGTGAATGGATGTTCCCACACACTCTGCATCCAGCGGTCTCCCTTCCCTTCTCAATATACTCATCGGAAGATGAAGCTTCCTCATGCCCAGCTGTGCGGCTGCTGCAGGAGCTGTGTTCAAAATCAGCATCCGATCCTGTTCCCGGCAGATCTGATCCACTTCCTCTGCCAGCTTCCTGTAAATCTCAGGGCTTAAGTCCTTTTCCCTGAGCACTACTGCTCTGGGTTTGACACTTACAATCTTCCGAATCTGATCCAGATAGCTCTCCCAGAGTCCCGTTCCCGGTTCAAAACAGCCATCTTCTGTCTGATCCGCCCCCTCCGGCACTCTGCAGAGCCTGTGATTGGTTACTGCTACCATACGTTCATACATAAGCTGCATTTCCCTTTCTGTATTATAAAAAGCCCCCGGAAACTCCGGGGGCCAACTCGTTTGGGCACAATATCCATTCAGATATATCATTTATCACGTTCGTACGGCCTGATGGCCTGTAACGATTTAATTACTCTACGATAGATACAACTCTACCGGAACCTACTGTACGTCCACCCTCACGGATAGCGAAACGCAGACCCTGCTCCATAGCTACTGGATGAATCAGCTCTACGGACATCTCTACGTTATCACCAGGCATACACATCTCTGTACCTGCTGGCAGCTCGCAAACGCCGGTAACGTCAGTTGTTCTGAAGTAGAACTGTGGACGGTAGTTGTTGAAGAAAGGTGTATGACGGCCACCCTCGTCCTTGGTCAGAACGTAAACCTGAGCGGTAAACTTGTTGTGGCACTTTACAGAACCTGGCTTGCACAGACACTGTCCACGCTCGATCTCTGTTCTCTGAACACCACGCAGCAGAGCACCGATGTTATCACCAGCCTCAGCGCTGTCAAGAAGCTTACGGAACATCTCGATACCAGTTACAACGGTCTTACGAACGTCCTCATGGATACCGATGATCTCAACTTCGTCGTTCAGGTTCAGAGTACCACGCTCTACTCTACCAGTAGCAACAGTACCACGGCCAGTAATGGTGAATACGTCCTCTACAGGCATAAGGAATGGCTTCTCTGTCTCACGTACAGGATCTGGAATGTAGCTGTCAACAGCGTCCATCAGCTCCATAACCTTGTCGCCCCATGGGCCCATTGGATCCTCAAGAGCCTTCAGAGCAGAACCCTGGATGATAGGTGTATCATCACCTGGGAACTCGTACTCATTTAACAGCTCACGGATCTCCATGTCAACCAGCTCAAGCAGCTCAGCGTCGTCTACCATATCGCACTTGTTCATGAATACTACGATATAAGGAACGCCTACCTGACGGGACAGAAGGATGTGCTCTCTTGTCTGAGCCATAACACCATCAGTTGCAGCTACAACCAGGATAGCGCCGTCCATCTGAGCAGCACCAGTGATCATGTTCTTAACGTAGTCAGCATGTCCTGGGCAGTCAACGTGTGCATAGTGTCTCTTCTCTGTCTGATACTCAACGTGAGAAGTAGAGATGGTGATACCACGCTCTCTCTCCTCTGGAGCCTTATCGATGTTCTCGAAATCTACCTTTGCGTTGCCTGCAACTCTCTCTGAAAGAACCTTTGTGATAGCTGCGGTCAGAGTAGTTTTGCCGTGGTCAACGTGTCCAATGGTACCGATGTTACAATGTGGTTTAGTTCTGTCAAACTTAGCTTTAGCCATTTTATAACGTCCTCCTTAATTTGCGCCCCTTTTAGGGCTGATATAGTTAGTCAGGCTATCAATCATTATATTCTATTTTACTTTGATTTACAAGCCTTTTTTACTTTTTGTGGTCAGCAAGAACCTTCTCCTGAACGTTCTTTGGAACTGGCTCATACTTCTCGAAGAACATGGAGTAGTTGCCGCGTCCCTGTGTTCTGGAACGAAGGTCTGTAGAGTAGCCGAACATCTCAGACAGCGGAACGTAAGCCTTAACCATCTTACCGCCGCCAATGTCCTCCATACCCTCGATACGTCCACGGCGTGAATTGATATCACCGATAACATCACCCATGTACTCCTCAGGCATGGTAACCTCTACCTTCATGATCGGCTCAAGCAGGATTGGATTACCCTTCTGCATAGCATCCTTGAATGCCATGGAACCTGCGATGTGGAATGCCATTTCAGAAGAGTCAACCTCATGGTAAGAACCGTCGTATACATCTGCCCAAACGCCCAGTACAGGGAATCCGCCCAGAACACCAGTCTTAGCTGCTTCCTCAATACCTGCGCCGACTGCCGGGATGTACTCCTTAGGAATAGCACCGCCAACAACGGATGAAGTAAACTTGAAGGTCTCTTCTGCGTTTGCTTCCATTGGTGTGAAGTGAACCTTACAGTGACCGTACTGTCCACGACCACCAGACTGCTTTGCATACTTGCTGTCAACGTCAACGGCCTTGGTAAAGGTCTCCTTGTAAGCAACCTGAGGAGCGCCTACGTTAGCCTCTACGTTGAACTCACGCAGCAGACGGTCTACGATAATATCCAGATGAAGCTCGCCCATACCGGAGATAATGGTCTGGCCGGTCTCTTCGTCTGTACGAACCTTGAAAGTAGGATCTTCTTCTGCCAGCTTGACTAAAGCGTCGCCCATCTTGTCCTGGCTTGCCTTTGTCTTTGGCTCGATCGCGATATCGATAACCGGCTCTGGGAACTCCATAGACTCCAGGATAACAGGGTTCTTCTCATCACAGATGGTATCGCCTGTACCGGTTGTCTTAAAGCCTACTGCTGCAGCGATATCGCCGGAGTAAACCTTATCAAGTTCATTTCTCTTATTAGCATGCATCTGAAGGATACGTCCTACACGCTCCTTCTTGCCCTTTGTAGCATTCAGTACGTAAGAACCGGAGTTCAGAGTACCGGAATATACACGGAAGAATGCAAGCTTGCCCACGAATGGGTCAGTCATAATCTTGAATGCAAGCGCTGCGAACGGCTCTTCATCAGAAGAATGACGAACAATCTCATTTCCGTCCAGGTCAACACCCTTGATCGCAGGGATGTCTAATGGAGATGGCATGAATTCGATAATAGCATCCAGAAGCTTCTGAACGCCCTTGTTTCTGTAAGCGGTACCGCAGCATACAGGAACTGCTGTACACTCGCAGGTAGCCTTTCTTAATACCTTCTTCAGCTCATCATTGGAAGGCTCCTCGCCCTCAAGATACATCATCATCAGGTCATCGTCCAGCTCGCAGATTTTCTCTACTAGCTCGGTACGATATAACTCTGCATCGTCCTGCATATCTTCAGGAATGTCAACGATAGAAATGTCATCGCCCTTATCATCATTATAGATGTAGGCCTTCATCTCAAACAGATCGACGATTCCCTTGAAATCCTCTTCCTTGCCGATTGGCAGCTGAATGCAGATAGCGTTCTTGCCCAGACGGGTCTTGATCTGCTCTACAGCGCCGTAGAAGTTTGCACCCAGGATATCCATCTTGTTGATGAATGCCATACGGGGTACATTGTAAGTGTCAGCCTGACGCCATACGTTCTCAGACTGTGGCTCAACGCCGCCCTTTGCACAGAACACACCTACAGCGCCATCCAATACACGCAGGGAACGCTCAACCTCAACAGTGAAGTCTACGTGTCCAGGTGTATCGATGATGTTGATACGGTGCTCTAATGCGCCTGGCTTCGGCTTGCAGTTTTCCTGCAGAGTCCAGTGGCAGGTTGTAGCAGCGGAAGTAATGGTAATACCTCTTTCCTGCTCCTGAGCCATCCAGTCCATGGTAGCAGTACCTTCGTGAGTATCACCGATCTTATAATTTACACCAGTGTAATACAGAATACGCTCGGTTGTGGTAGTCTTACCAGCATCGATATGAGCCATGATTCCGATATTTCTGGTTCTTTCCAACGGATATTCTCTTCCAGCCAAGGGATTTTCCTCCTTAATTTAACGAAAAAAGCCGGTCTGCAATTAGAAACGGTAGTGAGCAAACGCCTTGTTTGCCTCTGCCATCTTGTGCATATCCTCTTTCTTCTTTACAGATGCGCCGGTGTTGTTGGCTGCGTCCATAATCTCATTTGCCAGTCTCTCTTCCTGAGTCTTCTCGCCTCTCTTACGGGAGTACAGAGTGATCCAGCGCAGAGCCAGAGCCTGTCTTCTCTCAGGCTTAACCTCGATGGGCACCTGATAGGTAGCGCCGCCGATACGCTTTGCCTTAACCTCAAGTACAGGCATAATGTTGTTCATTGCTTCTTCAAATACTTCGATTGCATCCTTACCGGTGCTTTCAGCCACACGATTGAATGCGCCGTATACGATTTTCTGTGCAACACCCTTCTTGCCGTCTAACATGATATTGTTGATCAGCTTTGTCACAACCTTATTGTTGTAGATCGGGTCTGCCAGAACGTCTCTTTTCTGAGTATGTCCTTTACGTGGCACGTTACTTCCCTCCTTAATATGCTGCCTTTTATCTGAAATGATACAGGCAGTTTCCATTAACTCAACGGTACTCACATGTTTCCATAAAATGTGTTCGTGCTCGGTCTATATATTTCCTGCAACCACAGGTACAATATCACGGATCCGGCACTAACAAATGCGGAAATATCTTCCGCCGTCACTTTACTGCTGTTAGTGGTACTAATCTGGTTTGTTCCAAACTGCTTTGAAATTACTTCTTGTCTTTCGGTCTCTTAGCGCCGTACTTGGAACGAGCCTGCTTTCTGTTTGCTACGCCTGCTGTATCCAGTGTACCTCTAACGATGTGGTATCTGGTACCTGGCAGGTCCTTAACTCTTCCTCCACGGATCAGAACAACGCTGTGCTCCTGAAGGTTGTGTCCCTCTCCTGGGATGTAGCTTGTTACTTCGATACCATTGGAAAGACGTACTCTGGCGATCTTTCTAAGTGCAGAGTTAGGCTTCTTAGGGGTAGCAGTCTTAACAGCGGTACATACGCCGCGCTTCTGTGGTGCAGATACGTCTGTTGCCTTCTTCTGTAAAGAGTTGTAACCCTTCTGCAGAGCTGGTGCAGTAGACTTCTTTGCGCTGCTCTGTCTTCCCTTTCTAACTAACTGGTTAAATGTTGGCATCCTTTTCACCTCCTGTGATATTGACTGTTGGTTGCTGTGTCTTTCAGCTTTTGTGCACCAAAACATAAGTGTTTTGAACACACTTTTTCATTATAGCATAAGGCGTAAATCTGTCAAGTATTTTTTGAGGGTGCTCTTTTGCATTTTTCTATAAAACATTTACGCAATTTTTATTGCATCATCTGGTATTTTCATGGATAATCAAATATACGCAGCCCCTGCCCCGTTTTTCATTTCTTTGTCTGCGTATTCTATCTTTGGGAGGATTACTATGAAATTCGAGGAACATAAAATCGTTCAGCAGGTCATGCGCTCCAGGCAGGATCCTGAGGCAGCGGATCAGCTGATCCGATCCTATATGCCATTTATCAAAGCAGAAACCGCACGCTTTATCCACCGTCCTCCGGTTGAGGGACGGGATGATGAGCTGTCTGTGGCCATGTTTGCTTTTTATGAAACAATGACGGTTTATAATCCGGACAGAGGTCCTTTTCTGCCTCTTGCAGCAGCCGGAATCCGAAACCGCCTGATCGACTATTTCCGGAAGGAGCAAAAGCACAGTGGGCAGCTCTCCTTAGACCAGCCTGCGGAGGAGGACGGCTGCACTCTTTTGGAAAAGACCGATCCGGGAGTTGATGATATTTCCGATTATCAGGATCTGGCTGCCGCTCAGTCGGAAATCGAAACATTTTCCGCAGAGCTTGCAGGTTTTGGACTTTCGCTCACTGATGTGGCAGACAGCTGCCCCCGCCAGGAGCGCACCCTGGACGCCTGCATGAAGGTTCTGGATTACGCCAAAAAGCATCCGGAGCTTCTGGAACAGATGATCCGCAGCCGTAAACTCCCCTTAAGCCAGCTGGCTCTGGGCTCAGGGGCAGAAAAAAAGACGCTGGAACGTCACCGGAAATATCTCATTGCCATTCTTCTTGCTTTTACAAACGGATTTGAAATCATACGCGGTCATCTCTCACAGATGAAAAAAGGAGGCGCAGCAGAATGAAATATCTGATCATGGAATGTCATATGGCTTATGCAGTGGTGCTGGATGAGGACGGGCGTTTTCTGAAGGCCGCCAATATGGATTATGAGGTAGGACAGACGGTAGATACCATTATGGAAATCGTAGAACCCGGAGCCGCCTTTTCGGAAGCGGACTGCCAGTCTGATTCTTTTTACGATACAGTATTTGAGGAAGCGGTGGAAGTACAGCCTGCCGTCCGAAGGACCAGCCGCCTTTCCCGCTGGTTAAAGTCTGCTCTTCCCGCAGCCGCAGCCCTTTGCCTTCTGCTGTCTGGAGGCCACTATTTTATTATGAGCCCTTACGGAACAGTACGGCTGTCCATCAACCCGGAAGTAGAGCTGTCTGTAAACCGGCTGGATTATGTGCTTTCATTATCCGGCATCAACCGGGATGGAGAGGACTTGATCCGGGGATATGACTATAAAAGGAAGAAAGTCGAAGAAGCTGCGGCAGATCTGGCCGAGCGGGCCATAGATATGGACTATCTGGCTCCAGGCGGGACGATCTATGTAGGCGTTTCCTCTGCTCATGAGGACTGGGCGGATGAGATGAAAAGGGATCTCACCTGGGAGCTTGACGGTCGCCTTGGATCGGATATCCATATAAGTGCTGATCCCAAACCTGATGAGAGTCCGGAATCTGGTACGGCACGTGAAGCCGAAACCGCATTTCCTGCTGCTCCCCCCGTTTCCGAAACAGTGCCTGCCGCTGTGCAGACTGCCCCGGCGGCACATCAAACTGTCCCGACAGCCCACCCGAATGATAATTGGAATGAGGATTCAGATGAACAGCGGGATGAGGATTGGGATGATACCACCAATCATGGCTCAGACGATAATCAGGAGGACGACTGGGATGACGCAGCAGATGATGACAGCAATAATGGCAATGGGGACAATGACGATAATGACGACGATGATGATGACAGCAATGATTAAAATCGACCTGATATCAGGGACATATTAAACTTTTAAAAAATTATATTTTTTTCATTTCGACCCCGTTTTTTTCAAATGCACTCCGTATTCTGTCTATGTAAAGAAAAAACAATCCAAGCACAGGTGATAGATCAAGGAGGAAACTATAATGAGAAAGATGAACCTGAAAAAATCTATGATGGCAGCAGTTGTTGCAGCAATGGCACTTGTAACTGTAATCGGCAGCACGATTACCGCATCAGCATCCCCCAGAACTGCCAAAAAGATAATCGGCATTGAGCAGGCAAAGGAAGCCGCTTTAAAGGCTATGAAAATTAAAGAAGCGGATGCTGTGTTCACAGAACAGGAATGCGAACTGGACGACGGCGTATATGAGCTGGAATTCACTGCCGGAAAGTTTGAGTATGATGTGGAAGTAAACGCTTATACCGGTAAAGTGATCAAGGCTGATTACGAAAACAACCGTGACTGGGATGATCTGCGGGATGACCGTTGGGATGACGACCGCGATAACAGCTGGGATGATGACGACCGCTGGGATGACGACAGATTCGACGATGATGACCACTGGGACGACTAATCCGTTCTCTGTAAGACAGTGACCATCCCCGGCTCAAAGCCGCATGGCAAATGCTGACGCAGAAGCCTGCGGCTTTTTTCATGTGTTCCCACTTTCTTAAATTTTTTCTGTTTCTATGAAACTTTTATATGCTTCCGTTCGTCTAATTTATATTATATGAGGTGCAGAAGCCATTTGCATCCTAAACTTAAATATGATTTAGACAGGATGGACTACTAATGATATTTTCCAGCTTTGACTTTTTATTTCGTTTTCTTCCTTTATTTCTGATTCTTTATTTCATATGTCCGGAGAAATGGCGGAATCAGTGCCTTTTTGCCGGAAGCCTGATCTTCTATTTTTATGGAGCCAGACACTCCCCTCTTTATTTTGTCCTGTTTCTCCTTTCAATACCTGTAAACTTTTTCATCGGACAGCTTATTGGAAGAAAACGGGATGCAAAAGAACGCAGCTTCTGGCTGAATGCCGGGATCTTCTATAACCTGTTCTGGCTGATCCTTTTTAAATACAGCACATTTATAACGGAAAACTTAAACCTGCTCCTGTCATATACAAAAACAGGTCTGCAGTTTCCCGTCATCCGCCTGTCCCTCCCCCTTGGAATCAGCTTTTACACCTTTCAGGCCATCGCCTATCTGGCCGATGTATATAGGAAGGAAATCCGCAGTGAACATTCCCTCCTTCGCTTCTGTACCTGGTTTTCCATGTTTACCCAGGTAACCTCCGGCCCCATTACCCGTTATCAGGAAATCCGCTCTCAGCTGATCCGGCGCCGTTTTTCCATGAACCGTCTGGAAACCGGTCTTAGAGAGTTTACTATTGGCTTAAGCCTTAAGGTGCTGCTTGCCAATCAGCTCGGCAGGCTGTGGAGCCAGGTCGGAGCCATTGGATACGAAAGCATCTCCACGCCGCTTGCCTGGATGGGAATCATTGCATTCAGCCTTCAGCTTTACTTTGACTTTTACGGCTACTCCCTCATGGCCCAGGGAATCGGCTGGATCCTGGGATTTCAGATTCCCAGAAACTTTGCCTATCCCTACCAGTCTCTGACAATGACGGAGTTCTGGCGTCGGTGGCATATAACCCTTGGAAAATGGTTCCGCGACTATGTATATATTCCTCTTGGTGGCAATCAAAAAGGCTTTGTCATTATGGTGCGCAATCTACTCACCGTGTGGCTTCTGACTGGTTTCTGGCATGGCGCTGACTGGAATTTTCTTCTCTGGGGTCTTCTGCTTTTTGCTCTGATCTCTATTGAAAAAATGGGACTGGGACGTATCTTAAACCGTTTTCCAGCCGCGGGGCACCTGTATATGGCTCTTGTGATTCCTTTAAACTGGCTGGTCTTTGCCATTTCACAGCCGCCACAGATCCTTATTTATTTACAGAGGCTCTTTCCGTTTTTCACAGCCCCCGGAACCTACACCTGGTTTGAGGGAGACTATCTGAAATACGGCCGCATCTATGGGTTGTCTCTTCTTGCAGGCCTGATTTTTATGACCGATCTGCCAAGGCGGATCTACAGCCGGCACCGCCGCAGTTTTCTGACTGCCGTTATACTTATAGTTCTGTTCTGGCTCTGTGTTTACTGTATTAAAATGGGAATGGATGACCCGTTTTTATACTTCCGGTTCTAAGGAAAGTTCTAAGAAACAGATAGAAAGAGAAATTGTGTGAATAAAATGAAAAAATACTGGTATACTATGATGCTTATTGGAAGTTTGATTGCCGTAAAAGGAAGTTCCCTTATTCCCCGGATATGGGAACTAGAAACGTTTTCAGGTGAACATAAAATCGAGCGGCTGGCAGAAACTGAGGATAAACAGCCATCTAACATCCCCCTATCCTCTGATTCCATTTCCGAAAGTGCTGCCTCCAAAGGCAGCACCGAAACTCCTACAGCAAAGTTCCCCTCTCCAGAGTCCTCCCCTGCGGAGCCGCCCACTGACGGGTCTGCCCCTGTCACAGAGTCCTCCACAGAAGCGCCTCCGGCGGAGACTTTGCCGCCTGCTGACACCTCTGTTCCCGTTGACCTAAGCACCTCCCTTTTTATCGGAGATTCACGGACAGAAGGCTTAAAGGAATACGGAGGTCTGGAAGAAGCAGAGTTTTTTGCCAATTCCGGCATGAGCAGCTTTAACCTTCTCTCAACCAATCTTACCGTAAAGGATGGAAGCAAAAAAACACTGGAAGAACTTCTCTCCCAACACAGCTATGAGCGGATTTACCTCATGCTGGGCATCAATGAACTGGGATACCCTCCTTCCTCCGTAACAAAGAAGTACGCCTCTATCGTAGACTGGATCCACCAGCTTCAGCCCCAGGCCAGAATCATTCTGGAGGCTAATCTCCATGTAACAAAAAAGAAGTCCGATTCCGACCCGGTCTATGGAAATGGAAAAATTGATTCTTTAAATCAAGCTATTTACCAGATGGCTGTAGAAAAAGGCTGCGGCTATATAGATGTAAACAGTCTTTTTGACGACGGCCAGGGAAACCTTGATTCCAAATATTCTGTAGACAATGCCCACATTATGGGAAAGTATTATACGGTCTGGGCCGAATGGCTCAGAACACAAAATGCATAAAAAACACCGGATGGCCAGTTTTCCCTGTCCGTCCGGTGTTTTTATGATTCAATCTGTCATTCAGACCTGTATTTTATTCTTCTGCATCCTCAGAGCTTTCTTCTTCCTCTGCATCCTCGTCCTCGATTACAGTATCGTCCAGATCCAGAACCTCTTCTGCTACGTTATCTTCTGTAAGCTCGCTGCTTTCCTCAGATGTCAGCTCTTCCTCTTCAGAAAGAAGGATCTCTTCCTCAGCTGCCGCTGCGATCTTATCATCCGTATCCAACTTTACAGTTCTGTAGCGCTTCATACCGGTACCTGCCGGGATTGGCTTACCGATAATAACATTCTCCTTCAGACCAATCAGGTGATCTACCTTACCGTTGATAGCGGCCTCGGTCAGAACCTTGGTGGTCTCCTGGAAGGATGCGGCTGACAGGAAGGAATCTGTAGCAAGAGATGCCTTTGTAATACCCAGCATAACCTGCTTGCCCTCTGCGGGACGCTTGCCCTCTGCGATCAGAGCCTCATTCATCTCATTGAAATCCAGAACATCCATGGATACGCCCGGCAGTACATCACTGTCGCCGCTTTCCTCGATGCGGATCTTCTTTAACATCTGATGAACGATCATTTCAACGTGCTTATCGTTGATTTCTACACCCTGAAGACGGTATACACGCTGTACTTCCTGGATCATGTAATCCTGTACGGCACGAACGCCCTTGATCTTTAAGATATCGTGAGGATTTACGCTACCTTCGGTCAGCTCATCACCGGCCTCAAGAACCTGTCCGTCCATAACCTTGATTCTGGAACCGTAAGGAATCAGATAGGTCTTGGAATTTCCGGTTTCATTGTCAGTAACTGTGATCTCTCGCTTCTTCTTTGTATCCTTGATAGTTACAACGCCGCCAAACTCAGTGATAATGGCAAGACCCTTTGGCTTACGGGCCTCAAAAAGCTCCTCAACTCGAGGAAGACCCTGTGTAATATCGCCGCCGGCAACGCCGCCCGTATGGAAAGTACGCATGGTAAGCTGTGTACCGGGCTCACCGATGGACTGTGCCGCGATGATTCCGACTGCCTCACCGACCTGTACCGGCTGGCCGGTTGCCATGTTGGCTCCATAGCACTTGGCGCACACACCGATATGGGACTTACAGCTTAATACGGTACGGATCTTCACAGACTTGCGTCCCTGCTTATCCAATACCTTCATAACAGCTGCAGCACGCTTAGGCGTACACATATGGTTTGCCTTCATTACCAGCTCTCCCGTATCGGGATCAACGATATCTTCGGCAATATAACGGCCTGTAATTCTCTCCTGCAGATCCTCGATTACTTCATTTCCGTCTGTGAATGCCTTAATCTCCATAAATGGAATATCCTTGTCCTCACAGCAGTCTACCTCACGGATGATCAGATCCTGAGATACGTCTACCAGACGTCTGGTCAGGTAACCGGAGTCAGCCGTACGAAGAGCCGTATCAGACAGACCCTTACGTGCACCATGAGCGGAAATGAAGTACTCCAGTACGTCAAGACCTTCACGGAAGTTAGACTTGATAGGAAGTTCGATGGTGTGACCGGTTGTATCGGCCATCAGTCCTCGCATACCTGCCAGCTGCTTGATCTGCTTATCAGATCCTCGCGCACCGGAGTCGGCCATCATGAAAATGTTGTTGTACTTATCCAGTCCGGTCAGCAGATCGTGGGTCAGCTGATCATCGGTGGTCTTCCAGGTTTCGATTACTTCTTTATAGCGCTCCTCCTCGGTGATCAGACCGCGGCGGTAGTTCTTTGCAATGTGGTCTACGGTAGCCTGTGCATTTGCGATCAGTTCCGGTTTGCTTGCAGGCACGGTCATATCGGAAACGGATACGGTCATGGCTGCTCTGGTAGAAAACTTGTAGCCGATTGCCTTGATGTCATCCAGAGTAACGGCCGTCTGGGTAGCGCCGTGTACGTTGATAACCTTCTCAAGGATCTGCTTTAACTGCTTTTTAGCTACCAGGAAGTCAACCTCCAGCTTTAACTCATTTTCAGGAATGGAACGGTCTACAAAGCCAAGATCCTGAGGAATGATCTCGTTGAAGATCAGACGGCCGATGGTAGACTCGATAATACCAGTTTTTACCGTGCCGTCAGGCAGAGTCTTTGATACTCTTACCTTTACCCTGGAGTGCAGAGTAGCTTCATGGTTTTCATAAGCCAGAATTGCCTCATTTACACTCTTGAAAATCATTCCCTCGCCCTTTGCACCGGGACGCTCCTGAGTCAGGTAGTAAATACCGAGAACCATATCCTGAGACGGAACAGCCACAGGGCCGCCGTCAGAAGGCTTTAACAGGTTGTTCGGGCTTAAAAGCAGGAAGCGGCACTCAGCCTGTGCTTCTACAGACAGAGGAAGATGAACTGCCATCTGGTCGCCGTCGAAGTCAGCGTTGAACGCGGTACAAACAAGAGGATGAAGCTTAATGGCCTTACCTTCTACCAGGATCGGTTCAAAAGCCTGGATACCCAGCCTGTGCAGCGTAGGAGCACGGTTCAGCATAACAGGATGCTCTTTAATTACATCCTCCAGTACATCCCAAACCTCCGTCTGGAGCTTCTCCACCATCTTCTTTGCGTTCTTGATATTGTGAGCGGTGCCATTGGATACAAGCTCCTTCATAACGAAAGGCTTAAACAGCTCAATAGCCATTTCCTTTGGCAGACCACACTGATAAATCTTTAATTCAGGGCCTACTACGATAACGGAACGTCCGGAGTAGTCAACACGCTTACCTAACAGGTTCTGACGGAAGCGTCCCTGCTTACCCTTTAACATATCAGAAAGGGACTTAAGCGCACGATTTCCAGGTCCTGTTACAGGGCGGCCCCGGCGGCCATTGTCGATCAAGGCGTCTACTGCCTCCTGGAGCATACGCTTCTCGTTGCGGACGATGATATCCGGAGCGCCCAGTTCCAGAAGTCTGGCAAGACGGTTGTTACGGTTGATGATCCTTCTGTACAGGTCATTTAAGTCAGAGGTAGCAAAACGTCCGCCGTCCAGCTGTACCATAGGACGTATATCCGGCGGAATCACGGGGATTACGTCCATGATCATCCACTCTGGACGGTTTCCAGAGTTTAAAAATGCCTCTACCACTTCCAGGCGCTTAATGATTCTTGCGCGCTTCTGTCCGGTAGCGTCTACCAGCTGCTTTCTTAAATCAGCTGAATCCTTCTCCAGATCAATGGACATCAGAAGCTCCTGAATCGCCTCAGCACCCATTCCCACACGGAAGGCAGTTGAGCCGCCGTACTTCTCTACTTCCTCACGGTACTCCTTCTCAGACAGAACCTGCTTATACTGAAGGCTGGTAACACCTGGATCCAGTACAACATAGGAAGCAAAGTAGAGCACCTTCTCCAGGGTTCTGGGGGAAATATCCAGAATCAGTCCCATACGGCTGGGAATTCCCTTAAAGTACCAGATATGGGAAACAGGAGCTGCAAGCTCGATACGTCCCATACGCTCTCTTCTTACACTGGCCTTTGTCACCTCAACGCCGCAGCGGTCGCAGATCACGCCCTTATAGCGGATCTTCTTGTACTTGCCGCAGTGGCACTCCCAGTCCTTGCTTGGACCAAAAATCCTCTCGCAGAACAGACCGTCCTTCTCCGGCTTTAAAGTTCTATAGTTGATGGTCTCTGGCTTCTTTACAACGCCGTGCTCCCACCACTCTCTCCACTCTCTGGAGGGAGCGCCTGAAGGCTCAGGCATACGGTTGCGCATGGCACCCTGCTCCCACCATTCTCTCCACTGCTTGCTGGGCTTGTCAGCAGGTTCAGGTGTCCTGTGGGTCCAGGATCTAATCTTTTCAGGGGAAGCCAGACCAATCTTAATGGCATCAAATGTCATTGGATGATAAGTTTCATTTGTTTCCGGCATGAGCTCTTACTCCCTTCTATTATTCGTCTTCACCATCATCTGTATAAGCGTCATACAGATCATCTGTGTCATTTCCAGCAGACTCGGAAGCCGATTCTACGCTTACAAATTCATTATCCTTGATCTCCTGCTCCTGATAACCGTAGGAAGCAAGGGATTCCTGATCGTTAAAGCGGCGGTCGCCCTCTAACATGGCGCGCAGCTCGGTATCACCGTAGTCGATATTTTCGGTCATCTCAACTTCGGTTCCATCCTCTCTCTGTACCTGTACATCCAGGCCCAGAGACTGCATTTCCTTAAGAAGTACCTTAAAGGATTCGGGGATACCCGGCTCAGGAATATTCTCGCCCTTGATGATAGCTTCGTAGGTCTTCACACGGCCTACTACATCATCGGACTTTACAGTCATGATTTCCTGCAGGGTGTAGGATGCACCATATGCCTCCAGAGCCCAAACCTCCATCTCTCCGAAACGCTGTCCGCCGAACTGAGCTTTACCGCCCAGAGGCTGCTGTGTAACCAGGGAGTATGGGCCAGTAGAACGTGCATGGATCTTATCGTCTACCAGGTGATGCAGCTTCAGGTAATGCATGTGTCCAATGGTAACGGCTCCATCAAAATACTCTCCGGTACGTCCATCTCTTAAGCGGACCTTTCCGTCTCTGCCAATGGGTACGCCCTTCCACAGCTCTCTGTGCGCTCTGTTCTCAGACAGATACCCGATTGCCTCCGGAACAAGCTGTTCTTTATAAAGCTGCTCAAAGGTTTCTCCATTCCATGGCTGTCCGGAAGGCGTCTCTGTGACACCGTCCTTTTCCCATTCTGCTTTCTCTGCCTCGTCAAAGGGCAGGTTTACATAGTGGTTTGCCAGCTCCAGGGTATCCTGTATATCATTCTCGTTTGCGCCGTCGAAGATCGGTGTGGAAACGTTAAAGCCAAGTGCTCTTGCAGCAAGGCTTAAGTGGATCTCAAGCACCTGTCCGATGTTCATACGGGAAGGCACGCCCAGAGGATTCAGTACAATATCAAGAGGACGGCCATTTGGCAGGAAAGGCATATCCTCTACAGGAAGCACGCGGGAAACAACACCCTTATTACCATGACGTCCAGCCATCTTATCACCTACAGAAATCTTACGTTTCTGAGCGATATAGATACGTACCGTCTGATTTACTCCCGGTGAAAGCTCATCGCCGTTTTCTCTTGTAAATACCTTTGCATCTACAATAATTCCATATGCTCCGTGAGGTACCTTTAAGGAGGTATCACGGACTTCTCTTGCCTTCTCACCGAAGATCGCACGCAGGAGACGTTCTTCTGCTGTCAGTTCAGTTTCTCCCTTTGGAGTAACCTTTCCTACCAGAATATCTCCGGCACGGACCTCAGCACCGATACGGATAATACCACGTTCATCCAGATCCTTTAATGCATCCTCGCCTACACCGGGAACATCTCTGGTGATTTCTTCCGGTCCCAGCTTGGTGTCACGGGCCTCCGCCTCATACTCTTCGATATGAATAGAGGTATATACGTCATCCTGAACCAGACGCTCGGAAAGCAGAACCGCATCCTCGTAGTTGTAGCCTTCCCAGGTCATAAAACCGATCAGCGGGTTCTTTCCAAGGGCAATCTCGCCGTTGGAGGTAGAAGGACCATCTGCGATCACCTCGCCGGCCTCTACATGATCATTCTTATATACGATCGGCTTCTGGTTGTAGCAGTTGCTCTGGTTACTTCTCTTGAACTTTGTCAAATGGTATACATCTCTGTTTCCATCGGAATCTCTCTTGATAATGATCTCGTTGGAAGCGGAGCGTTCTACCACACCGGCATTCTTTGCCACTACGCAGACACCGGAGTCAACGGCAGCCTTTGCCTCAATACCGGTACCTACTACAGGAGCCTCTGTACTCAACAGCGGCACGGCCTGACGCTGCATGTTGGATCCCATCAGAGCACGGTTTGCGTCATCGTTCTGAAGGAATGGGATCATAGCAGTAGCCACGGAGAATACCATCTTCGGGGATACGTCCATCAGGTCAATGGTTCGCTTCTGGAACTCGGAGGTTTCTGTCTGGAAACGTCCGGATACGTTATTGTGAACGAAATGTCCCTCTTCATCCAGAGCCTCGTTCGCCTGTGCCACGATAAAGTTGTCCTCTTCATCTGCAGTCAGGTATACTACATCATCGGTGACTCTTGGATTGGCAGGATCAGCGGTCTTATCTACTACGCGGTAAGGCGCTTCGATAAAGCCGTACTGGTTTACTCTCGCATAGCTTGCCAGAGAGTTGATCAGACCGATGTTGGGGCCCTCAGGAGTCTCGATGGGGCACATACGGCCATAGTGTGTATAGTGAACATCTCGCACCTCGAATCCGGCACGGTCTCTTGACAGACCGCCAGGACCCAGGGCGGAAAGACGTCTCTTATGGGTCAGTTCAGCCAGAGGGTTGTTCTGATCCATAAACTGTGACAGCTGGGAGCTTCCAAAGAACTCCTTTACAGCAGCCGTTACAGGCTTGATATTGATCAGGGACTGCGGTGTGATGCCGTCTACGTCCTGAGTAGTCATACGCTCTCTTACCACACGCTCCATACGTGACAGACCAATGCGGTACTGGTTCTGGAGCAGCTCGCCTACGGCACGGATACGGCGGTTGCCAAGATGGTCGATATCATCAGCCGTTCCCACTTCCTCTTCCAGATGCATATTGTAGTTGATGGAAGCAATGATATCTTCCTTTGTGATATGCTTTGGAATCAGATCGTGGATATTCTTTCGAATTTCTTCCTTTAAAAGCTCCTCATCCGAACCTGCTTTTTCCAGAATAGCAGACAGCACAGGGTAGTATACTAATTCTGTAACGCCAACCTCCTCCGGATCGAAGGAAACATGAGCGTCAAGCTCAACCATCATATTGGAAAGAACCTTCTGCTTTCTGTTTGATCCTTCTACCCATACGAAGGGAACGCCGGAGTTCTGCAGACGCATCGCAGACTCCTTATCAAGCTTTGTGCCTGCCTCGGCTAAAATCTCACCTGTCTCCTCATTCACCACATCCTCAGCCAGAACCTGGCCATTGAGGCGGAACTTAAAGGACAGCTTCTTATTAAATTTATAACGTCCCACCTTTGCCAGATCATATCTTCTGGGATCAAAGAACATACTGTTGAGCAGGCTCTCCGCGCTGTCAACGGATAACGGCTCACCGGGACGGATCTTCTTGTACAGCTCTAACAGACCGTCCTGATAGTTATCGGAGGTATCCTTTCCGAAGCTGGCAAGAAGCTTTGGCTCTTCGCCGAACAGTTCTAAAATCTCTGCATTAGTGCCGAAGCCCAGAGCACGGATCAGCACGGTAACAGGAACCTTACGGGTTCTGTCCACGCGGACATAAAATACATCGTTGGAGTCTGTCTCGTACTCCAGCCATGCGCCGCGGTTGGGGATCACAGTACATGTATATAACTCCTTACCCACCTTATCGTGACCAATGCCATAGTAGATACCAGGGGAACGCACAAGCTGGCTGACAATAACACGTTCTGCACCGTTGATAACGAAGGAGCCCGTGTCTGTCATCAGAGGCAGATCTCCCATGAATATCTCATGTTCGTTCATCTCATCTTTATCTTTATTGTACAGTCTAACCTTTACCTTAAGTGGTGCCGCGTAAGTGGCATCGCGTTCCTTACACTCTTCGATGGTGTACTTGACATCATCCTTACATAATGTAAAGTCAACGAATTCCAGGCTCAGATGTCCTGCGAAGTCAGTGATCGGAGAGATGTCATCAAATGCTTCCTTCAGTCCTTCGTCTAAGAACCACTGATAGGAGTCTTTCTGAATCTCGATCAGGTTTGGCATCTGAAGGACTTCCTTCTGCCTTGAATAGCTCATTCTTACGCTTTTCCCGGCCGGTACCGGACGTATTCTGCTTTTCTCCATTGACGTTTCACCCCTGTTTTCTAATTTGGTTGCAATATCCCGTCCGGCTGGAGAATGCGCATCTCTTCCAGCACTCCGGGCCATTACTGTCGTTCTCGGTAATCGGGCGCCGCATAATGGGCGCAAAAAGCCCACGTCGCCACAATAGTGCACACTCCATAATAACATAGGGACGTCAAGGTGTCAAGAATTTTTTCTTGCTTTTTTCTTACAAAAATGATATACTGTTATAGAATGTCTTCTGGCAGGTATGACAGGTTTTTACTGCAAAGGAGAAGGAAATTATTTACAGTCTGGAGGTATACCGATATGGTACAAACCATTCTAAATGTATTGCTGATACTTCTGGCGATCGCTGCAATCGTACTTGTGATCCTCTATTTTCTGGGAAGCAAGCTGCAGAAGCGTCAGGCAGAGCAGCAGCAGATGCTGGATGCTGCTGCACAGACCGTATCCATCCTGGTCATTGATAAAAAGAAGCTCAAGCTCACACAGTCCGGGCTTCCCAAGATGGTAGTGGACCAGACGCCCAAGTATATGCGCTGGGCCAAAGTTCCCGTTGTAAAAGCAAAGATCGGTCCCAAGGTGATGACTCTGATCGCCGACGCAGGAGTATTTGAGTCTCTTCCTGTAAAGACAGAGGCAAAAGTAGTCTTAAGCGGTATCTACATTACACAGATCAAAAGCGTTCGGGGAGGTGCCATCCCTGCTCCTCCAAAGAAAAAGGGATTTTTTGCAAGATTTAAAAAGGACAAGCAGTAATTCAAAAGCAGCCGGTATCTGAAGGTTTCAGACGCCGGCTGCTTTTATATTTCTTTTTTATGTTTCTGTTTTATCCAGACAGAACTATGCTGTACATGACTGCACATCCACGCAGATACGGCAGTCCGACATATGCTCATAGTTAATGTCCAGGGAATAATCTACATTGACCTTTATGCTGTTCTCCTGCTCTTCCACATAAAAGTGATTGGCCTGAATGCCGATCACCAGATTGCCCACAGGAGTGCTGTAGCAGGAAAGGTTCTTTTTATTCTTTTCAAACAGCATACAGCTGTTCGTAACACCCTTTTTTATAATATCCATGGAAGAAGGGGAAATTTTAATGACATTTTTCACCCGCTCCTCCGCTCCTTCCAGTATCTCTTCATAAAGGATATAATGCTTTCCGTTTTTCTGATAATAATCCCCGCGGACAATCATTTCCACATCGTTATCCTCATGATCCAGAGTATGAACACCACGGATGGTAATCAGTACATCTTTTGTCATGCCGTTCTCCTCCTTCTTTTATACCGGCTGTATCGTTTAAGCAAACCGTTTCAGGCCGTGCTCCAGAAGCATGTCTACCAGCTGCTCCTTGCCAATTCCTCTGGCCTCCCACAGCATGGGGTACATACTGATAGCAGTGAATCCGGGCATGGTGTTGATTTCATTAAATACCACTTCTCCATCTTCTTTTACGAAAAAGTCCACTCTGGACAAGCCGTAGCCGTCTACCGCCTTAAAAATGGCCGCCGCCGCCCTGCGGATCTTCTCCGCAGCGTCTCCCGGAAGCTCAGGGTCTGTCACTGTCTTTGATTCTGCGTTGTAATACTTTGCGTCAAAATCATAAAAATCTGCCGCAGCCAGGATTTCACCCACGCCGGAAGCCTTCACTTCCTCGCTTCCTCCTCCGAATACAGCACACTCCACTTCACGGCCCACGATCATCTCTTCTACCAGGATCTTGCGGTCATGGCAGGCTGCCTCTGTAAGTCCGGCCTCCAGCTCCTCCCGGTTATCCGCCTTGCTCACTCCCTTGGAAGAGCCTGCGTTGGAGGGTTTGATAAATACAGGATAGGCGAAGCGGCCTTCAATGCGGTTTACCACCTTGTTCATATCCTCAAGCTGCTCCTTCATCACCGGCACATAGGCCGCCTGCCTGATCCCCAGCTCATCTACAATGATCTTTGTATAAAGCTTATCCATGGAAACAGCGGATGCCAGTACTCCGCAGCCCACATACGGTATCTTTGCCAGCTCCAAAAGTCCCTGGATCGTGCCGTCCTCTCCGCAAAGGCCATGAAGAACCGGGAATACCACATCCAGCTTCACCTCTGTCATTGTCCCATTCTCCATAAACAGGGCGCACTTCTTCTCTGCATCCGGAAGGATTGCAGCAGAAACCGTTCCCTTTCTCCAGGACTCATCCCTGATTGCCTGGACAGAGTCCACCTTCAACCACTTTCCCTCCTGTGTAATTCCGATCAGAATCAGGTTATATTTATCTGTATTGATACGGTCAATCACATTGGCAGCCGACATACAGGACACAACGTGCTCCGAAGACTGCCCGCCGAAAATAACCGCTGCTGTTTTCTTTTCCATCGTCATTTTCACTCCTATTCCATCTTTCTGCCCCACAGGGCGTATACAGTATAGCATATGTGGAGATAAATAGAAATACCCCAAAACAATCAGGACGGCGGGAAACCAGAACCAAAAACCTGCGTCAAGCTCGCTTGTAAGCAGGTTTTCGGTTCTGGTCTCCCATCGGAGGGATCTCCGATGCTTCTTGTCCGGCCCAGCCGGACAAGAAGACCCCGCCGTCCGCAGCTTTCGCGGCCCAAATCAGCTTTCGCGACCCAAATCAGCGATCGCGACCCAAAAATCCAAGAAAGGAGCCCCCAACGCCCTATGAAAAAACACCCTTCCTATTTTTTCCCATTCCCAATCTTCCACATCCTCCCCATCCTCCTTCTAACCCCCTTCCTGCTCCTGGCCTCCGCCCGCACCATCTCCCAGGAAACCATGGCCGCCAGAATCGCCCCGGACATCCTCCGTTTCCATGTTCTGGCCGAAAGCAACTCTCCAAAAGACCAATCCCTTAAGCTTGGCGTCCGCGATATCCTTTTAAGCCACATCCAGACACACGCCCCCAAAAACGCCACCAAGCCCCAACTGGCCCACTGGATCCTCCAGCAAAAAAACACCCTCACCCAGACCGCCGAAAGCTGGCTTACATCCCAGGGCTCCCCAGCCCCTGTATCCCTTACTCTGACCAAAGACTATTTCCCCACAAAAACCTACGGCGAAGCCTCCTTCCCCTGCGGCGTCTATGATGCCGTCCGGATTACCATAGGAAATGGAAAAGGACGCAACTGGTGGTGCGTCCTCTATCCCAGTCTCTGCCTTACCGATTCTTCCGCAAAAACTGTTCCCGAATCCTCGAAAAAAGAACTGGCAGAACATATGGCCCCTGATGATTACGAAACCATTTTCAATGAGCCTCCCAAAGTAGAGATCCGTTTCCGTCTCCTGGAACTTCTCACCCCAAAAAAGGACTGACCATCTCCCGGTCAGTCCCTCCCTGCATACAAAATCCTACTTTTTCTGACGATCCAGCATCTCCCTGAGCGCCTCGTCGCTCTCATCGATCCAGACGTCCTCTTCCTCTTCATTCAGGCCCAGATACTTTGCCAGCGTCCGCTCGTCATCACTGTTGTTCCAGCGGCTGATGTACCGGTCGATTTCTTCAAACTCGATTTCCCCTGCCAGATAACGCTCCTTAAAATTCTTCTCTTCCATATTTTACCTTCTCCCGCGGACAGGAAGAACATTTTCCTCCTGCTCCTTAATATTTTTCGAAACAGTAATCTCCTGATTATCAATATGCTCTCTGGCAGCCATCCTGGCCTCAGCCAGATTTCTCACCTTTAAGGCGCTTAAAATATGCTCATGCTCCACCATCAGCACCTGGCGCTTATCTGCATCCTTTATATATTCCAGACGGTAGCGGTACATCTGCTCTCTCAGGTTATTTAACATCTGCACCAGCTTTTCATTTCCCGTACTCTGGTAGATCACATCATGAAATGCTTCATCACTCTCTGCCATCTCCATAGGACTTCCGCTGCGGATCGCCCTGCAGAAATTCTCCTGGCACTGCTCCAGCCTGCGCAGATCCTCCGCTTCCATACGCTCGCAGGCCAGTTCAATCGCCAGCTCCTCCAGAGAACGGCGCACCTCCAGTACATCCCTCAGACTTTTTTCCGAGATTTTAGCCACTTCCGCTCCCTTTCGCGGGATCATAAGCACTAGTCCCTCAAGCTCCAGCTTCCGGATGGCTTCACGGATCGGAGTACGGCTCACCCCCAGCTTCTCAGCCAGCTGGATCTCCATAAGCCTCTCTCCCGGAGCCAGTTCCCCCTTTAAGATCGCCTGGCGCAGCGTATTAAACACCACGTCCCGAAGCGGAAGATACTCGTTCATATTTACCTTAAAATTATTGTCCATCATAATACTCTCCCCTGTGTTTTACCGCAGTCTGCCGGCTGCGCCTTGATTCATGTTATAAAAATTGGTAAGGTAAACCTGCTTTGCCAGATCTATCCCTTCCCCATACCGAAGCGCCTCGTATGCCTTTCTGGCTGAAGACGGATTGGAAAACAGACCGAATACAGTAGGCCCGCTTCCGCTCATCATAGCATTGATGGCCCCATATTCCTTCATCAGTTCCTCAATCTGTCCGATCACCGGATAGCGGCCCGCCGTTACCAGTTCAAGAACATTTCCAAACCTTCCTGCCACCTCATAGAGATCCCTTTTTCGGATTGCCTCCACCATTCCGTCAATATCAGGATGATCCTCAGGCCTCAGCGTCCTGGCATCCAGCATTTCATATACGGTTTTTGTGGAAACGCTGATCCCCGGCTTTGCGATCAGCACCTGGCACTGAGGCATGGATGGCAGACGGGTAAGTTTTTCACCGATTCCTTCCGAAAGGGCCGTTCCCCTCATGATGCAGTAAGGTATATCTGCTCCCAGCTTCACCCCCCGCTCCATCAGCTGTGAGGTTGTAAGCCCCAGTCCAAACATCCGGTTTACGCCGTAAAGCACGGATGCAGCATCAGTACTTCCTCCTGCCATCCCCGCTGATACAGGGATAAACTTTCTTAAGCGGATCGAAAGTCCTTCCTCAATACCAAATTCATCAAACAGCAGAGCCGCGGCCCGGTAAGCCAGATTCTGCTCATTGGACGGCAGATAAAAAAGATTAGTTTCCAAACGGATTCCCGGCTCCGCTGTCCGGTACAGGTCAATCCTGTCATGGAGGCCCACTGTCTGCATGATCATGCGCACCTCATGGTATCCGTCCGGCTTTCTGCCCAGCACATCCAGAGCCAGATTGATCTTTCCGAATGCTTTTAAGCGTAAATGCGAAATCATTCTCCCCGCTCCCCTTTTTCTCTTTCTCGTTTATATGTCTGTTTTTATAATACATAACATTGTATACATGAAAATGCAAGGATTTTCAATATAAAAAATAAACAAAAAGTAATACTTACGAAAAAAGAGACGCCCATTTTCCAGACGTCTCCCATTTTTAATACTGTATATTCTTCTGCCGTATCAGATTAAACTGTATAATCCCTGTATTAAAATACTCATTTGCATATACAAGCGGCCTGTCCCGATCACTGTAATTTAATGTTTTAAGATACAGATAAGGTCTGGAACCCAGCTCCTTGACGGAAACGTATCCTTTCAGGCCCGGAATATCCGCCGGGTCTGCCGTATCGATCTCCACCTTGTCCCACTGGGCCTTTTCCCCGGAAAGGTCATAAATGTATCTGTAAATGGAATCCTCATAATGTGAAAACATCTCAAAGGATTCCTCTCCCCCGATCAGATCCATGCTAAAATAATCACGGCAGTAGGCGCAGATCTGATCATCTGCCAGAAACAGCTTTTCAGCAACAACGAGCTGTTCATCTGGCTGCATCTGTAAAAGAGAGCAGATTTCTTCCTCTCTTTTTATTTTCCGGATCTTCAAAAGACGGACTGAAGGCGTATATCCGCTTTTTTGGATCATCTGCGTAAGCTCCATACAGGGGCTGAAGGTAACCTTGATATCCAGAGAATCCACATTTACAAAGGTTCCCCGCCCCTGACGCCTGAAAATGATTCCCTCTGAGGCCAGGTCATTTAAGGCCTGGCGGATGGTGATCCGGCTTACGCCCAGCATTTCTGCCAAAGCCTCCTCTCTTGGAAGCTTATTGTCCCTTTTCAGATCCATTTCTTCTATATATTGAAGGATTGCCTCCTTCGCCTGCCCTGACAATGGTTTTATGCGTAATTTCTGAGTCGCCAAGGTGATTCCTCTCTTTCCTGTTTCCGATGTGCTTAAACATACATTCTAACTAAGATGATAGAAGAATCACTTTTTTTTGTCAAGAAATACAGTATATCATTTACGAAAGGCTTTTTTTCCATTGAGAAGCAGATTTAAAAGAATCGCACTGATGCTTACCATAAATAAGCCGTTGCTGAGGATCATCTGAAGTGTTCCGGGAATATTTACAAACGCATCGGATGCGAATGCTGCACCTACGCCGATGGCAATACTGGTTCCCACGATTTTAAAATTATTATCCTTTGAGAAATCCAGTCTGGAAAGCATGGAAATTCCCGATGAAGTGATCACTCCGAACAAGGCCAGGGTAGCTCCTCCCAGCACACACTTGGGAACCGCTGTAAATACCGCAGAAATCTTTGGGAAAATTCCTGCCAGTATGATCATGATCCCTGCGGTCGTTATGACCGAACGGCTCTTTATCTTTGTTAAACCGATCAAACTCACATTTTCATTAAACATGGTAGATGGGACGGAATTAAATGCTCCTGTGATCATCTGAGCTACTGCCTGCCCGCGGATCCCCCGCTCCTTAATCTCATTTTCTGTTTCCACATCTGCAATTTCATCCATCACGGAAAATACGCCGATGCACTGGATCATATTGATAATGCAGAAAATCGTCATAAGGAAAATAGGCCACAGCTTAAATTCCGGCACTCCGTAAGCAAAAGGCTGAACCGGCTGGAATATCTCTGCCTGCGCAATGGAAGCAATATCCACCATATGTAAAAAACATCCTGCAGCCGTTCCTGCGGTAATACCAAGAAGCAATGACATACTTTTCCAGATGCCTTTTCCATACTTTTCCACCATCAGTATAAATATAAGCACTGCCAGACCCAGGATGAGATTTTCGACGGAGCCAAAGCCTGCGTTTCCCTCTCCCCCCGCCAGATCCCTCAGCGCGGTAGGCGCCAAAGTAATTCCAATCAGTGTTACAAAGGTTCCCACAACTACCTGCGGGAAAAGCTTTAAAATCTTATCCATGAAAAAGGATAAAAGAAAAATCACCGCACCGGAGGCAATTACTGAACCAAACAAAGCCGCCATCCCATATTCCTTACCGATCAGGATCATGGGACTTAAGGGTGCAAAGGACGACCCCAGAACAATCGGGTATCTGGATCCTGCCAGCTTTCCGATCCCCAGCACCTGGATCAGGATTGCAATGCCGCTTGTAAAGAAATTGGCTGAGACAAGAAAGGCTGTTTCCTTTTCATCCAATCCCAAAGCTCCTGCCAGTATCAGCGGAACTGCAATGGTTCCAGGGCACATGGTAAGCACATGCTGAAACCCCACTAACAGCATCCTGCCCCATCCCACTTTTTCGTCAAAACTCTCCTTTTTCATACCCACTCCTTACTGAATACTAATTCCAGTATCCCTCATGTACCTTTGCCGCTTCTACCTCTACTGCCTCTACCGGTCCGATGACCTTTATATCCTTCTGTCCTCTGGCGAACACCTCGCGGCACGGAAGATCAAAGGTGGGATTCTGTTCATTGCTTCCCGTAAGCTCCAACAGCCTTCTTTCTGTCATGCCGTAAACAACCCTTCCGATATTAGCCCAGTAAATCGCTCCCGCACACATCGCACAGGGCTCCGCAGTGGTATATAAGGTACAGTCCCATAAAAACTCTCTGGAATACTCATGGGAAGCCCTGGCTGCAAGGGTTGCCTCTGCATGGCCGGTGCAGATTTTTTCTGTAATCTCAATATTCCCCTGCTCCATGATGATTTCCCCATCCTTGTTTACCAGCAGCGCTCCAAAGGGAGTATTACCGGCCGCTCTTGCCTCCTTTGAAATCTCGATCGCTCTCCTTAAATAAAATTCATGGCTCTGATACATCGTTCCCTCTCCTTTTCAAAGTATTAAGTAATAGGTATTACCTTTTGTGTTTTTACTATAGCACACAATCATTTTTTTGTAAAGAGTTCACAGCAAAAAAAAGCTGTCGGATCATTTTCCGACAGCTTTCACAACATGTGAATCAATTTCCTTTTAAATTGTTAATGGCTTCTTCTACTTCTTTATTATCGTCATCCATAAGAGGAACCATGTCTGTTTCCTTATGCTCCTCTTTCTTTGGCATATATTTCTGGAAGATTGCCGTAAAGAAATAGGAATTGATAAAGGCAATCAGGGGAAATCCAAACAGAATTAACAGCATGGCTACCTGAGGCAGGAAAAACACACCGAAATAAGCAGCCGCAGCTGTAAGCACATCCAAAGCAATGATACCAATGGTCTGAAGCAGATGGCGCACGGACATGAAGAAGGCATTAAACAGCGTCCGCTTCACCGGATTATAAAACCGGGACTGAAGGGCAAACACATAGGTGCTGATAAAGATATACAGCATCAGAAAGCCTCCGAATACAGCCGTCATCAAAAGCTTGGGAACACCTGTAAGACTGTTCATCTGGCCTGTAAGAAAGAACCAGAAGTCAAATGCCAAAAGCGCGCCTGCAGCCAGCAGGATCACCCATATAATCGTGGACTGCACAAAATTCTCCTTAAAGGAATGGAAAAAGTTTTTGATCGTACCGTCATTTTCATCCCGGACCAGTTTCAAAGTCACATAGTACACAGCCGTTGTAGCAGCTCCCGCAGTGACAATTGGAATGGAACACACAATCCACAGAATGTTCAAAAGAATCAAATCTCCCAGCTTTCCGATAAAGCGCCAGACGGGATTGTCATAATTAAACAGGCCTTGAAGCATAATATACCCTCTTCTTTCTTAAAATAAAAATATCACAGAATATTGTACCATATCAGCCCCAAATGCGCAAACTCAAAATAGTTGCAGGAGGATGTGAAATAGCCTATAATAAATGGTATCATCAGCAACAGCCTGCTGACAGTAAAAATCTGCAAACGGAGGAAGCGACACGAATGACTTTACGGCAAGAAGCTCAGGAAGAAAAAGAAAAACTCAAACATATGTCCTGGAAGGACAGGATCTGGTATATCTGGGAATACTACAAATTCCATATGCTGTTAGCATTCATTGCTATGGTAATCCTCTGGGTGATCGGCACCTCTTTGTACCGGCAGTCATTTACCACCCGGCTTTCCATGGCGGTTATCAATGACCGTTCCGGCGGAAATTCCAGTACCGAGCCTTTGATGGCAGGACTGAGGGAAGCCCTGGACTGTGGGAAAAAGGATATTATCGAGATCAATGAAGGCCTGTTTCTGGATACAAATGAGGAAACCATGTCCCAGTATTCATATGCCAGCATGGCAAAAATCGCCGCTCTTGTATCCGGAGGAATGCTGGATATTATGATCGCTGATGAGGCTACCATCCGCCATTACGAAACTCTGGATGCTTACCTGGATCTTAGTGAGCTTTTGCCGAAGGAGCTTTGCAGCCAGCTGGAGGATCAGTTTCTCTATACGACAACCACAGACGGTGAAAAAATCCCCGCTGCCGTTTCTCTGGAAAAATCCTCTTTAAAGGATGATACGGGTATTATCATGGAGCCGCCCTATCTGGCTGTAATCTCTAACACTCAGCATAAAGAAGATATCCTTGGGGCCATTTCCTATCTGTTCCGTTCCCTTGAGCCGTAACATCCCTATGGCTTAATTTTCTTTCTTCAACCACTCTCATACCCAGGCATTCCGCCACTGCGCGGGAGGCCTGGTTTTTTTCATGGATCACCGCCAGAAGTTCTGCTGACAGTACCTCATGGGCGTACTCTGCAATGGCTGTCACTGCCTCCCTTGCATATCCCAATTTCCGGTAAGGCTCAAAAATATGATATCCCAGCTCCAGCCACTGGCTTTTTTCGGGAAGTTTCCTCAAAGCATACTGCTCAAATATTTCCGCCCCCGGCGATGATACTCCTGCCATCCCCACAAGCTCATTTGTTTCCCTGCGCACAAGCGCCCAGGTACCGTATTCATAAAAAGCATACTGACTGCGGATATACTGCTCCATAGTCTCTTCCGACCGGAAAACCGCCTCTTCCCCGGCGTATTCCTCCTCAGGGATCTGCTTAACATCCCCTTTTACAAACTCCCGTATCATCAGCCGTTCAGTGAGATCGATCATCCAGGGAAGACCCAGATGACGCCGAAGGATCAGCTCCTCCAACTCTTCTGTATCATACTCCCAGCCAGGAACCACATAGGGGATCCCTCTCAGACTCCAATCGCCCTGCACAGCATTCTCTACACCCAAAACAGCCCTTCCGGCAGCTTTCGCCGCCAGAAGGGCCTGTGGTTCATCTGATATCAGAAGCCTGTGATCCGTTCCATCAATACGGATCCTGCGCTCCTTTGTCATCTCAGCACTTCTCCGGTTCCGGATATGTCTCTCCAAATGTATCAACTGTCATGGACTTGATCTTCTGCTCGCTTAACGGGCGGTCGCTGTAATCGGTGCGCTCATCTGCAATCCGGTTTACGACCTCCATGCCCTCTGTGATCTTTCCAAATGCCGCATATGCGCCGTCCAGATGAGGAGATGTTTTATGCATGATAAAGAACTGAGAGCCTGCAGAATCAGGATGCATTGCCCTTGCCATGGACAGAACGCCCTCTGTATGCTTTAAGTCATTTTTAAAGCCGTTCTGGGAAAACTCACCCTTAATGCAGTAGCCGGGGCCGCCCATGCCTGTTCCCTGAGGGCAGCCGCCCTGGATCATAAATCCGCTGATCACGCGGTGAAAGATCAGTCCGTCATAGTATCCTTTCGATACAAGGCTGATAAAATTATTAACTGTGTTGGGAGCAATCTCAGGATATAACTCTGCCTTCATCACATCGCCATTTTCCATGGTAATAGTAATAACTGGATTTGCCATTCTCATAATCTCCTTTTCATTTAATCTTATTCCACTATACCAAATCACAGGGAATTTGTCCAGCAAAAGGAAGGCCGCCCGGCGTCTTCTCCGGACGGCCTTCCCACTGGAAAACCATTATTCAATCATAATATATTTCTTCTGCTCTATAGCAGGCTTTTCTTCCTTTTTCGGGATAAACAGCTTTAAAATACCGTGCTTAAACTCACCCTTTATATCTTCCTCAACCATGTTCTCTCCTACATAGAAGGAACGCTCACAGGCTCCTGCATACCGCTCCCTGCGGATATAGCGTCCAGTATCCTTTTCCTGCTCATCCTGATCCAGCCCTTTGGCTGCCTGAATGGTCAAATAGCCATTTTCCAGAGAAACCTTAACCTCATCTTTTGTAAATCCGGGCAGATCCATTTCCAGCTCATACCCCTGGTCTGTCTCTTTCACATCGGTCTTCATCAGATTTTTGCCTCTGCGTCCGTACAGCTTTTTTTCAGCTCTTCTTTCATCTCTTTCATCAAAAAACGGAAAATCTCTCATAAACTCGTCAAACATATCTTCTCCAAAAATACTAGGCATCAACATAAATCATCTCTCCTTTTCGTGAAACCTTTTTGGATCTGTGATCTGCGATCTTATATCTTCCAATCCGTCTGCCGATCCACTATGGGAACCTCCGGAATCAAGTTCCTGCTTCTGAACTCTTTTCCTTTGTTCTAGCTGTAATATAACACTTATTATTAGCAATGTCAAGAGGTGAGTGCTAATTTTTTTGTGAAGAATTTGTGAAGCCTTGATTTTACGGGCTTCACATGGATTTTTCACTTACTTTCGCACTCGATTTTCTTGATTTGACCACATTTTTACCACAAATTCTTGGAAAAATATATTCATCTGATTTTCTTACCACATTTTACGACAACGACTTATGGTTTATACCACAGCAGGTACGGTTTCTGGCAGGTTCATTTTAGACATCTCGTTCTCCACATGAGACTTTTCTGCAATATGATTGTAGACATTCATTGTAATCTGTGCATCCGAATGGCCCATGACATACTGCATAACTTTAGGATTGACATTGTTCTCACCCAGTCTGGTACATCCCGTATGACGAAGGGTATGCGATGAAATAGGCGGCATCAGCTCCGGCTCTCGCTTCTCTTCTTCTGCCAGTTTGCTTTCTTTCTTATTATAGGCATTGACAATGTTTTTCAGAAAGCTGTTCACTCCCGCCGGCATGATCGGACGTCCATGCTTTGTATTGAAGATGAATCCACTGCGTCCACCAATCTCCACATTACTCTGTAAACCAAGCATTAGGTTCAGTTCTCTCTGCTTACGGAACGCATCATATACCATCTGTGTCATAGGAATATCTCTGATTCCTGCATCCGTTTTGGTTTCTGAATCATGGAAACAATATCCTTCTTCACCTTCATAATATACAAGCTGTCCACCTACATGGATCTCCCGATTCTTCATATCCACATCTGACCAGGTTAATCCAATGGTTTCACTCACTCTCAGGCAAGCCCCAAACATAACCTGCATCATTGGAAGATGAGGCTTATACACATTACTCTGTTCAACAAACTTCAGAAGTTTTTCCTGCTGTTCCAGTGTCAGTGCTTCTTTCTCCTTTGCCGGAGCCCCATAATCTCCAAGTGTTCCTGTTACCGGATTCTTGCGGATAATCCCATCTTCCACTGCCAGTTCAAAACTAGGATTCAATAAGCCATAAAGACCTTTGATCGTACTGTGTGCCAGTCCTTCATCTGACAATGCGGAAAAGAACGTCCTTACGTGAGATGTCTTAAAATCTACAACACGAATGTTTCCCAAAGTATTTCGTATCCGGTAGTCCCACATACGGATATAATTCTTTTTCGTTCTTTCCTTGATATTCTTTGTTGCCATGTATCGCTCAAACAACGTATTTACAGTCAGCTTCTTGACTGATGCGTCTGTAATAAGCAGATCATCCATATCCTTATTGATCTTCTTTTCCATTTCTCGCAGACTCGCCAGATCAGCTGCATAAATCGAATTACGCTTTCCGGTAATTTCATCCTTGTAGCGATACTCATAACGTCCATCCGGACGCTGGTATTCACCTGTTTTTAAATTTCTTCCTTTATTATCTTTTCTTGCCATATCAATCATTCCTTTCACTTCATTTTTCGTTATTCGGAATGATTTTTGTCCTGTCGGTATCAGTCATTTACTGTCTGATATCTGCTCACAGATTAACATAATATTTTATGATTTCCAAGGGTGGATTCCTGCAAAATGCTAATTTTTATTTGCCTTTTTTACAGGAATACTTTTCACTTTTCATTCCGAAGGAAAGTTGTTGTATTTTATCTTCTTATCTTTCATTACACTGCCATTGCATCAAGATATTTTTTTATCTTATCCACGTTATAGAGAACACGTCTTCCAACAATCACTCTTGCTTCTGCATAATCTGCAATTTTCTTTGCAGTTACTTCTCCGCAGGATAACATTGCCATTAATCCTTCAATATCTACCGCCAGACGATTCTCAATCTTATACTCTGTTGTTTTTCTCATGATGCACATACCTCCTTTCCTCCGTATTCTTCTGCATCACCTCCCAGACAGCGGTTATGCCCGTTGTCAGTACACTCTACTTTTTGTTTAGACTTCTTACAATGATTTTCCATTCCGTTCGGCGTGTTGGCTTCCATTTGTACACCTGCTGTCAATGTTACAATCAACCTCTATCAGAATTATTCTGAATGTCGGCAGCTTCTTTCCAAACATACCGACCGTTTCCGGAGTATCTTCAACGCTCCCCATAAAAAGCTATGGATCTTGGCATCTGTGTTAGCTACATTTTCTATAAAGGAAAATATGGTGTACAGCTCATTCAATTTTCAAGGTACAAGAAGGATTTTAAATATCCCCTCATCTATACAGCCCTGTGAGGATAAAATGTTATTCGATTTTTGGAATTTTAAAAAATCCTTTCACTAATAAAGTCCGACAGAAGCGATTTACCAACCTGCTTTTGCGATAATTCACAAAATATTTACATTTCAGCTTTCACTTTCGCTTTAATGCGAACTTTATTGTTCTGTCATTATAATTCGCTTTAATGTTAATGTCAAGTATTTCATTCGCTTAGTTGCGAATGTTTCTGTTTACATTCTGAGATTTTGATAGTAAAATGGAATTATCAAATAGAAAGCAGGAAATCTGATATGACAATTGGTGATAAAATAAAAAAAATCCGGACATTCCGGAATATGACACAGGCAGAACTCGGTGCAGCTCTTGGCTGGGGCGATAAAGGTGCAAACCGCCTTGCCCAATATGAAACTAATTACCGGGTTCCCCGTAAAGATCTGGTTACTGAAATGGCTAAGATTTTGGATGTGAATCCACTGACACTGCATGAGCCAACTACGATGAATGCTTCTGAACTGATGGAAATCCTGTTCTGGATTGACGAATTTAATCCTGGCATGATTAATCTCTTTCAATTAGAGACTTATCCAAGCGAAAAATCAAATTCCAGTGGCGATACCGCTATCCGCTACCATGATTCTGATAGTTGGCCTGCTCATCCGCCTATTGGTATGTGGTTTAATTATGGGATTCTCAATGATTTTCTAAAAGAATGGACACTTAGAAAAGAAGAACTGACATCTGGTGCGATTACCAGAGATGAATATTTTGAATGGAAAATCAACTGGCCACAGACCTGTGATGATTGTGGTAAACGGGAACCGTCGAAACAGTGGCTGAAATCAAGCGAGTAGAGCTTAGTGAAACTTAGCAAAACTTAAATTTATTATATTTTTTTCTTTTTACTCAAGGAAAAGGCACTGAAAAACCGATAATCCATTGTTTTCAGTGCCTTTTTTGCATATTTTTCTATTAAGATTCTCTCACATGCTTATATAAGTGAAACTTAGCGAAACTTAAATTATGCCCAATATGGAATGTACTTTTTATATCTTGGTGCTGTATCCGGGTCCATTACTTTAATATATCCACCTTCGACAGCACTGGTAAGAAGTCTTGATGCCTTGGCCTTCTCTTTTTCTCCCAGACCAAATATTTTTCGAATATCTGAATTAGAAATACCTTCAAAATTGACATATGCTAGACACGCCTGCATATAGCAAGTCCGCATCCGATCTTCTTTGGTAGTTAATTCAAATGGTACTTTTGCAAACAATATTGCTTTTGTGAATTGGTTATTCTGATTTTCAATTCTCGGAGCAAGCAGCTCATTTTTACCGGTTGCTTCAACAATCTTATCATAACCACTGCCACGCTCCTCACAAATACCACATTTGTGCATAAATCCGGCAATGTTTTCATTTCTGGATACTGGCACCGAATCTACAATTCTTTCGATTGCCACCAATGGTGCTCCGGCATTTGAAAACTCGATTCGATTTTTAAACACCTCCACCATTGGATTCGTTCCCCTTTGCTGAAGATCCTGATGTATCATAGCATTTGCCAGCAACTCACGGATAGCGATTTCTGGAAAACTGACAACAGATTTTCTCGTAGTTTCCACAATGACTTCTTCTTGCGGAATAATTGTCATAATATACTGCACGATTTCTTCATGTGAAAATGCATAACCTGCACAAAATTCCTTTTCTCTTATAGCATCCAATCTGGAATTTTCCTTGTACCAAATAACTCGAACCGATCTCCTATGCAAAGATTCGAATTTTTTCAAATCTTTTGCAATCATCAAAGCACCCATATTCGTGATATCCCATGTCCCGGCATCATTTTTCATAATAAATTTTTCATGTTGCAGGTCTTCTAGTACCTTATCTCGATTTCTCGGAATCGGCATTTCAAGTTTGTCATAATATTTAGAATAATCCAGTAATGACACCATTTCATCCTCATTCAGATTTCCCATCGCAATTCGCAATTCATATGGTGTGGAATCAAATGTTCTCCACAATTCTCTTTCTTTATCCGGATACTCTTTTAAGTTCTTTTTATTTGTTCCAATTCTTATATACTCCCCACCAGCGAACTGTACCGGCTGTTTTTCTGCACAAGGAATCTCCATCAGCACAACCATTCCTTCATCCATCGGAACCTCAAAAAATCGGAAATTAATTCTTGGTGAAAGCATCCTGGAAAGCCATGCTTCCAATTCTTCATTTCCCTTTTTCATTTTGCGATACTGAAATTCAGTGCCTACAATTTTGTGCGTTGCATCATCCATACCCCAAACAAGATATGCTTTTGGTCGTTCGCATAATGCTGCTGAATTGCTCAAAGCAGAAATATATTCACCAATCATCTGTGGCTGTTTATTATTACATTTAAATTCTACCCACTCAGTCTCATCCGGAAGTTTTGCAAGTTCCCGGACAAGGCTTTGCAGATATTCTATTGATCGTATTGCCATAAAATCACCCTCTAACTTTGCAATTAACACTATTTTGAAAGAATATCTCGAAAATTAGCATAAACCATCTTAATAATGTCTGGTTCATTATAATATCGTGCAACTAACTCGTATATTTTTATTAAGTTGTTAAATGTGTACTTTTTTCCATCAATTTTTGTAAACGGTCCATCACTTTCAATTAATACTCTTGTTTTTGGTATCAAATACAATTTTTCTTTATTCTTTTCATTTGTTACCATGTTAGAATTAAGTGAAAAATAACATCCTATATCCACTAATTGTTGCAATTGCTCTCCGTTTCCATTAAACCAATGAATAATGCACCTACGAGGACGATATTTTTTCAAAATAGATATTGCTTCTTCCTCCGCTCTTCTAAGATGCACAGACATTAATTTATCCTTTTCTGCACACACTCTTACAATTTGCTCAAAATACATACATTGTTTATTACGCGAAATATAACTTTGTCTTGAAAAATCAAGTCCTATTTCTCCTACATAATTAGTTGTATTTACCAATTGCATAAAATCATAAAAATCCGCATCTTTCAGTGATACATCCTGTGGATGGAATCCAAGTGCAAATTTCAAATATTTTGTTTCCGGATATATGCGTTTACAGGATATATATACTCCAGGCGAATTCGTCATGCACAATGTATATTGTTTTCTTTCATTTATTCCGTCATATATTTTCTGATGCTCTTTGTAATAATCCAGATGAAAGTGTGTATCAATAAGGTGTTGAATCATAATCCCAGATACTCCTTCATTCTCTGATCTGCGGAAAAAAGTTGTACTAAATCCTCTATACTTTTCTTGTATAATGATAAAAATTTTTCAACTTCCTCTTCTGTTAATTCTCCTACGCATCTAATATATCTTTTTAATTCTTTATCCGAAGAATGTTTACAACGATAGATACTTCCAAGCACCGCTCTTAAATCTGCACTCTTCTCACTTTCTTCATATTCTATCAAAAAATCATAAGCTTCTCCCTGATAAGAATATTTTTTTATCTCATCTATGTCCAAAAGTGAACTTTTGCGTATCAAACACGGATAACAGTATCCACAGTTTACAGGATATTCTTTAGAGCCCTTTTTATTATATCTTGCTAAACAAGGATGTGAGCATGAAATTGTATCTGCATAACAGCTTTTAAATGCATCTGTATCTTTAACTTGTCCTACAATCTCTCTCTTTGTATTGTACGCGAAAAAATTGGTAATAGTATTCTTTATTCCTACCTTTTCTAAGATATCATTAAATTGTCTTAAAAAGTACGGATGAGTAGTTCTTGTGCTGCAAGTCCCTTTTCTTCCTCCCGTTAATGGAATATTGAGTCCGATAAATCCATTTTCTGGAATATAAACCGGTACATTTTCTCCCAAAATACCAGCCACACTAAGTGCTGCACATAAAAACAGTAATGATCTGCCACGAGAGGTATTTTCACTCCCCTTTAATATTCCTTCTTTTTCACTTATAGGAGCTCTGGAATTTGCTGTAAAACTAATAAATTTAACGAATTGTTCTGGATAAAGATCCTGAAAAGTCCTGGCAAATAAATTCTGTCTTTTTGCAAGTTTAGGATATTCATTGTGTCCGATTAGACAAGGAGACTCCCCTTGTTCTAACAGTTTAATCGCACCACAAAAAGAATCCAATCCTCCAGAAAACAAGCATACACAATTACAGTTTTGAACATTCAAATGAATTCTATTTGCATGTTCCCTATAACTATATATTATCTCACTTTTTCTAAATGTAATATGCCAATGATCCCCTGTCAAAAATCCCAGTATGTTTTCCCATTGCAATTCCGTACGCTTCCATTTCTCATATTCTAATACTGGAATAGATACGCTTATCTCTCTAGTCCAACAGTCTTTAAATTTTCTTCTGGACACTCTTTTATCCAAAGCAAAAATACTCAAACCTATTATGAACAAATCTTCGTATATTGTAGAAATCTGCAGTTGATCCATTCGGTACCAGCTATCCGTTATGTTGGTAAAAATCGTACTATATTTTTTTCGGTTAATTGAAAAGACATATGCATCTTTCCATTCAGCATCTGGTTTTTTCTCTTGTTCTTTATCAATCCAAAACTGCATCCTTAATCCTCCCCATAATACTTTTCAAATACAGATAAGGCATCGCTTAATGCATCCTCCACAATTTGTGATGTTCCCATGTTAGAAAAATCAACCGATTTCAAATTATCCAAGTTCAAATCACCGTCAATACTGTTTTCTATATATTCATGCATGTCATTTAAAATTGCAGATGTTTGTGCAGGTGTTTTCCCTTTGGATATTTTTTCTTCATATCGAAAATCAAAGTTTTCTTTTATGTATTCTTTCAACATTTCCTTCAGTAATATATCAACTGAAACATTCCCTATATCCGCAATATCTTCTATTTCTAAATTCTCCATAGCCTGTGACAATGCATCCGCTGCCATATTATCTTCTACCGATGCACCATAATTTGTAAATTCATGAAGTAATTCTGTCCAAACAACTTCTGACGATTTTCCAATAAGATCTTCACGATGATACTCACGTAATGCATTATCTATGCCTCCAGAGGCAACCTTTTGTGCAAAACCTAAGACTCCTGCTGCCGCCGATTGAAAACTACCACCTGTCGACATATCTTTTTTCATTGCGGTTGCATATTTACTGGCCGCTTTTGCTTTAGAATCAAAGTCTCTATTATTTATAAAGGCCGTCACTGCTCTTTTTGCGGTTGACCAATGCGGTGTTGTTGGTGCTATATATCCTTTTGATGTACCCATATTAGCTTTCCCTCTGCTCTTTTATTTCTGTAATCTGCTCGTCTGTTAACGTTCCTCTTTTTACCATGTTTTCTAATACAGTATTCATATTTTCCATATCACTATTATACATTGTTCTTAATGCAGCCATATCACCTGCTTTAATAGGAACTGTTGATTTCCCAATTGCATCCACTATTTTTCCTTTATATGCATCAAAATTCAAAAACAAATCTCTTACAACAAAAAATTTCATTTCACCTTTTTCGATTTTAGATGCAACAACCTTAAATGTATCCGCAATTTCTTCTGCACTCAATTTTTTCATATCTTTTATAATAGCCACCATTTGACCAGATTTAGCTCGTCCAATTCTTTCTAAAATTTCTTTCGTATTTTTACTGAATCCAGACTCGTCAATACTAAATCTTTTCAAATTTTCTCTTGTCAAATAAAAATATTTTTCCAATCGATATTTTTCTAATTCAACAGGTTTGCATTCTAGCCACTTTTTTATTTGTGCTGTGTTCCACGGATTCTGAGCATCAACCTTTCCTTCCTTCACTTTTGTTCGAATTTCCTTAAATTCTTTATTTTCAGTATCAAATTCTTTATTCCATTCATTCAATTGTATAAACAAGTCATTATCCAGCTTTTGCAGCACTAATAATTTAGCTAAAATGGAAATATCAATTTCATCACCATAATAAATTTTTGCCAACTGGCGTTTGGTAATAAATGTGTTCAAAAAACGTTTTGCCTGGCGTGGATTGCCTTTCAATGTAGAAGCAACAATTTCCCTTATTTCATCAATAATTTTCGCCGTTTCTTTAAAAGCTGTTTTTCCCCCATCCTGCCAATTCAACCCTAACTCATCAATCAACTTATTAATTTCTTCTAATGTAATTACATCCCCAGAAATTGTTCTTTTTTCTTCAAATATCTTATCTATTAGATGCTTAAAACTCTCTTGTTCCAAATAGCTTTGTGTGACCAGTAATAATAGATAATTTTGTATATCCTTTGCCGATAACTCCGGAATATATATTGGCAGTTGAATAATTTTTTCAATGTATTCTTTGTCCAGTTCTACATCAAATCCATTCATTGGTGGATACTTTTCACGGATAGAGTACTTTATAACATTTTCATCTGCAGCAATAATAAATGTTGTCCTGTCAACAGACAAGAATAGTTTAATTACTTCCAATATTTCAATTATTCGTTCTGGACGACATCTGTCTAAATCATCTATCATTACAACTACATTTTTAATATCGTCACTTTTCAATGCATCAGAAAATTCCTCTCTAAATTTTCTGATATTGTTTATCGTGCTTTCATCATTTGATACATCTTCCTCTTTCCAATATTCATCTTTTAATGATTGTATGGAATTTGCTGCATTTTTGACTGTATTTCCAATTTCTTCAGCACTTCCCGTTACATTTAACAACATAGGCAATGGATTTCCTGTGGCCACGCTTGCAACTACAGGTGCAAGCGTGGATATTGCTTTTGTTCCTAACTTAAACCAGTCAACTCTTTTTATTAATTTTCCCAATTTCTTTTTAGTTTCTTCTACAGGAACTTCTTCTTTAAGTTCCTGTAATAAAGCCTCCATAATTGCGGTTTTAGCATCGTCATATGATTCAAACATCCATGCATTAATAGTTACACAAATAATTCCGTCCTGACTCTTAAGTTTTTCACCTATTAACTTCAATAAGGTTGATTTTCCTGCTCCCCATAATCCAAACACACCGACTGTCAATGGATTATATTGTTCATTTTTTGCAATATCGGCAATTATTCTTGCATACGGCTCATAAAATAAAATATCAATATCTGACGCATTATCTAGCCACATAAAAACCCTCCCTTGCCTTTTCATACCATCATAGTTTCTTTTTTACTTTCCATATTTAGCTGGTTCTTCCGCCACCATTTGAACCTGCTCATCTCGTTCAACTTTCCGGTAGTCCACGGTCTTTTTAGAACGCATTTCCCTATAAATCACCCCTGCTAACGCACTCATTACAGCATCGTACTTGCTTTTGTCCTCAAACAGTGATCCATAACTGTCCTGGGCCTCCATATAGCTTTCCATTGCTGCATTTCCAAACGCTGATGGAAAAATACTTTCTGTAAATATTCTTGGATCAGAAGTGCGAGCCGAACTTTCCAGTTTATCATCTGCAATCAATTTATCATGCAAAGCACCCAGCATTACCCGATCACCTTCTGAAAACTGCCCTTTATACTTTTCATTAATCTTGTCCAATATTTCATCCAATGTGCTTTTCTGTCTGTTTCCCTGTACTCCCTGTTTCTTGGAAGGAACATACTGACCATCAACTTTCTCCAGTGTTATTGCACCTTCGAATGTTTTCTGCAGCTTATAATATTCCAGTTTCAATTTTCCATCCAGATCAACTGGCTCTTCTTTTTCTTCTGGAAGCAGTCCAATCAGATAACTCAGAAACAAATATTCTTTATGCATATCTTCATCAAACATGCGAACTACCTGTGTAATATAGCTGTACCATCGGATCAACTTTCTTACCAGTCTTCTGAATTGATATCGTTCTTCCGGATTCTTCAAATTGTATCTGTCTGCTATCGGTTTCAACACACTCGTCATTTTTCCCATAGCAGTTGCATCTTGTCTTCCCGGATGATTCCATACGTCTATAAAAGCATTAATATCATTCTCATTATAAATCGCATAATCCAAAAGCTCTTTTTCTGTCTGGTAAATCAAATCCACATTTACTTCCTGCTCAAGACTTGTCTCCTGATAAAATGGTTGAAATGCTTCTAGAATATCCTCTTTTTTATTTGCGAAATCCAACACAAATGTATCTACTTTTCCAGGGCAGGTACGGTTCAAACGTGATAATGTCTGCACAGCCTTTACATTTTTCAGTTTTTTGTCCACAATCATAGTATGTAACAAAGGCTCATCGAATCCCGTCTGATATTTTTCTGCAACAACCAGGACATTAAAGTTATCATGAAACTCTTCCTTGGTCTGTCCTTCTGATATATGACTTCCATCTTTTCTGACATTTAATCCAGATTCTGTATATTCTTCGTCACCATCCTGCACGCTGCCGGAAAATGCCGCTAAAATATCCATATCTGCATAATGCCGTTCTTGAATATACCGTTTAATTTCATGGAAATATCGAACTGCAGCCAGTCTGGAGTCTGTGACTAGCATCATTTTCCCTTTTCCATCAATTTTATTTTTGGTCGTTTCCCGAAAAGTTTCTACAATAATTTGCGATTTCTGGCTGATATTATATGGATGCAATTTCTCATACTTTTTAATAATCTTTGTTGCTCTGCTCTCTGGAAGCTCTGGATTTTCCGGTGTATCTTTTGCTATCTTGAAACAAGTACTGTATGTCATGTAGTTCTGCAGTACATCCAAAATAAATCCTTCTTCAATCGCCTGTCTCATACTATAAATATGAAATGGATGAAAACTTCCATCAGTCCATTGGCTACCAAACATCTCTAATGTCGCTGGTTTCGGAGTCGCTGTAAATGCAAAAAATGATAAGTTCGGATGCTTTCCATGTGTCAGCATTTCCTGAACAAGTTTATCATTTCTGTCAATTTCATCTTCTGCTTTCCCCTCTATTTCTGCATATTCCCGTAATGCTGCCTCTGTATCTGCTAATGAGGCCCTCAATTTCATTGCCGAACTTCCAGTCTGTGAAGAATGTGCTTCGTCAACAATGATCGCAAAGTTTCTTCCGGCCACCTTATCCACTTCCTGATAAATCACCGGAAATTTCTGCAAAGTAGTTACAATAATTCTTGAACCATTATTAATTGCATCTCTCAAATTTTTTGAATTCTTTTTATCATCAATCGTCTCTACTGCACCTATCGTATGGTCAAATCCTGAAATCGTTTCCTGTAGCTGAGCATCTAGCACAGTTCGATCTGTCACTACAATAACACTGCTGAAAACAGATATATCATTGGCATCATGCAAGGATGCCAGTCTATATGCTGTCCAGGCAATCGAATTTGATTTTCCAGATCCGGCACTGTGCTGGATCAGATAATTGTGCCCCGTTCCTTCTTTCCGTACATCTGCAATTAACTTACGCACCACATCCAACTGATGATATCTTGGAAATATCAGTGTTTTCTTTTTCGTAACCTGCTCTGTGCCATCCGACAAACGTTTCTTTTCTTCTTTGATTTGCAAATGGATAAACTTCTGAATGATATCCATCATACTGTCTTTCTGAAATACATACTCCCAGAAGTACGCCGTCGGATAGCCATTCGGATTTGCCGGATTTCCTTTTCCGCCATCCTTTCCTGCACCATTGGAACCTTGATTGAATGGAAGAAAATATGTATTCTTTCCTTCCAGCTTTGTTGTCATCCAGACTTCCAACTGATCAATGCAGAAATACCCTAAAATTCTTTTATTGAACTGAAAACAAATTTCTCTTGGATCACGATCATACATCCACTGCCGTTTTGCATGATCTACGTTCTGTCCGGTATACTGATTCTTTAATTCCAGTGCAAATACCGGAATTCCATTCACAGCCAGAACCATATCCACAGAATTGTGTGTATCATTGGAATAAAACCATTGTCTGTTACAGGTAATCTCATTCTTTTCGTATAAAGACATCGCCGTCTGATTCAGACCTGATTCCGGTTTAAAATAGCAGACTTTAAATGGAATTCCTCTGTGTTTAAAACCATGACGTAACACAGAAATGAGACCATCCATATCACAGGCATTATTGAACGCAAGACAAAATTTCCGTTCTGGATCTACTTTGTTTTGTAATAAAAAACGCTTCCATTCCTTCGGTTGTGTTTTCTGCACAAAACGTAGCAAAGTATCTTTATATACACCTAACTGCGGATCGTATGTATCATGGTTGTGTGTATATCCACCTGCTGGCGATAAAAAGAATTCTTCAATATCTGATTCAAAACGTTTCTCTGTAGTAACATCTATGCTCAAGATTCTGGCACCTCCTTCTTCCCGGTAACATACTCATAAATCAGGGATTTTTTGTAATTTTCCAGTTCACTTATGAACTGCTCTTTCTTAAAAATAACAGTTTCAATACAACCACATTTTTCTTTTAAATAATCTACAATTTCATTCTGCTCATCTATACTTGGCAAAGGAATTGTGAATGCTAACACCTTACTTGAACTTGTGCATGCAAGATTCGTTGTTTTTACCGCAGTAACATCAAAATAAGTACGTCCAACAGATGAAGCTGTTAAATATTCTAAATAATATGGATTTAACAGTTTCTCTTTTACTTTAACAGCAAAAATGTGATTCTGATGCAAGCATGGTGTGATTCGTCCATCCCATACACAACCGCGTCCCAGCTTATCCCTGTCCCCTCCTTCTGTCATGAGAACTTCTCCAGCTGATATGCTATATTTCTCTATTTCATCTTTACTTACTTGAAGAACAGCAATATCATTCGTATCTACATAACCATCCTGGACATTTGCTACTCTTAAATATGGCATTTCAACTAATTCAGTATATTTTGAATATGTTTTTCCCAATGTAATCCCAGATCTTATACTTGCACAATGTCGTAGTTGTGTTACTTTCCATGAAGCCGGAATTTTACCTATCCACTCAGTTCCGCTCTCCTTCATCGTATCATTTTCATTGATCCCTTTGGTTACAATTTGTGTAATAAATGACTGCTTTAAATTTCGATATTCCTCGATAGCTACTTTAGATTTTTCTATTGCTAAATTTATTTTCTCACATTGTCCATCTAAAAAATCTGCAATTTTTTTCTGCTCATATTTATTGGGCAACGGAGCAAAAAAATTATTAAAAATTCCTAACGTTACATGTTGCATAAAAATACCATGTTTATTGTCATTATTCATATTTTCCATGACAACTTTCAGTAGCCAAAAGAAATATTCTGGTGAAATACTTTCCTCATTAGGAAGTGCTTTAAATATATGCTGATTCAACCATCCATAATCTTTTTTCCAAATAAAAGCTTCTAATGTTGCCGCCCACGATACTAGAATATCACCTTTTTTGATTAGATACTTATTATCTAAATTTCCGCTATAATAATTAGGTTTATCATTAGAACCAGTCAAATCTTGAATACGGATGATTCGAATTCCTGTATTCCCCCAATCATCTGGTTTAAATGCATATCCATTAATATAAGTTCCTAAATATTTTAATTTTGTGATTTCCCAATCCTCTGGTATCTCTCCCAACCATTCAACCCCAGAATCTTTCATCTCCCTACTCATATCATTCACCCCCAAACAAAGCATCCAAACTGCTCTGAATTTCCAGTTCCAGTTCATGCAGACGCACTGCAATTTCTTCCACTGGTTCCGGTGCCTGATATTCATAGAAATATCTTGTCATTGGAATCTCATATCCTTTTTTCGTTTTCTTCTTGTCAATCCATGCTTCCGGTGCATATGGTAATACTTCTCGTTTGAAATACTCCTTGATATCTTCTGTCAAAGGTACATTTTCTGTATCACGCAGAGATGTATCTGCTACAGGCTTTCCCTTCTTTAATACAATTTCTCCATTTTCATCTCTCTGGGGTTGTTCTACGACAATCTTCTGGTATCCAAATTCCTCTGTATCGAATATTTTGCTCTGGCAATAAATACCTTCCTTATCTCCATATACAGCATCATTTTCAAATGCACCATAAGCCTTTACAATCAAATCACGACACTGATCCGTAATATCATTTCTTTTTGTTCCAATACTTTTTCTTCTTGCTTCATAACAATGTGATGCATCTATCAACTGCACTTTTCCAGTTCTATGCAACGGTTTATCTTTGGAACAAATCCAGATGTAGGTACTGATGCCTGTATTCATAAACATATCGGTTCCTAATTGCACGATTGCATCCAGCCAGTCATTTTCAAGCATATATCTTCTGATTTCTGACGGTCCACTTCCCGCATCTCCGGAAAACAATGGCGAACCGTTCTGAATAATTGCCATTTTCCCATTTGGTGCAAGCTTGGAAAGACCATTTAATACAAACAACTGCTGACCATCTGATATTTTCGGAAGTCCCGGTGCAAATCTTCCCAGATCACCTTTCTTTGCTTCTGCTTCCACTGCTGCCTTTTCTCTTTTCCAGTCGATTCCAAAAGGCGGATTGGAAATGATATACTGGAACTGATAGCCACTAAACTGATCTTCTGACAAAGTATCACCGAACCTCATATTATTCGGATCACCACCCCGAATCATCATATCTGCTTTTGCAATCGCAAAAGTGGACGGATTGAACTCCTGACCAAAACAGGTAACGCCAATCTCTGTATTTAATTCCTGAATTCTTTCTTCCATACAGCTAAGCATCTGAGAGGTTCCCATTGCCATATCATACACAGTTACATTTCCCCCCTTACTCAGATCCGCATCGGATAAAAGCAAGTCTGTCATCAAATAAATGATATCTCTACTGGTAAAATGTGCTCCTGCTTCTTCACCGAAAGACTCTGAAAATCGCTTTACCAGATCCTCAAAAATATAACCACAATCTACAGCACTGATTTTATCCGGTCCCAGGTAACCTTTCTGGGAATTGAATTCTTTGATAACCAGATATAATGTATTGCTTTCTACCATTCTGCGGATAATGTTGTCAAAATCAAACTTCGATAACACATCCTGGACATTTGCAGAAAATCCATTTAAATAATCTCTAAAATTTGCTTCGATATTTTCCGGATCAGCAAGCAATGAATCAAATGTATATTTGCTGATATTATAAAACTGATACTGAGAGGCTGTTGTCAAAAATCCATCAATAACTGCAAATTTCTTTACTTCCTCATACTTTTCAAGTACTGCTTTATGCGTCGACAATAGGCAGTCATGAAATCTTTTTACTACTGTCATTGGTAAGATTATCAAACCATATTCATGTGGTTTGAATGGTCCTCTAAGCATATCTGCTACATTCCAGATCATCGTCGCTTTTTCTGCTATATTGGTTCCAACTACATCAAATTTATTATTCTCGTTCATTTATTTTTCCTCCGTATAAATATGTTCCAGTTCTTCTGTTGCCTTTTCCAGTTTGTATTTTAATTCTTTAATCTCACTTAGCTTCGCATAATATTGATCTGCAATTTTTTTCTGACTTTCTAAATCCGGCAACGGAATTATCACCTTTTTTAATCCTTCCACCGGTAGATTTAACAAGGTAGCACCTACTGCGACTCTGGATAAAGCCGCCTTCCCATTTTCGCTTTCCAGATACGCTTTTAAGAAATAAGGATTTATCTTATCTTCATCCAGTTCAATAACATAGAGATTTCCATTTGCCAAAATCTTATTGCCTTCTTGTACAGACGCAATCGCCATTTTCACCGGCGATGCATTTTTGGAAATTACCAGACTTCCATTTTTTATACAATATTTTTCATATTTAGAGTCTATTCCCTTTAAATATGGAAGTTCGTCACTAATGATTCCATCCTGTAAATTTGCCAACATCAAGTACTGCATGTTCGTCGGTTTATCTGATACAATTTCATCTAAAACAGATGCTTTAATTTGTGCTCCTCTTGTTATATTCTTTATTACAGTTTCAAAAAGCACACCATTTTTTACAACTGTTTCTTGTTGAAGATATCTTGAAGGATTAAGAACATATTCATTTTCCGCCACCTCTTCAATAGAAACCTGTCTTGAATTTTTGTCATCGGTATTCAACAATTCAACAATCTCAGAAATATTTTCATCACTAAGAATGTTCTGTCTCCGTCCGACCGATACCATTTCTGTTGCATCTATCATTCTTATATTTTTATTATTTCTGCTTAGCACCAGTAATGAACATGCAATTCCTGTATTTAAATATAAATTTTGCGGAAGAGCAATCACTGCTTCCACAAATCCTCGTTTTATAAATTTTTCACGAATGATTGTATTATTTCCACCATTCCAAGTAACTCCATTACTTACCGAAATAACAGCCTTACCATTTTTATTAAGGTGATTCATGACATTTATAATAAATATCCAGTCTCCTGCTGCCACCTTCTTTACTTCTGGTATCTCATCATATATTGCTTGTAATGCTTCGTTACTTCCAATGCTGTCTTTTGCTTTTATTCCCCATGGATAATCACAGAATATTTTATCAAACATCAAATTATCCTTTATATTTAAAACTGATTTTTGCTCAATTTTTACCCGATCAGATATCAATTCTGTACGGATTTCTGACACTTCTTTTACATCTCGCACAATCTCTGTACCATAAAATTGTGATTCTGGACTCTTTTCTATGGCACTCACAAGAAACGAACCAATTCCGCTGCAAAAATCTGCCACCTTATCATTTGAAATCTGAAGAATCTCATTTGCCAGCTTTATGACACTCTGCGGTGTTTCACATTCTCCCATGAAACGATTCCCCTGTAATTGCCACCATAAAACAGTCGCTAAAAGTGCAGCTTCTGAATATTCTTCTGAAATTTCTATTGCAACATTCCATAAATTTCCAATATTTTCTTTTATGAAACTGACTCTTTCTGGTGAAAAAGTCAGCTCCACATATTCTTTTAACTGGTTTATATCTGTTATCTTATTTTTTAAGGATACATAGGCCACATATGCTAAACAAAACCCACCGTACATAGAAGCATTTCCAAATTCTCTTATCCTGTTTGAAATATTCCAGCTAATCTCTTCAACTTTTGAGATTTCTTTTGCTTTTAGCTCTTTAACCGAAGTCTTCAATGCCACTTCCTCCTTTGGTTATTCACAATCAATTTCCATATTTTTACTATAGCACCCACATTATTGATTGTCAATAATCAAATTTGGTTTTTGATAACCATTGTTGATTTTTAATATATTTCATTAGCTCTACGATAATAAATCCTTATTTCTATGACAGCGATATTTATTATTCCAAATAATACCACAAGATTTATTGGCATACATCTTCTCAACACATCGCCTGATACAATAATCATCTCTAAACTGACCACCATAAACCGTATGGAATATTTATCCCACACTCTTCGATACTGTTCTATTTTCTTCAGAACAAACATTTCACCGGCAATTACTGCTCCGACAATGATAATAATTGCCATAACTCGCAAACACCACGACCATTCTGTTGAAAAATATTCCTTCTCACCCCAAATATTTAATTCTGATGGACGAATTACCCATTCTACATACCTACACCAAACTCTTACCGGAACTTTTATACAAGCAATTAAATCATTCTGAACTACTGTGCTTTCTATCATCTCAAATACTAAAAAAATAATATATGCCATCTGCCAGAAACTTGTTTTTTCTTTCATTTCTTGTTTCAGACTTTTTATTTTCTGATCCGCCTTTTCTTTCATCGTTTCTGCATTCTCTTGTAATTTGTTATATTGACATTGTATTGTCCTTACCTTCTTTTCAGCTTCTTCCTGTTTCTGCTGTGCCTGTTCCACCGCTTCCACAGATGATTGGTTCACTTGTATCTGTAATTTAGAGTTCCGGTCCCGAACGTCTTTTATTTCTTCTTCGAGCCGCTCTTGCTCGCTCCTGCTCATCAATCCGTTTCTGTTCCTCAAGTCGTCGTTGCTCTGCTGAAGCGATTGATTCAGCTTCTGCGTTTCGGACAGTTCGGTTGTCAAACGCTGAATTTCTACGGTTGATTTCCGAACTTCTTCTCGCAATCTCTGCCTGTCGGATAAGATCGTCTGTTTCTCTTCTTCCAGTGTCTGTATCTGCTTTTTCTGTGTTCGCATGAACTCTTTCGCTTTCTCGAAACTCTGTACGAGAATATCCCTCTCCGCTTTGAGCTTGATTGGTGATTCCTCTGGTGTCTGCAATGGCTGCGTCAAGCTCTCTGTAATAGTTTCTGAGTTCTTCGTCTGATCTGCCGTCTCTGTCGGCTGCAACTCTGGATTTTTCCCTATTTCCATTAAATTCATTCTCTAAGCCCTCCTTACTGATGTCCAGATGGAATGTTTTTGACAGATTGCTGTCACGCACTTTCTTTCCATCCTGATTCTGAAATGTGATGTGTTTCCGCTTTTCTGTCCAGTTTACATTCCATCCAAACTGTTTCATTTTTTCTATAAACTTTTCTTTGCTGATACAATTTTCCAGTGCCTTTAATACCGCCATTGCACAGTCCGCTACAAAACTATCCTTTACCTGTTGACAGAACAGGTTATATTTATCTTTGCTCCATGCAATAACTTCCCCTTTTTCAATCTGGCTTCCATCAAAGTGCTTTCCTTTCTCGACAACTGTCAGTCCACGTTCTCGGCACATCTGATTAGTAAGCTGTTTCATACGTTCCAGATCCTTTTTGGTGTTATGCAGTTTTCTCCCATCTTCATAACTCACAGAATTTGTAACCAGATGGCAGTGGATATGGTTTTTATCCTTATGCACAGCCACTAAGGTCTGGAATCCCCGAAACCATTCTTCTGCAAACTCTTTTCCAAATTCAAATGCTTGCTCCGGTGTGATCTGCTCGTCCTTGTGCCAGGAAATAATATTGTGGGCGTACATCCTTCCAGAATCTTTATCCCACACCTTCTTTTCCTCTAAAAATGCTCTGTACACCAGATCATAATTGATCTCGTCATGGCAGTACGGGCCAGTCACATAGGTAAGCTGCTCACTGGTCTTGTCCTGACGCAATACATATTCGATGCAGTTTCTCATTGCTCCATGTGTATTTGTCCGCTTATTAATCGTCTTATTAATAGCCATATCTTTTCACTCTCCTTCCGGTACTTAAGAATACTTTTATTGAGGAAATACAGCGTACTGTCATTTGGAACTTCTCCATCTGTATACAGCTTTCTTGCAATCTGATTGATATTTGTAGTAGCTCCACGAAGCTGACTGAGAATGTCGGCAAACATCTGATTCAATCTTTTTAGTTCTTCCACTTCCTCTGTAGAAGCTATCTTCAAATCTGCGATTGCTTTTATTACTACTTCCTGCTGTGTTCTTCCGGATTCTTTTACTTTGCTTTGAAACAGATCATACTCTGCTTTATTCATTCGTATCGTTACCGTATAATTTCGTTTTCGCATAAATCTTCGTTTCCTTTCTCCACTCTATCTTTTTTATAAATCAGCCATAACCTTTCCGACTGGTAGATTAGCATCCGGCTGGTAGATTAGCAGGGGATTCCATAAGGGGAAATGCAATATTCCCCTTTGGCAGGTGCAGGACAGCGTCCTAGTCAATCAGTAAGTCATCCGAAGGAATGTCCGGTGGACATTTAGCAGGATTACTTACGTTATTGGCGTGCCGGGGTTCCAAGGGGCGGAGCCCTCTGGCAAGTTTAGGAACAGCCCAAAGGCTGGCTCCGGTGCAGAGTGGCTTGCCACTTTGCGAAACTTGCCTGTCATCTTCCCACTACTAAACCGATACTAGCCAAGCAACATTTCCACACTGCATTATCAACCCTAAATGGAGATGACAGTGGTTTTGTGGTGCAGGGACAGACTGTGGAAGAAATAGAAAAGCTCCCATTTCCATAGATTTTCTCTTTCTGAAACAGACTGTTCCTGCATCACTCCGATGCGAAGTATCGGACAATCATGTGCCGTATCCGGCACTCTATCTCTTTTCTTCGCCTTGCTTGTTCAATCACCCATCTGCCAACGCTTTTCTGTTATATTTTCCTGTTATTTCTGTCTTTCTTTTTCTGGATCTCTTTCCATTTCTGCTAAAAGACATAAAAATAGCAGTCATAAACATTTCTCCAATTCATAATATCTGAAATGTCACCACTGCCATTGTCTTTTTCTGCTATTCTATTTTTGTAAAGCTATTCCTTACTGTCAGTCTGTTTTCCTGTTACTGCTATTTCATAACTATCTAAAAACTGTCTGCAAAATCCAGTGCTGCATCCATATCAGCTTCTTTCTCCCAGTCCAGATTATCTTCTGCAATCTCTCCATCCGTTTTCTCCATTGTTAGTGTTCTGTCCAGCAGATTAATTTCTCCTACCGATTCTTTTACAAACGGTACAAGCATTTCCATCAGATTCTTCGCTATAGCCATCGGGGCAGATTCTTTCACTCCATCCCGGACTGCTGTTTCCACTCTTTCCAGAAAAGCATCTTCCTTTTCTCTGGTTTCCAGATACGGATCTGCTTCATTCCTGTACTCTCTGGAAAAATAATCGTTTAAAGCAACTACAACTGCTCTGGTGTACGATTTATATTTTTCCCTGTCCATCGTCTGCAAATATTCCCATGCCTGCCTGTCCTGTTCATCACAAAGGTTCAAACGGATATTGGTATTGATGATTTTCCGTTCTTTTCTCATACAAGCATCCCTCCGTTTCTCTGGATTTTCCTTACGGTCATTGCTTCATAGCCTTTCGCTGTGGCACAGATGTCCCGTACAATTGTCACCCGGCTCTTGTCATATTCTCCAAAATTCTGGATCATACAACCGCCACCGCCGACCACATACAGACGCATCAGTTCTGGATTATATTCCCGTTCTCTCAGCTTATGGAAGATTTCTTTCGTATAATCTCCGGCAGCTTTACGAATGACTGTCAGATATTTCTCGCCAATATCTGCTGTCCTGGTACGGATTACCTGCTCAATCACCAGATCGTCCACCACTGTTCCCAGTTCTTTCAGCAGGGATTCCCTTACAGCAAGCACACACTGATGTGTTCCATATTTCTCTGTAAAGCATTTCTTCTCTAATGGACGGGAATTGTTGATATACATGATGTTCATAGTTCCGTTTCCAATATCCACCAGCATGTTGATGCCTTTAAAATCCTGTAAGCGGTAAAAGGCTGCTGCAAATCCCTGTGGGTAAATATCAGCTCCTGCGAACTCTACATGATACTCTTTATTGCGGAATGTAAAATCTACACATTCATTCTGGAGAAGATATTTCTGAAAGTCTTCTTTCTGTGTAGCTACCCAGGTAAGGGGAAGTCCGGCTGCGATATGTACCGTTGCCCGGTTCATACCTTTCCCATCCAGTTCCCTTGCGATAGCTGCCAGTGTCAGCACATAATAGTCCTCATCCTGCGTTTTCTCTGCACAGAACTCCTTGTGTTCCTCTCCGATCTGGTAATACATGCCATTGTAAACAAGAAGATTGTTCTGAAAGATTGGCTCCTTGTCATATCTGGCTACACCAGATGGAAAGCATCTAGTGGCAGTTTTCATGTTTCCATAACCATGATCAATCCCGATCACTGTAACTATCTCATTATTGTTGTTTTTCATCATTCTCATAATCATACCTCATTCTTTCTTTTCTTATCCAATCCTATTAATACTTACGTGAATTGATAAGATGGATATTTTATTTACTGGTTTTTTAATAATTCATATTTGATAACATTGGTTATTAATAGCGACGGTTTGTCCAATATGGGATTTATCATATCTGGTTTTCCTATTTTCTGATGTCCGGAGATAGGAATTTCCTATGACCTGATTATCCAAAATTGGACTATCCACCATTAGGCATTTTCTCCTTCGCTTAATCATTTTCTTCTCCTAATGGAACTTCCCGGATAATATATTCGGTATCTCCATAAAAGCCATATTCATTACGCAATCTATGACGTTCCACATATCCATGATGCTCTAATTCCTTAATTGCAGAACGAACAGAATCAATCCCATCTCTGTTCAGTGTTGCCAGTCCCTGCATATTGTAATTCCATTCCTCTGGTAAACTTAACATCAGTGACAATAGGCCTTTCGCTTTCAATGTCAGATTCTTATTCTTGAAATGGTGATTACTCATTACCGTAAAATTCTTAGTTTTCTCTACACGAAAAATCTGTGCCATGCTCCCATCCTCCTTTCCAGTTCAAAAGAAAAAGACGCAAGCCATATCTTATGACTCACGTCTTACTTCGCTCACAATATTCTATTTTTATCAGTTACCTGCCAGATTAGTTACTGGCAATCCTTATACATAAATCAATTCTTTCAGGATAATCTCTTCTGCAATCGCTCTGTGCTGATTGGCAGCTCTTACCCATGCCATCTGATCTTTCTCCTTATCCGGCAGTGGTTCTTTTTCTTCCAACTGTTTCAGAATCACTTCTTCCCGTTCCCTGGCTGCCTTGTCCACTTCCAGAAGATGCTCTCCAATCGTATCCTGCAGAAGCATCACCTGATAGGTTGAATTTCGATGGTTTTTCAGATAATCTCTACGAAGAAAACCATACTTTCCAAGTTGCTCCATCTGCTCACCGGATTTATAGGTGAGATTCGGAATCAGATATCCATTTACATTCGTATACGTTAATTTCATTTTATTAGCACTCTCCATTTCTCATCATTTTTTGACCACAAATTTACGACATTTACGACAAATCTGACACTGCTTTACAATACCAGACAAAATGACTGATGCCCCGGAAAGCCTGTAAAACAGGCGCTTCTAGGATACACAAGACAGGACAAAAATCGACTTCCATTATCAAGAGTTGAGTGCTAATTTATTTAAATTTTTTTCCACGATCCCTTTCTGCCCCTCATCCGGCTCCCATGGGAAATGGATTTCCGCAAGAACATTTTCCCAGCATATCAGATACTGATTTCGGAAACCATATCTGGAATCATAGATACGGTATGCTTCTATGGCTCCCCAGGGCCTCGCATCCTCTTCCTGATAAATCCTGTCTCCCTCCGGATAATGGCGCTCTCCTTCCCGGATCAGAGCCTGCCTGCACCGGTCATAAAGCACCGGCAGCTTCACAGTTATCAGGCTATACTCCAGTTCCGGCAGTTCCCTGAAATTTTCCGCATCCAGGCGAGGCCTCTGGGAAATGCTCTCCTGCCTGAGAAGCAGGGATTCCTTTTTATCATTTTCTCTGGTATATTCCTCATAGCTCTCCCCCGTCAGATCCTCCAGCTTAAGGGGAAGCTCATCCTGAGACACCTCCCAGATTCTTCCCCCATACTCATAGGTTTCCTTTTCATCTGAAATAAACATGCCTCTGTCAGACGCCTTCAAAATTCCCAGGGTAAGAAATCCCAGCATAAAACACGAAATAAAATATGCGGCGATCATTCCTGCGATCTGATGTCCTCTCCCTGACAGGCCCCTTTTTTTCATCCATCCCATTCCCGCATACACTACGCCAAATAAAAGGCTGAAACAGGCAACTCCAAGAACCACCAGCCAGCGCTCCATCAAACCTCCGCCAAACAGCGTTCTCAGCGTCCAGAGTATCATCATAAACGACAGCATTCCAAACAGAATCCTCCGAACTATCCCCATTCCCCGCGCAGAAGGGAGCCTGCCCTTTAGAACCTCCTTCTTTGCCCGTAAATACCATAAAATATAACCGATTTTCTCGCCCAGGCAAATAAAAACCACCATCAGAAAACAAATGCCTCCCAAGAGGCGGCCCCCGTCAGACAGCACTCCTGTAAAATCCCGGCCCAGAGATGAAAAAAAGTCCACTCCTGCAGCAGGGCTGCTGCAAAAACAAGGAGCCCTGAAAAAAGATATCTTTTTATCCCAATCCCACGAACCGCTTCCAGCTCCTCCTTTGCCGTACTACCAAAAGGAGGCGCCTCCTCCCGGCTGCAGCAGTAGATTCCCATACGGTCCGACTGGCAGACCTGCTTCCAGCCATCCTGTGGCAGCCGGCCCCCGTCCTTTTCCTCAATCTCCTCTTTTATCCCCCTGCAATGAGACACTGCAAAATGCAGTCTTGCCGGTTCGATCCGTTCATACTCCCAGAACAGCCCGATCCTTTTGAGCATCCACCCCTTTTGAACCATCTGCTCCAGATGGGTGCAGATTTCTCTGTAATCGTAAAATGTAAAGTTCTCCATTCGGCGTTTTCGGTTTCTCACAGGCACACCCCCTTAATTTTTGCCACATTCTTCTCCATTTAACTGAAAAATGCCGCAGAAGCCCATTTCAGGCTTTCTGCGGCACTGCTTTCAGCGGTTTTAACACATTTTCCGGCGATTACAGGCAGCTTGCGTATGCAGCCTTTGCGCCTTCTGTATGAATCTTCTTTAAGTTTTCTGTAACCTTGGCCTCCAGACCTTCGATCTGTGTCAAATCCTGATCCCACATTTTTTCATTGGTCAGAACAGCATGTACCAGCTCCTCCTCAGAATCATCCTTATGGTCGTAGTAGAATTCCAGTACCCAGCGGTCATCGCTTACGGTATACTCATTGCCGGCCGGACGCTTGCATACAAGACCTGCATCTGTAAGGGCCTGGATATCATTGCTGTAAAATGCAATGTATGCAGCCAGAGACATGGTCAGGCACTCAGGCAGCCTGCCCTCTTCCTTGATGTACTCCAGGAAGGACGGCATATTTCTTGCCTTCCACTTGGAGGTAGAATTTAAGGAAATGCTCATCAGCTCATGGTTTACAAATGGATTATTGAAACGGTCAGATACAGCTGCTGCGAATTTTAACAGGTCATCCTTGTCCAGAGGAAGGGTTGGGATCACCTCATCATAGAGCATCTTGTTCATGAAGCCCTTGATCACCTCATCGTTCATGCAGTCGCGGACAATATCCTCGCCTGCCAGGTATGCGCCCAGAACAAAGCCAGTATGAGCGCCGTTTAAGATACGCACCTTTCTCTTCTTATATGGGCTCATATCAGGTGTTACAAATACCTTGTCCATCAGTCCGGCCTTCTTAAATGGCAGAACATCATTTAACTTCTCGTCACCCTCGATTACCCAGACGCCGAATACCTCGCCAACGTCTGTCAGCGGATCCTCGTAGCCGTTCTTTGCATCCAGAGCCTTTACTTCCTCTGCATCACGGATACGGCCCGGAACGATACGGTCTACCAGGGAACCGCAGAAGGTGCAGTCCTCATTGACATACTTCTTAAATCCGTCCTCAAGTCCCCACTGCTCAATGTACTGATTTACGCACTTCAACAGCTCTTTGCCGTTGTTGTCGATCAGCTCGCAGGCCAGCATGATAATACCGGACTTTCCAGCCTGATAGCGATGATAGAGCACCTGTGTCAGCTTTGCAGGAAAGCTTGCAGGAGGGCAGTCATCCTTCTGGCAGGAAGGATCATACTGAATACCTGCCTCCGTCGTATTGGATACGATAATCTCAAGATCGTCGCTTGCGGCAACCTCCATCATCTTGTCATAGTCAGCCTTCTCATATGGATTTAAGCAGTTTGCAACGCTGGAAATCACACGCTTGTCGTCTACCTTCTGACCATTTTCACTTCCGCGCAGATACAGGGTGTACAGACCCTCCTGCTCGTTGATCATCTTTGCCAGACCCGGAGCAATGGGCTGTACCAGACAGCACTTTCCGTTCCATCCGGCCTTTTCATTTGCAAGATCAAACCAATAATCCACAAATGCACGAAGGAAGTTTCCCTCGCCGAACTGAAGGACCTTTACAGGGGCGTCCTCCAGGATATATCCGTCATAGCCGGATTTCTTCAACACATCATAATTTAAAAGTGCCATAATAAATGTTCTCTCCTTTCCTTTGTGAACCATCTTTGTACTTTATTTTACCACAGGTATTTACCCTTTTTAAATAGAAATATTTTATTTTGTAGAAAACATGAAAATTATAGCTGTATTTTTGTAAAATTTGTTGTGTTTCGCAGTATTGTATATTTTTTATCAATGTTACATTTTCTTACATGGCTCTTTCATAAGAAAACAGACAACTTTTCCGCTCTTTATAAATTTTTTAATGGCAAATCCGTTCCTCAGCCCAGCCACAGTCCATATAATGATTATAATAGGACGGCAGATCATCACCGTATATTTCTCTCAAATCCGGATTATTATCTGAATAATACTGTGCATCGAATACAAAGGAAATATGTTCCGGTATGTCCGGTTCTTCATTTCAGGCTTATGTCTGTACAGGCCTATTATACCCCATTCATACCCCCAGGCCAAGGGGGATATTAAGCTTGAGCATTTTTTGAGTAAAAGGTGTACGCCCTAATAAATATTTGAGTACAAAAAACGAAAAAAGCCCCGGAAACACCAAGTTTCCAGGACTTTCCCATGTCAAAATTATTCACATGTATAAGGCATTAAAGCGATGTGGCGTGCGCGCTTGATAGCTACAGTTAAAGCTCTCTGGTGCTTTGCGCAGTTGCCAGTGATACGACGCGGAAGGATTTTTCCTCTCTCGGATACGTATCTCTTCAGCTTGTTTACATCCTTATAGTCAATTACGCCATTCTTGTCGCCGCAGAATACGCAGACTTTCTTTCTTCTGCGCATACCGCCCGGTCTTCTCATCTTAGCGCCCTCTGGTCTTTCAGTCTTATTAAATGCCATTGGTGTTGTCCTCCTTTATTATTCACCGTGAAGAATCCCGGTCTAGTTGAATGGAAGTCCTTCGTCCTCAACTCCGTCCGGAATATTCATAAACCCATCACCAATCGCGCTGGCAGGAGCCGGTCTCTGAGAAGGTGCAGACTGTCCGTAACCGGACTGTCCATATCCGCCCATATCAGAAGCCGCACCCTTACTGTCCGCGAACTCCTGGTCATCTAAGATGACCTCGGTGGTGTATACCTTTTGACCGTCCTTATTTACATAGCTTCCTGTCTGGATACGTCCGGATACAAGAACACGCATGCCCTGGCGGAAATACCGCTCTGCAAACTCGCCTGCGCGGTCAAATGCCACACAGTTGATAAAATCTGCAGTCTGCTCGGAGTTTCCATCCTGATTTCTGCGGCCTCTTCTGTCCACTGCGAGAGTGTATCTGGCAATCGCCATAGAACGCTCTCCCTGGGAATATCTTACTTCCGGATCTCTTGTCAATCTGCCCATTAAGATAACTCTGTTCATACGGTCACACTTCCTTTTCAATTCCGCTTAAGCGGTCTGGGTATCTCTTATGCCTCAGCCTTAACGCATAAGTATCTGATCACTGGTTCCATAATACGAACGTGAGCTTCTACTTCGTTCGGGCATACAGAATCAGACTCGAACTGGATGAAGTAGTAGTAAGCCTCATGCATCTTCTGGATCTCGTATGCAAGTCTCTTCTTACCCCACTCATCTACGTTAGTTACAGTACCGCCGAAACGGGTGATGTAACCCTTTACCTTCTCGAGTGCTGCTGCGCGCTCTTCGTCTTCAAGCTTCACATTCAGAACAACGGTTAATTCGTACTTGTTCATCTTGCTTTACCTCCTTGTGGTCTCTGGCCCCTGCTTTCAGTTTCAGGAGCAAGGATTTAATATGTCACGAATAATTATTTTACCAAAGGTTTTGCTTAAATGCAAGCCCTTTTTTCGCTTTTTTCATGGGTTTGTGGACATTTCTCCGCCGCTCTTTTTCAGGCCTCTGGTATTCTTCTCCACCATCCTCCTGGCCACCATGATCTGATGGCCGCAGCCAGTGCATTTTAAGCGGAAATCCGCCCCCACCCGCAGGATCTCCCATTCGCTGCTGCCGCAGGGATGAGGCTTTTTAAGCTTCACAATGTCTCCCACCTGGTAATCTGGTTTTTCAGTCATAATCCGCTCTCCCTTTTTTATTCCTCTACCCTTGTCCCTATTCTGCCTGTTCTTAGGAATCTGCCAGAATACGGTCAATGGCCTCCTGTTCCTCTTTTGTAAATACTGGTCCGTCCAGAGCCTTTATATTGTCCTCCAGCTGGGCGACGCTGCTGGCGCCGATGAGAACGCTGGTCACTTCCTTTCTGCGAAGGATCCAGGAAAGAGCCATCTGAGCCAAACTCTGACCACGATTTTCTGCCATCTCATTTAACGCGCGGATTTTTTCCAGGCGTTCTGGCGTGAGGTAGCGCCCTCCTACTGTGGTGTTGCTGCGTGACGCTCTGGAGCCCTCAGGAATCCCCTTTAAATACCGTCCCGTCAAAGCCCCCTGAGCCAATGGGCTGTAGCAAATGCATCCGACTCCTTCCCGGTCCAGAACCTCAAAAAGCCCATCTTCGCACCAGCGCTCGAACATATTGTAGCGGGGCTGATGAAGCAGACACGGGGTCTTATTTTCCTTTAAAATGGCAATGGCCCGCTCTGCTTCCTCTGCCTCATAATTGGAAATTCCCACATAAAGGGCCTTTCCCTGGCGCACCATATCGGAAAGAGCGCCCATGGTTTCCTCTAAAGGAGTATCCGGATCCGGACGGTGATGGTAAAATACGTCCACGTAGTCAAGGCCCATGCGCTTCAAGCTGGCGTCCAGACTGGACATCAGGTATTTGCGGGAGCCCCAGTTACCGTAAGGACCGGGCCAGCAGTCATAACCGGCCTTGGTGGAAATAAACAGCTGGTCTCTGTAGGAAGCCAGATCGGATGCCAGAACGGCTCCAAAATTTTCCTCCGCCTTTCCTCTGGCCGGAGCGCCGTAATTATTTGCAAGGTCAAAATGAGTAATCCCAAGATCAAAGGCCCGAAGAAGGATCTCTCTCTGCTCCTCCAGAGGCTTTTCCAGTCCAAAATTCTGCCACAGCCCCAGAGAAATCTCCGGAAGCAGTACGCCGCTTCTTCCGCTGCGTCTGTATTTCATATGGTCATATCTGTTTTCTGCTGCCTGATACATAATTATTTCCTCCTCTATCTGATACCGGCCACGGCTCCTAAGACCTGGCCGATACTGTCGTTAATGATCAAATCTGCCTGGGAATCTCTGGGAGTGGCAGAACGGTTGATAAGCACAAGTTTCTTTCCTCTATAATAGTCAATCAGGCCGGCAGCCGGATAGACTGCCAGAGACGTACCGCCCACGATCAGCAGATCTGCTTTTGAAATGTGCTCGATAGAGCGGCGCAGAACCGTATCATCCAATCCCTCTTCATACAGAACCACATCCGGTTTGACTGTGCCGCCGCAGGTGCATCTGGGAACACCTTCACTGTTCGTTATATAATCCAGATCATAAAACTGTCCGCAGCGGGTGCAGTAATTTCGATGTACGGAGCCATGCAGCTCTAGCACCTCCCTGCTTCCTGCCATCTGATGAAGCCCGTCAATATTCTGGGTAATAACAACCTTTACCTTCCCCTCCTGCTCCAGCTTTGCAAGCGTTCTGTGGGCGTCATTGGGTACAGCCTCTTTATAAATCATCCTGTCTTTATAAAAACGGTAGAACTCCTCCGTATTCTTCATATAAAAGCTGTGGCTGATGATTGTTTCCGGAGGGTACTTATACTTCTGACGATACAGCCCGTCCTCGCTCCGAAAGTCCGGAATTTTGCTCTCAGTAGAAACACCAGCACCTCCAAAGAAAACTATATATTGGCTTTCCTGAATCCACTCCTTTAACTGCTGCCATTTTTCATCCATGAGTTTTCCTCCTTTGCCGGATTTTGAACCTATTATAGCACGGGTTTCGTTTAGATTCACTATGAAAAACAAAATTGCTCCCATCCGTTTACTTATGCTCCCTCCGATGATATGATAAAAGAAATTAAACATTCAATCCTGGAGATAACATACATGAGCCAAATCAGAAGAATTACTACAATCAAACAGCAGGTATATGAGATATTAAGAGATGATATCTGCAGCGGCGTCTATGCGCCAGGACAGCAGATCCAGGAAACAGAGCTGTCAAAAAAACTGGAGATTTCCCGCAGCCCCATCCGTGAAGCCCTGCGCCAGCTGGTATCCGAAGGACTTGCCGTAGAATATCCCAACCGGGGCGTATTTGTAAAAACCTACACTCCAAAGGATATTGAAGATGTGTTCGATTTGCGGATCCTGCTGGAAAGCTATGCCATTATGCGTTCCGGAAACTGTCTGACCTTAGAAAAACACCATGAATTAAACGACTGCATGGAACGCTTAAAAACCTATCACAGCCAGGACGATATACAGCGTTATGTGGAAGAGGACACTCTGCTTCACCAGCTTTTGATCCAGCTCAGCGGAAATAATCTGGTAATCAGTACCTATGAACGCGTCTACGCCATGGTTCAGCGGTTCCGCATCTATTCCTTAAAAAGCCGGAAGCGTTTTGACGATTCCCTGACCGAGCATATACAGATTATCCAAAATGTACTAGCCGGAAATGTCAAAGAGGCAGACCGGATCAATCGGGAACACCTGCTTCTTGCAAAGGATACCATTATCGTATATCTGGACCAGATGCATCAGGATTGATGTATTTCCATACAAAGACAGCCGGCGCACCCGCAAAAAAAGAGCCATCTCCCAAATTAGAAGAGACAGCTCTTTTTTCATATCATATCACAGTCCTGCATTCTTCCCATCAATGGATAAAGATAGACAGGATGCAGAAAATAGCTGAACCAAATGCCGGAACCAGAATAGATCCAATCGTCCATGTCTTTAAGCTGGTCTTGATATCCATACCGGAGAAATTGGTTACAACGTGGAAATAGGAATCGTTTAAGTAGCTTGGGCACATGGTTGTCAGACAAAGTGACAGTGCTGCAAGATACGGATTGATATTCAGTGTGCTGATCATCGGGGCAATAATCGCGGAGCCTGTAATCATAGCTGTAGTTCCGGAGCCCTGCGGGAAACGCATGATGACACCAATGATGATCGGTACTAAAATACCTGGAACTCCCGCTGCAACGATTGCGTCTGCCATCATCTTTGCTGCGCCTGTCGCATTGATAACTGCGCCAAGGGCACCGCCTGCTGCTGTGATGAATACGATAGGACCTGCATCAGATCCACACAGGTCTTGCGGTCATATTCCGCACACAGAAGGAATGCGCCCATGCAGAGGGAAATAAACAGCGCCATAACCGGCTGTCCGAGGAATTTCACACACTCTGCAAATGCAGTTCCCTGAAGCGCTCCAATCTGTCCTACCAGAGTGTTGGCAAAGATCAGAACAATGGGTACTAATAAGGTGGCAAAGGATAAAAATGCACTGGGAAGCTTCTCAGCAGCCAGCAGATCTGCAAAATCCTCTGTAGCAAGATCTTCATTGCGGCTCTGTTTTTCCTGAATGCGGTCAAGAACCTTTAACTGGCTCTCACTGTACTTGGAACGGTCGATCTCATAAGGCACAACCAGATCCGGGTATTTCTTTCCAAAATAACGGAAAAGAAATACAGAAAAGATAAACAGGGGAACAGAAATCAGGATACCAAAAATGATATACATTCCCAGATCCAGATTATAACCATTTTCCTGGAAGGTTCCTACAACTGCCAGAGGACCCGGTGTAGGCGGAACCATAAAGTGGGTAATGTAAAGTCCCATACCAAGAATGCCGCCCAGCCAAACCATGGATTTCTTGGTAAGGCGTGAAAACTCTTTTGCCAGAGAGGACAGGATAACGAAACCGGAATCGCAGAATACGGGAATGGAAACTACGAAGCCTGTAAGTCCAAGAACCACATCGCAGTTCTTTACACCGACCATTTTAAGGATTGTCAGAGCCATACGCTTGGCAGCGCCGCTCTTCTCAAGGAAAATTCCCATGATACAGCCAAAACCGATTACAACGCCGATACTTGCCATAGTGTTTCCAAAGCCCTTGGTAACGGTGCTTACACATTCGGTCAGGGTCGCAACTGTGGCTCCCTCCGGACCAAATGGCATTGCAAGAACCGCAATCAGGATTGCCGAGATGATCAGTGACGGAAATGCATGCATTTTTGTAAAAATGATCAGTACCATCATAACGACAATACCGATTGCCATAGCTAATACAGGATTCAGCATAAATAATTACCCCCTTACATGATTAAACCCCAAATATCAGATTACAGGACCCAGGCAGAAAATATCCATGGATCCGTAATAGCCCAGTGCCTCGTTCTTTGTCATTTTTCCTGAAAGAACATCCAGCATCAGACGGAAGGCCTCTTCTCCTACCTCCTCGATCGTCTTTTCCCCCTGAATGATCCGTCCTGCATTCAGATCCATATCGTGCTGCATCCGCTCATATGTATGAGGATTGCCGCAGATCTTGATTACAGGCATGGACGGAAAGCCCTGAGGTGCTCCTCTTCCCGTGGAGAACATCATAAACTGCGCTCCCGTGGCCGCCATTCCGGTCAGAATCTCCGGTTCCCGTCCCGGAGCATCCTTGATCCACAGCCCCTTCTGTCCGTCTACCCGGTCACAATATTCTAAAACTCCCTGGATCGGCCGATGGCCGGATTTTACGATCGCTCCCAGGCTCTTTTCCTCAATACTGGAAAGTCCTCCTGCAATATTGCCCGGTGTAGGCTGACCGCCTCTCATATCCTCTCCTACGGATTTAGCCCGTTTCTCCATCCGATCTACGATTTCATAGATTTTCTGGCCTATGGGGCCGTTTTCTCCGCCTACTGCCCGTTTAGCAAGAATGTGCTCGCCGCCTAAGAATTCTGTGGTTTCCCCAAATACCACAGTTGCTCCCAGGTCTACCAGCTTATCTGCCACATAACCGATCACGCAGTTGGAAGCCATACCGGAGGTAGTATCGGAAGCACCGCATTTAATTGCCATGACTACCTCAGAAATATCAACCGTTTCCCTCTGCAGTCCGGAAATCTCCTGAACCAGTCTCTGAGCCGCATCAATTCCGGCCTGGATTGCCCTGGAGGTTCCTCCCAGCTCCTGGATCCGGATAATCTCTACCGGTTTTCCGGCTGCCCGTATTTCTTCCACCATCCGCTCGTGGTCTGTTCCCTCACAGCCCAGGCTGACGATCAGCGCCGCTCCCACATTGGGGCTCTGTCCCAGATTGGAAAGGGTGTCCGTCACTCTCTTTAAGTCAATGGGAAGCTGGCAGCAGCCCTGATGATGAAAATATCCGATGGTTCCCTGCACCTGACGGCAGATTGCCTGGCCTACGTCATTAGCACAGATAACGCTGGGGATCACAGCTACCAGATTGCGGGCGCCAACCTTTCCATTGGCTCTCCGATATCCCTGAAATGTATATTCGCTCATTGCTCCACCTCCTCCAGATCGCCTCTGCCTCTTAATGCATCCAGGTTATGCACATGGACATAATCACCCTTTTTGATATCCGTGCTCGCCGCTCCAATGGATTCTCCATATTTCATAATATGAGCTCCCTTCGGAATGTCCGTCACTGCGATCTTGTGACCGTAGGGAACATCCCCATGGACGCAGATTTCTTCCTTCTGCCCCTTTTTATCCCGGACCTCTACCACCGTGCCGTCTGTGATATCATCGGCAAAAATGGTAGCTACATTGTCCAGATCGTCTACCTTTAACGCCAGCTTAAGCTCCATCTTAGTCCTCCTGTTCCTTTACTGCCAGCACTGCCACGCCATCGGGAATAACAATCACCCTTGCGTCCCGTCCCATCATCTCATAGGCCATTTCAAGAGCCTCATCCGGCGAAGAGGCCGGGATCATATTGGCTTTGCGTACCATCTCATGATCCAGATAGGTGGTCACAAGAATCACCTTATGCTTCTTTAAGATCCTGGAATAGATCTGTGCACACCACTGCTCCGGGATCGTCTCTCTGGGAGGAATCTTTGACAGATAAGCATCAATTTCATCCACCGTTCCCTGAACGATCAACTTTTCAAAATGAGTGCCGCCCATACCGTCAAAGCAGGAGGCACACATGATGATAACTCCGCCGTCTTTACAGCAGGCCTCTGCTGTGGCCACTGCCTTGGGACTCTGATACAGGTTCTGATCCAGAGGATAACCGCCGTTTGAGGTAATAACGATATCTCCCGTCATGCCCGGACACTGAGCCAGACCGCGGACAAACTCCACGCCTTTTTCATGAGCCTTTTCCAGATCTCCTGCAAAGGCTGCAATTACCTTTTTCTCCCCATTTAATGCTACATTTAAGATAAACTGAACATTCACTGCTCTGGCCGCATACACCATATCCTCATGGATGGGATTGTGCTCCAAAACGCCTGTAGCAGCATAGGGACTGGAAATAGCCTTGTAGGAATGGTTTTCATTTACGGTTGCCGCATTGCAGATACCCGGCAGGATACTCTTTCGTCCTCCTGAAAAGCCGGCAAAGAAATGCGGCTCAATAAATCCTTCCGTAATCAGCAGATCGCAGTCTAAGGCCAGTTTGTTTACCCACAGCTCCGCTCCGGAGGGAAGACCGGTCACATAGGCAAAATCATCCGGCTCAAATGCCTTATTTACCGCAATCTTCTCATGGTCTACGATCGAATCGCCAAACATCCTGCGCTGCTCTGCCTCTGTGGTAGGACGGTGAAGGCCGGTAGCGATCAGAATCGTAATATCTGCGTCCGGATTTCCTTTGCGGATCTCTGCCAGAAGCAAAGGCAGAGTCAGTTTACTTGGTACGGCCCTGGTGTGGTCTGAGGTAACAAGCACGATCCGGTTCTTTCCCTTTACCAGTTCACTGAGCCTGGGTGTTCCGATGGGATGCTCCAGCGCCTCCTTTACCAGCTCCTCCTCACTCTTTCCCGCCTCGTATTCATCTGTGCGGGCCGTGATCACCGCCTCCAGATTTTTTTCATCCACATGGAGATCTAGACTGGAAGTGTAATATGGAATCTTAATAGTCTTCAAACTTCATCACCTTCCCTGAATTTTAATCCATCTTTTTAAATTGTCGACTGTCTACTTTTTCATTCTATTACATCTGCAGCTTAATGTCAATATTTTCCAATATTTTATTTTGTTTTCAACTTTTTTTGATATTTTTACACATATGACTGTCATAAAAAACAGACCCTCCATAGAATTACTTTTCCATGAACAGTCTGTTTCCTTTTTTATCCCCTTGCCACCTCTTTTACCAGAAGAAGCCTCTGCCCGGCCTTAATCTCCTCGTCCGCCAGTTCATTGGCTGATATGATGTGGCTGATGGTCGTATGGAATTTTTTAGCGATCATCCAGAGACTGTCACCGGGCTGAACAATGTATCCCGCAATTCCCGGCAGCTCCTGAAGCTTCTTTAAATCCAGAGGGCCGGAAGAGATACCTGTGATCACCTGTTCCTTTACAGGCTGCAGAACCAGGAAGTCCAGCACTGCCACAGCCTTAATTTCCACCATATCTCCGCCCATCATCACGGCTGTGAGCTGTTCCAGCCCCGCATCCAGCTGGTATACGCTGTCTTCCCGGATCCCTCTGGCCTCTGCCGTACATTTAAAGGGAATCTGCTCTACTGCCGGCTGAACCGGAGCCTGGTCATCACTGGTAAGATAAAGAAGTGTCACCTCCAAAACCCCCTCTATCTTTAAGCAGTCCTCTCCCGGTTCTACCTCATCCAGTTTTATGGTTCCGCTGTGATGACAGATCTGTAAAATCCGCTCTCCCTGGGGAAGCTTCACTTTTTCTCCGATTCTGGAACGGCATACATTTCGTGTAAGGATCCGGTCAAACACCGTTTCCCTACGCTCCGGCGTCAATTCCCGGCTGTTGGAATATACATCGCTTAAAAGCTCTGTTTCCAGCTCCTCATACAGACGGATATCCAGCTCAAGAACCCCGTCAATCTCCAGTTCCCGCATCTCTCCGTCATAATCCGGTTTTGCCTCGATCTCCCGATGGGAAAGCCGGACCGTAATCATGGGGATCTGATCCTCCTTTACTCCCTCTGCCTCCATTTCTCCTGAAAACGGGATCGTTTCCTCCAGCCACTGCACAGGCATTGTATCATCCTCCGCTTCATAGATCACAAATACCGTGAGCTCCCCTTCCAGATGCAGAGTGCCGTCAAGAGGCTTTACCGATACAGCCCGCAGCTTCATTTCTTTCCATAAAAGGCGGCCGATCCCCGGCTTTCCGCCTGTAAGCCCTACTGCCTCCCGAATCCGATAGGTATCCTTTCTGCATACTGCCATAGATGCCGCCGTCCTCCGGCGCTTTAGGGTTTCAACCGGCATTTCCCCATGATTCTCCGCAGCCCCTGTATAGGCCTCTGTATCCGTCCCCCCCTGCTTTACATCCACAGCAGCTTCTGTATCTTTTGATGCCTCAATCCGCACTTGAAGGGTAACGATCGCCTGAACTCCCAGTTTTCGGGAATGGATCATATTGGTATTCAGGTCATCCAGCGTCCAGGACAGACTCACTGTATCCTTATCCTCTAACTGGGGAACATTGATCATCTCCTCAAAAGGAATGCTGCCTCCCAGCGTCTGCAGTCCGCCCCCCTCCCTGCGGTACAGAACCTGAAATTCCAGACGTCCCTTTACATTTACCTTATCCCCCATAGGCTTTACCTGCTCCGCCTGGATCTCTCCATTATCCAGCATAACCTGCTCCATATCGTCCATGGTGTCAGGCACAATAAAATCATCATCCAGGGTGATCTGAGTAGCCACATTTCCTTTCCACTGGTTCATATGTATCTGTTTCTTTATAAGCTCCATAAAAACACCTGCCATCCCTCATAGTCTCTTATAAAAAGAATCTATGCAAATGGCAGGTTAAATATAACTCTCAATAAGTTTCCAAAAAATGGTGCCGCACACCCTTCTGAACATAGCCCAAACAAGCGTCCAGATTGATATTTTCCACACTTTTCATGATATTCGCATCAATAAAGGGGCTGTTTTTCCTAAGCCTTGCGATAAGCTCCTTCATCTCCTGGCGCTTGGAAGTATGGACAATATCACCACCGTTCACCGCTTCCCCGGCAGCCGCCCGTTCTTTTGCGATCTGCTCCGTAAACCGGCAGGCACATTGGAGGAAATGAAGGTGGTTGCTGTCCCTCCAGGCCAAAATATCCTCTTCCTTTACAAAATACAAAGGCCGTATGAGCTCCATACCTGAAAAGTTGGTGCTGTGAAGCTTTGGCATCATGGTATTGATCTGGCCGCCGTAAAGGATCCCCATAAGAATGGTTTCGATCACATCATCAAAATGGTGTCCCAGTGCGATCTTATTGCAGCCCAGCTCCTTTGCATGGGAATAGAGGTAACCCCTCCGCATTCTGGCGCAGAGGTAACAGGGGGACTGATCCACATCCACCACAATATCAAAAATATCCGAGTCAAAGATCCGCACAGGGATATTCATAAGAGCTGCATTTTCCTCAATGAGCTTCCTGTTTTCCGGCTGATATCCCGGATCCATCACAATAAATTCCAGTTCAAACTTCGTATCACTCTGGCGCTTTAACTGCTGCAGGCACTTGGCAAGCAGCATGGAGTCCTTTCCTCCGGAAATGCACACAGCCACCCGGTCCCCGTCCTGAATCATCTCATATTCCTGAAGCCCCTTTACAAAGGGCCTCCAGATGGTTTTTCTGTATTCTTTTATAATACTCCGTTCTATATTAACGTAAGGGGCTTCCTGCTTCATCCCTGTGTGCTTTCTCCTTCTGTTTTCTCATTTCCGGATACGGATTTCTCTGAAAGAAGCTTTACCGTTTCCTTCAGCTGCGTAATCTCCTGAGTCATCATCCGGATCTGGTTCTTCATCTGCTCGTATTCCTCTAACGTCATAGTTTCCCGCTTTTTCGGCAGGGTAACGCCGTCCTTTTTTATGGGACGGGCCGGAATTCCCACGGCTGTTACATTGTCCTCCAAGGGCTTTAAAAGCACCGCATTGGCGGCAATAGAACAGTTGTCTCCCACCTCAAAGGCGCCTAAAATCTTAGCTCCTGCGCCTACCATAACGTTATTTCCAAGAGTTGGATGACGTTTTCCCTTTTTAGTTCCCACGCCGCCCAGCGTGACTCCCTGGTAAATAGTGCAGTTATCTCCCACCACTGCCGTCTCTCCGATGACCACACCGCTTCCGTGGTCGATCAGAATCCCGCGTCCCAGCGTAGCGCCCGGATGGATCTCGATCAGCGTAAAGAAACGGGCTATCTGTGAAATAAGCCTGGCAATAAAAAACATTTTATGCTGGTAAAACCAGTGGGCAAACCGATGCCAGATCAAAGCATGGATGCCCTGATACAGCAAAAGAACCTCAAACGCACTGCGGGCCGCCGGATCCCGCTCCTGCACTGCCTTTATATCCAGCCAAATATCCTTTAAGATCATTTCTGCTACCAACCTTTCCCAAATGCGTCCATTTTGATTCATAACGCATTTTGATGTAGTATAGCATATGATCCCGGCGAAAAAAAGGATTTTCTTGCGTTTCCGCACGTTACAGTGCACGCTGGCATCTGGAGTTCAGGACGACTTTGAAGGCCATTAGAAAACCGGAGTCCTGAACACAGACGCCAGAATGCAGTGCAGCGTGCGGAAACCCGCCTTTTCTTTCTACTACTTAAAAATAACCGGCTCCTCTAAAAGCTCTGTCCGCAGTACAATGTAGGGGAAGGACTGCTCCGTGCCCGGATCTTCCCCCTTTTCCGGCCCCATCAGCTCCGTCGCCAGAACAATGGAATTTTCCGTCAGATAAAGTTCTCTTATGCTGATACTGTACCCCCCTGTCGGCTGAGCCCCATATCCCACTGCTATGTACAGGTTCTTATCGTCCGTATAGGTCAGCTTAAATGGCTGGGACACTTTCTCTGAAATCAGCTTTGAAAGCTCTTGGGGCAGTTCCTCTGAGGGGGCAGTCTGAAATTCCAGATCCCGCACCTTATCCCTGTTTTCCTTTGAAACGGAACAGCCTGCAAGCCCTGCGGCAAGAGAAAAAATCACTCCCATTATCCAAAGGATCCTTAAAACTCGTTTCATAGCTGCAAAAACCTCCCGGAATATACCATCTGTTATCAGTATATTCCGGGAGGCCTGTCTGAGACCCTTACATTATTTTACGAATCCAGCCCTCAGGCGCCTTAATGCGTCCCATCTGGATACCGGTCAGCGTATCATACAGCTTCTTTGTAACTGGGCCCATCTCCTCCATACCGCTTGGGAAGCAGATTTCCCTGCCGTGGTCATTTATCTTTCCTACAGGTGAGATCACAGCCGCTGTACCGCAGAGACCACATTCTGCAAAATCCTTTAATTCCTCCAGCTTTACAGGCCTCTGTGTTACCTTTAAGCCCAGATAATGCTCTGCCACATACATGAGAGAACGCCTTGTAATAGATGGGAGAATGGAGTCGGACTTGGGCGTAACAACCTCTCCGTCCTTTGTAATAAAGATGAAATTGGCTCCGCCGGTTTCCTCCACATACGTTCTGGTGGCCGGATCCAGGAACATATTTTCATCAAATCCATTGGCATGAGCCGTTTCATGGGCATGAAGGCTCATAGCGTAATTTAATCCAGCCTTTACATGACCGGTTCCATGAGGAGCCGCACGGTCAAAATCGCTGACGCAGATCGTGATCGGCTTCGCTCCGCCCTTAAAATAAGGGCCCACAGGCGTCACAAACATTCTGAACTGATATTCATCTGATGGCTTAACGCCAATCACCGGGCCGGAAGCAAACATATACGGGCGGATATAAAGCGTCGCTCCGCTGCCATAAGGCGGAACCCAGGCTGCATTTGCCTTTACCACCTGATCCAGAGCCTCTAAAAAACGCTCCTTTGGAAATACCGGCATTTCCAGACGGCTGGCAGAATCCATCATACGCTCTGCATTTAAGTCCGGACGGAAGGTAACGATGCTGCCGTCCTCTGTGGTATATGCCTTTAATCCCTCAAAGCACTCCTGGCAGTACTGCAGGATACCTGCACATTCATTGAGCACTACATTAGAGTCCGCAGTCAGTCTGCCTTCTCCCCATGCTCCATTCTTATAATCTGCCACATATCGCATATCTGCGGGCATATAGCTAAAACCGATATTGCCCCAATCCAGATTCTTCTTTTCCATCTTTATTTCCTCCATTCCTGTCCGCGGAATTATTTTACAGCCATTATAGACTTATTGAATTAGAAAATCAACGGAAAAACGGACAGCCGGGTATATCATTCGGATATGGGAGGTATAACTCCTGTCAAAATGAGGGAATCCTCAAAGCCACCATCTGGCCCGAAGATTCCCTCTCAGCTGTCTCACCTGTTATGCAGTATTACACTTCAGGTATTCATATTTATTTCTGGCTTTTTCCGTCCCATACGCCATCTTTGTCCACATACCATCCATCTATATAGGTATCTGTCATTAAACGGCCCTTGGTTCCATCTGATGCTTCGTTAAAGTAGTACCACTTTCCGTCGATCTGATGCCAGCCGGTGTACATATATCCCTGTGTTCCGTCAGAATACGGGTGAAGATAGAACAGATAATCTCCATCACGGAACCAACCAGTAGCCATGTAACCATCTTCCTTAAAATAGTACCAACTGATTACATTATTCCAAACCAGCTGTTTCCATTCTCCAGCAGGCCATGTTCCATCAGGATACTCAAACCACCAGCCTTTATCGTCTCTGTGCCATGTTCCTGCGGTATTTTCTGCAGAAGTATACACTCTTCCGCCGGAAGCTGAACCGGAACTGGAACCATCAGAGCTTCCTCCATGATTTCCATTGCTGTTTCCATCGTCACTTCCGCCATAGGAAAGACCAAATCCCAATTCATAATAATTGCCGTCACTGTCTCTGTATGCGTATGCCTTTCCATTCTCATCCTTCATAGATTCCGGCATATACTGATCCTTTGCATATCCGGGAACATCGTTAGGAGAAATGCAAACGCCGTCTGCATTTACTTCAATTACACTATCATTTCTCGGAAGAGTAATCGGCATCTTTCCGGTCGGTTCATATGCACCTGTAATAACATCCATAGTTGCAGATGTAAGTGTATCAAAACCGGCAAGGACAACATCTGAATATGGCTCTACATTGCCAAGCATCCAGGCAAGCGTAAAGTTTACATTTGTAATAACCTTTCCTCCATTTGCTCTTACAGCTTCTGAAATCGCCTGAATTTCCTGAGCATTTTCAATCGTAGATTCCTCATGCGTTGCTTCAATCGGACGTCCCTGCTCATCTACATCATGGACTGTCTTATTCGTACATATATCCAGTTCAAGATATCCCTTCGTTGCTGAAAAATAATTTCCAGAAGACGGGTTTACAAAAAGCAGTGCATAATCTGCATCATTATAATTATTGGTTAATGTAAGATTATATCCGCCTGCCGCAAGGCTTTTGCGAAGCTCAGAGGTTGTTTCGGCAGACTTTTCCTGTCCAAAGTACTGAATAAATACCTTTTTGCCCTCAAGCTTATCTTCAGTCAGAGGCAGAACTCCTTCATTGTCCTTCAAAAGAACAACTGACTTCTGATGTGCCTCATATGCCTCATCCCAATTGCTTTCATTATCTACAACTGCCTTTGCTTCCTCAGGATCGCGGTACGGATTCTCAAACAGACCCAACTCAAACATTTCTTTTAAGAGACGCTCGTTGGACTGATCCAGATCAGCCGTTGTCAGCGTCACATCATCTACCGTATAACCATCCGGTACCGGTTTCTCTGTCTGATAGTAATCAGATTTAGGTCCGTCAGGTCCTCTGTTCCATGCTTCTACAATTGAGTTGACATCGTTCGTATCACTGATAATGTCTGTTCCGGCATTAACAGCAAGTGCATTTCTTTCCGGAACATCCAGTTCTTCTACACCCCATGCCATATTTCCGGTAATTCCGCTGTCGCTGTTTACATATCCTTCATGACCAATCTGATCTCTTAAAAGACCATTGATAAATACCTTATTAAACGCAAATCCAACCGGAACCATCTCAATTGGATCACCGTTTAAATCATACTGCGGTTCACTCTTCTGAGCTGCAGGTTTTGCATAATACGGCATAATTGATGAAACATTATTTTCTACTGCTTTGATAAAGGCTGGGAGATGATATTTTTCCAGGCTTCCCTCTGTCTGGTATACATTCCACTGGCCCTGTGAATAATGCGGATCAAATCCGTTTTCTCTGGCGCCTCCGCCCGGGAAGTGCTTTACAGTAAGGCCAACTCCGTTTTCTTCCACACCTTCCGTTCCGCCCTGGAAGCCTTCTACCAGCCGTCCAATAATATCGCTGATCAGTTCCGGACTCTCACCAAAGGTTCCATACGTTCTCTGCCATCTTGGGTCTGTCATCGTATCTGCCATATACATATAGCCCTTTTTCAGACCGCAGGCATCCCACTCGCTTCTGGCAATCTCTGCAAAACGGCTGATCAGGCCTGCATCTCCGCCATTGGCAATATCACCAATTACAGCAGCAGCCAGTCCGAGCGTTCCCGGCCATGTAGAGAATACACCGGACGCATCATTCATTCCAAAGGTCATCTGTCCGTTTTCATTTCTGGAGTTGGAAGCCATAACAACAGGAATACCTAAACCTGTTTTTTCTGCCACCAGATTCATCTGGTTCATCCAGGAAGCCATATCTTCCGGTTCCGGATTCTGACGAAGAATAAAGTGACGCAGTCCCCAATCTACAATAGCCTCTGTTGTTCCCAGTGTGCGTGATACGCCGAAAATTTCAGAAGACATATCGTCTGTATTTGAGGTTTCATCTAAAAGCCCTGTTTCTTTATCAGGATCCTTACTGTAGATACCCATACCGCGGGAATTGATAACCATCATTCCGGCCTTTTCCCTGATTGTCATCTTTTCTACCAGATCCTTCGCACGTGCTTCCGGTGTTTCGCGCCAGTCCTCATATACATCCAGCTGTCCGTTTCCATTGGAATCCTTGAAGTAGGAACCGTCCGATTCTATGATACTCTTCACAGTAGCTCCGATTGTAGGTCCATTATCATTTTCCTTATATACAAGGCTGTCATACCATGCGGATACTGTATTGTCCGTTGCGGTCGGATAAGTGGAATCCAGGCTGTTTAACTTCATCAGTTTATTCGGTTCTGTTAATTCGTAAATTCCATCTACGCCGGCTCCGCTGATCTTGTATCCATTAAAATGATTAAATACATTGATATAGGTATATGCACATGCATTATCAGCCTTCTTAATTCCCAGATACAGCTTGGATGGTCTTTCTCCCAGAAGATCTTCCGCTGCTTCTGCTGTCTGGCTTATGATATCCCAAAGAAGGCCATCCTCTTCTCTGGTTGGATCCTTCTCTTTATCCAATACTTTCCAGCTGCATCCTTTCTTTTCAGCAGCCTTTGCATCTGCGGTGATACCAATATACGCAATTCCCTTAGCCTTCAGTTTGGTTACATCAAATTCTGAATCGTTCTCAAACATCGGCCCGATTACTGCCTGACCCTTATAGTCATCCGGAATGCATACGCGGATATAGTTGGAGTATCCCTGAAGCGGCTTTCTGATATAAGGAATATCCTCCAGAAGAACGCCATAAATATTGGCCTTTCCTTCTGCCCGATATGTAATCTCCGTATACCCGTCTTTCTTTTCTTCCTTAAGCTTCTTCAGAATCGGCTTTGTCTGCATGGAGGTTTCAATGTCTTTAAACCACGCCGGACGATGTCCCAAAACAGGCTGGTTTTCAGCGATGGACATCATACGATCCCGCTCTTCTTCAATCAGATATCCTTCTGCAATCGCCTCATCCAGAGAACTTTCATACTGACTTCTGTAGTCCTCATAATCAGTATATAATTCCTTTAATTCCTCCTGAGACAGATATACCATTGATCCGCCGTCTGTAGAAGTTTTTCCATTAACGCCTCCGTAATATTTGGCAACCGGAACCGAAATCTGAGGTGGTACAATACCTTCTGTCAGATTTCCGTATGCATCCCTGGAATCCAGGTTAACATCCTCTACCGTAAAACCTTCCGGCATATCTGAGCCATCTACCCACTCAATCAGATTTGCAAAGACAGAATTCACATAAGAATCCATATTCAGGTCTGTATTCGCATTCGGACGGTCTGTCTCCGCATCCATCTTCATCGGCGGATAATTGCCGGCGGGACGTCCTGCCTGAATCTGTATCTCATCCGTCATATCTGGTGGGAAAATCTTTGAAGAATGGGCGCCGCCTGCTACCACATAATGACGATACATATCTACGCCCGGTTCATCCCCATCCTCTTTTATGTAATCCGGATTTGACTTAACACAACTGGAATAATCATTTTCTCCCTCTAACAGAATGTAGGGTACAGGAGAATCATAAGGAGTCGGGAAACTTCTGGATGCGCCGTGACTGCTTAAATCTGTATCTGCGTATGCGCCCACTACATTGACAAAACCATCAAAAACCGGATTTCCGTCACCCGTATCTTTATCATAATCCATACCAACTGCATTGGCCTGACCAAAGCAGTTCACATAGGTGTTCACATAAAAACCGGATTGAGACTGTCCCATAAGGAATACTTTGTCTGCTGTCTCTCCGCCTAAAAGTTCACTATCCGGAGTTTTCAGCATTACGCCCAACTGTCCCAGCATATCCCAGAACAATCCGTTGCGGTCTTTTTCATTCAGTCCCTTATCTCCCCATTTAAGGTTTTCATACCGTTTGGCATCAAAACGTTTTAAGGATTCTACATTGCAGTACTTTGAAGTAATGCCCACATAGGCATATCCATTTCTCATAAAGTAGTCATAGCTTCTGCGCCAGATATCCGGCAGATCCACCTTGCTGCTGGCATTCAGAATATCTACAAATACAACTCCGTTAAAATCGGCAGGATCTTCCGGCATATACACAAATACACGATTGGTATAGTCCTGCTTGTCCGGTCTAGACGCATTGCTTCTGGATGCATTGCTTCCGGTTGCGGTTGTAACCTTATGGTCGTCCTTTAAATCGTATACCCGTGTATTTCCGCTGAGGAAATATTCTGTTTCTTTGTAGTTGTATTTATCTGTGAAACCAATATTCTGCTTCGTTCTTCCGTCTTTCTGGCTCAGATACATAAAACTGTCAGAAGTTTCAGGAATTTCCTTAACCGACGGAGTATCGTTATGCATCTCAACTACCAGATCCAGCATATCCTTGCTGAGAGATTCATTGCGAAGCGCATTACTGTCCGTTGCTTTTTTAGGTTCACTGGGCGTAGCCAATGTAATCTGGCTGGGAGTCGCTACTCTCTCTGGAATCTGTACGGCAGAAGCGGTCTCTTTTTCTTCCTCAATTTCTGCTTTTTCTGATTCAGGCTCTTCTTCCGTTTCTGCTTCTTCTGTCTCAGCTTCCTCCTCAGTTTCTGCCTCTTCCGACTCAGATTCTTCTTCTGTTTCTTCTTCCTTCGACTCGGCTCCCTCCTCGGTTTCTGCTTCCGATTCAGACTCTTCTTCCGTTTCTGTTTCTTCCGGCTCTGTTTCCTCCTTAGTTTCTGCTTCTTCTGACTCAGCTTCCTCCTCGGTTTCTACTTCTTCTGGCTGATCTGAACCGTTTTCTTCTAGGGAATCCTCTTTTTCATCTTCCAGATCGGAACGTTCATCCCCCGCTTCATCATCTGTTAATTCTGCACCATAAACTTCGCTGACATTTGTCATGCCCCCACCCCCGGGTATAACGCCAACTCCGGCGGAAAGACTGGAGCCGGTCATAGAAGCAGCCAGGACCGCCGCCATGATCGGTTTCATTTTCTTTTTCATGTTTTTTCTCCTTTCCTTATTCTCCCCTATTTTCTGCCATGCGCGCTCAGGCAGAAAACATTTTGATTTTTAACAAAATGTTAACATCTATTAAAATTATATAAAGGTTTGTTTTTTATTAAAATGGTATTTTTTTAATATTTATAGTATAATTTTATCTTATTTGTGCAATTTGTTTTCTTTTTTCTTTTATTTTCTTTCTATATATGTACACTTTATCTATTTTTGTATATTTCAAAAAAATAAATTATAGATTTATGTTATAACTTTTCCCCTTTATCCCTTTGTTTTTAAAGCATTCATTCTATTCCATCAAATTTACTTCCCACATTTGGATTATTTTTCTTCATTTTTTGACACTCTTCCCAAATTATGGTACACTTATTTTGTATAATTATGCTGTAAATCAGTACTATTACTCACATTGGAGCGACACATGAAACATTTTCCCCTTTCTGTTCACAGTTTTAAAATGAAACTTCTGATTTCTCTGCTTACCATTGGTCTTCTTCCTCTGGTTTCCATATCTGTTTTTTATCAGCATTTCCTTGATGTACGGATCACCAAGGACATCGAATCAGCCAGTATTGACCGGCTCCGCTATACCAGCTACGATATCAGACGGCAGATGGAAATCTCCGACCAGCTCCTCGGATGGATCACTTATAACAGAAAGCTGCAGGAAATACTCACTGCTAACTACTCTGAAAAATATGAAAAGCAGCTGGATATCATCCAGTTCAGTTCTTATGCCACGGAATATGCAATCAATGCAAATATCGAAAACAATATTTTTAAAATTCTTATCATAGAAGATAATGGGGAATCTTTTCAGATCGGAAATGTCCGTTCCCTTATGGATCAGGACGCGATCAAAGATGCCAGATGGGCGGAAACCTATAATCACAGCAAAGCAGACCAGCTGGTTCTCAGCAAAGATATTTATGCGAAGGATACCTATGTTTTTCCAGTCAGCAGCCGTATCTACAATGATCTGACCGGTGCTCCCATCGGCTGGTGTATCATTGCCTTTTGCAATGATATGTATTCCAAAAATCTGGTAAACGGCTCTAATAATCAGAATATCTACCTGATCAATCCGTCCGGCCAGTGCATCGGCCATACGGATTTCTCCATGATCGGCGCTGATATGTCTCAGGATTCTATGATCCGTGAGATTTTAAACACCCAGGACTCCATCGGGCATATTACTGCAAACCGCAGCCACACGCCTTTAATCGCCCACTATTACCGAATACCAGACAGCAATATCATTGCAGTTCAGGAAACTCCCCTTCTCTCTTTTCTCAGCGAAAAATCTGAGATTTTACGATTCTCTGCCACATTAATCGTAATTTCCGCTGCGCTGGTACTCTGCCTTACCATGTACCTGCACCGCATACTGACCCGCCCGATCAATACCATCAGCTCCTATATTAAAAATGTTTCAAAGGGCGATTTTACGGGCTCACTGACTCTGAAAAATAATGATGAATTTCAGACCATTGCAGACTCCATCAACAAAATGGAGCGCGAAATCAGGGAACTGATGGAGGCTCAAAAACAAGAATCTGAAATAAAAAAAGAGCTTGAATTCCGCGTCCTTCAAAACCAGATCAATCCGCATTTTCTTTACAATACCTTAAATACGATCAAATGGATGGCTTCCCTGCAGCACGCAGATACCATCCGGGATATGACGGCAGCTCTTGGGCGTCTTCTGCAGAATATTTCCAAGGGTTCTGATAAAATTTCTATCTATGAAGAAATGTCCCTCCTGGATGATTATGTACTGATCCAGGATATCCGGTACGACGGACGGTTAAATGTCCGGTATCATATCGGAGATCCGGAAATCACACAGGCCCTGATTTTAAAATTTCTGTTCCAGCCTATTGTAGAAAATGCTATTTTCCATGGGATTGAACCAAAAGGCGACGGCTCCGGAACCATTGATATTTACTTAAACCAGCAAGATAAAAGTATCTATATCCACATTGTCGATAACGGTATCGGCATGACCCCGGAACAGATCGAACAACTTTTAAATCCTGAGGAAAGCTCGCAGAACCGCCGCGGATTAAACGGAATCGGCATCAGCAATATTAACCAGCGGATCAAAATGACCTATGGACAGGAGTATGGTATTTCCATCAGCAGCAAACCCGGAGCCTATACTGACGTTCTGATCTGCATTCCATATGAAAGGAGCACTTCTTTATGACCTCAATCTTAATCGTGGACGATGAGGCTTTAATCCGCCGCGGTCTTGAAAGCCTGATTCCATGGGAGCGATTAAACTGCAGTCTTGCAGACCAGGCCTCTAATGGAGCAGAGGGACTGGAGAAAATCCGCCGGTACCACCCGGATATTGTATTTACTGATATTAAAATGCCGCAGATGGACGGACTGCAGATGATTGAAAAAGCTCTTTTGGAACCGGATCCTCCTCTTTTCATTATCCTCAGTGCCTATAATGATTTTGAACTGGTCCGCTCTGCCATGCGCTTAGGCGCCATTGACTATCTGATCAAGCTGAATCTGGAGGAAAATGAACTCGTTTCCCTGATTCAGTCTGCTCAGAAAATGCTTTCAAAGCGCCCCAAACGTCTGCAGCCGCCGTCTCACTCAGAAGATTTTAAACGAAATTTCATTAAAGAAATGCTTCAGATGAACGCAGACAAAAGCCTGTTTGCCAAACAGCTGCCGGAAAATTTTGCTCTGAATGACAACTGCTTTTACCGTATTTTATGCTTCAGTCTGAAGGATTCTGAAGCCGTGCCCGCCGGATCGGGAGATCTTCCGCAGAATTACCTTGATAATATCTGTATGGAACAGTTTCCGGAACGTGCAGACCTTTGCGCACACCATTTGAATCCAAATACGACGATTCTGTATGTGGAATACCGCGACGGGATGGATCAGGATATTCTAAAAAAGAAATGCCAGTCCATCCTAAACAGCGTCCGCCGTTATCTGAACCGACAGCTTACCATAGGAATCAGCGCGCCCCATCGCAATATCATGCATCTTGCCGCTGCAAGGGAAGAAGCGATGGAAAGCCTCTCTTTCCAGGTCAGCGGCATTGATACCTCCATCCATTTTTATACGGACTTTTTAAACGCAGATTCACTGAAGCATCAGCTGGAACTTCTGAATACGGAAAGTACGTTCTTTGAAGAAGCTGAAAACCTTATGCTGCAGATTCAGAAATTTCTGTCTCAGAGCATCGCAAAGCCGGAGGACGCCAGACAGATCTGCTTTCTTCTGATCTCCCGTCTGTATGGATTTGACTCAAAAATCCGGGATTTTTTTATCCAATGGTTCGGCAGGGAATATACCTCCCTCTCCCAGTTTGACCAAATGAAAAACCAGGAGCTTGTGTCCTGGCTTCTCCATCTGACTCAGGGAATCGACCACTACAGTCATCAGTATATGACTGAGATTTACCGCTACAAAGTAAAAAAAGCCAGGGAATACATTTTCGAGAACCGGTTTCAGAAATTATCTCTTAATGAAGTGGCCACTGTTCTGGAAATTACTCCCAGCTATTTAAGCAGGATCTTTAAAAAGGTGACGCACCAGTCCTTTTCCGATTATGTGGCAGAAGTAAAAATAGAAGAAGCGAAATCGCTTCTTCTAAAGGATAATAACCGGATCTATGAAGTTTCCAGTATGCTTGGATATGATGATCCCTACTATTTCAGCAAGGTATTTAAAAAAATTACTCAGATGACTCCCAGTGAATTTATTGCAAGAAACTGAATCATCCCTTCAGGCCGCTGGTTGCCACGCCTTCGATAAAGAAACGCTGCATACTTAAGAATAATGCTCCCACCGGAATCAGAGAAATCAGAGCCGCTGCCATAATCAGGTTATAGTCTGCAGAATACTGTGTGATGAACATACGAAGACCCAGCTGAATGGTTTTCAGTTCGGTTGAATTTAAGTAAATCATGGGACCCATGTAATCGTTCCATACGTTTACAAAGCTGAAAATAATCAGTGTTGCAATCGCAGATTTGGACAGAGGCAGCATAATCCTGCTGTAAATTCCAAACTCGCTCAGACCATCTATGCGGGCAGCCTCTGAAAGCTCATTTGGAATGGAAAGATAGGACTGTCTCATAAGGAACACGCCAAATGCAGTAAAGGCCTGCATGAGGATCAGGGACAGATGGGTGTCTGCCAGCTGCATTTTACGGATCATGATAAACTGAGGCACCATGTACACCTGCCACGGAACGGCGATCGTAGCAATGTAGCCCAAAAATATAATATCTTTTCCCGGAAACTTCATTTTTGCAAACGGATAGGCTGCAAAGCTGCTGGTTAATACCTGAAGAACCGTAATAATAATTGCCAGCTTAAAACTATTTTTAAAAAACATAAGCAGCGGAATCTTTGTCCAGATCTCCCGGAAATTCTCCCATACCGGTTCTTCGGGCAGCCACTTCATGGGAACAGAGAACACTTCCTGGCTGGTTTTTAATGATGAGGATACCATCCATAAAAACGGAAGCAGAATGGTGATGCTTAAAAGTACAAGGAGTCCATACAGACATATGGTCTTTATATTGATTCTTGATGTTTTCATTTTTTCCTCCTTTTACATATAGCTAACCCATTTTTTCTCAGCTCTGAACTGGACCACAGTAATAACAAGTACGATTGCAAACAGAACCATGGAAATTGCGCTTGCATATCCAAACTCATAATTAATAAATGCTGTGTTGTAAATATGGTATACAAGTACGTTGGTTGCACGTCCCGGTCCGCCGTTCGTCATGACGGAAATCAGGTCAAAGACCTTAAAGCAGGCAATGGTCAGCATAATGCTTACGAAAAACGTAGTCGGTGTCAGCATAGGCAGCGTGATATTTCTGAACCGCTGAAATGTATTGGCGCCGTCTACCTTTGCTGCCTCATAAAGCTCTCTTGGAATCGCCTGCAAACCGGATAAATACAGAATCATATAGTATCCCATACTTTTCCATATACTTACAATAATGATAACCGGCATTGCCCAATCAATCGTAGAAGTCCATCCTGGAGGATTTGCAACTCCCATTGCACGCAGAATATTGTTAATCGGGCCAAGGGTTGGATGAAACAGCAGATTCCATACAACTGCCACCGCTACCAGAGACGCTACATGAGGGAAGAAAAATACGGTTCTGAACATGTTGATGCCCTTCAGCTTCTGGTTTAAGATCAGAGCAAGCCCCAGAGCTGCTGCCATGGTAAGCGGTACTGTAAATACAGAATAATAGATGGTATTTTTCAGGGAAATACTAAATGTTTCATCCTCTAAAAGCTTGGCAAAATTAGCAAGCCCTACAAATTTCATCGGATTTGCAGAATCCCATTCCATAAAGCTGAGCCCCATGGAGCATACGATGGGGATCAGCGTAAACAGCAGAAATCCCACAAAATTTGGCAAAAGAAATGTATAGGCAGTAATTATATTTTTTACTTTTCGTTTTGACATATCTGCGCGCTGTAAAACAGCTCCTCCTTCTTTTCTCTGATGGTTCAAAGTCCTCCGAATCAAAGATCCAGAGGACTTTTTTTCAGTCTGCTTCTTATTTACTTAACAGATCATTTACACGCTTTGCCATATTTGCCAGACCATCATCAATGGAATTTGCTCCCAGCATGATCAGGTCATGCTCTTCTGCAATAATCTGCTCCAGAGCGCCTGCCTGAGGGATCATCTGGCATTCCAGTACAAAATTATCTGCAGCGATCGCTTCACGGAAGCCTTCCGGCATTCCCTCAACATTTACCAGAGTATCGATTGTCTTTTCGTTCTGGTATGCTGGCAACGTTCCCAGACCTGCCAGAATATTGGCACCCGGCTCTGTACACATAAACTCTACAAATCTCCATGCCTCTTCCGGATGAGCTGCATTCTTGTTGATTGCGATCGGAGTTGGGTTGCTGACAGCTGTACCAGGCTCCTGGCCCTCAAAGTGCGGTGCTCTTACAGCGCCCCATTCAACAGAGGTCTCACCCTTGTTCTTGGTGTTGATGATCATATTTGCAAACCATGTTCCCATTAACTCCATTGCTACCTGCTCCTTGTAGAACGGGCCGCTGTAGTGAACGTTTCCTGTCTTTAATGTACCGTAATCCATAGCGGACATATCCTCATTCTGCATGCCGAGGAATAATTCATAAACAGGCTTTAAGAAGCTGTACTCACCGTCAGCCATACTGTGTTCTTCGCTTAAGCCCCAACGATATAAGGAACCCGGCCATGTATGGCAGTATCCACCGTAAATCTTATCATTTCCTTCTCCGCTGGTCATCTTCTTTGCAAGCTCTCTGTACTCATCCCAGGTCATATCGTTCTTTGGATACTCAACACCCGCCTGATCGAACAGAGTCTTGTTGTAATACAGCAGATAGTAGTCATTACGGAATGGAAGGCCGTACAGCTTGTCATCGATGCGGATTCCTTCATCCGATCCCTGATAAGGAGCCATATCAACGCCGCTCTCCTTCACCTTATCATCCAGAGGCATCAGCTGATTTTTCTCCACCAGACTGTTGTAAATGTTCATACTCTTAATAGTAATAACATCAGATGTATCACCGGAAGAAAGCAGTACAGGAATCTTTGTATCGTAATCAGTAGCCCCGATATCCATTACCTTTACCTTAATATCTGGATTTTCTGCCTCAAATGCCTCTACCAGTTTTTTCCAGTAGTCGGTTGTCTCATAATCCCATACGGTAAATGTAATCTCTGTCTGTCCCTCTGCAGCGCCGCTCTCCCCCTGAGCCTCTGTTTTTTCAGAAGGCTTTTCAGCCTGTGTAGAGCTGCCGCAGCCTGCCAGAGTTGTTGCAGCACATGCCGCTGCACAGGTAAGTGCCATTGCTTTTTTCCATAACTTATTGTGTCTCATCATATCCTCCTCTTTCCATTTCAGTCACATTTGATGCCTTTATTATAGATAAAATTTTTTTATTTCTGAATGGAATATCTGTTATTATATTGTTTTAATATAAACTCATCCATGTATTCTCCCGTTTTTTATTGAAATTTTATATACTATTCAGGATTATTTTGCACTTTTCATTTTTACCATGTATAAAATGTTACGTTATACGGATGTTTTCTCCATTTTCTTTATTCGTTTTTTCTTTTATACTTGAATTTGAAAATAATGGGCGCATCATGCGCAGTACATTCAAGGAGGTATCAACTTATGACATCAAAAACACAATGGGTAAATGAGATTTACGAAAAAATGGAACAGAAGCTGTATGCGGAATGTGCAAGAATGGGTGAAAAAATTCCCTACTGGACGGTCGGTGGTGTATACGAAGAAGATTATGCCAAAAAAGACATCTACTGGTGGACCAACGGCTTCTGGAGCGGTATCCTCTGGCAGCTTTATCATGCCACAAAAAATGAACTTTATCTGGAAACAGCCCGAAAAAATGAAGATTTACTGGATCAGGCCCTTCACGGCTTCATCGGCCTTCACCACGATACCGGTTTCATGTGGCTCCACAGCGCTGTCGCTGATTACCGCCTCACAGGTTCCGAAGAAGCCAAAGTCCGCGGCCTCAATGCAGCCTCTGTTCTGGCCGGAAGATACAATCCAAACGGAAAATTTATCCGGGCATGGAATCCTGAATGTGTAGAAGAAGGAGAAGACTGCACCGGATGGATCATCGTAGATTCCATGATGAATATTCCCCTCCTGTATTGGGCAGGCCAGATCACCGGAGATCCCCGCTTCCAGCAGATTGCTGTAAATCACGCAGACACGGTAGCCTCTTATCTGGTGCGTGAGGATGGCTCCTGCGGCCATATTGCCTGCATCAATCCGGATACCGGAGAACTGGAACACATTCTGGGCGGACAAGGCTACTCTGAAACTTCCTCCTGGTCACGGGGTCAGTCATGGATCCTGTACGGCTTTGCACTGTCCTACCGTCATACCAAAAATAAAAAATATCTGGACATTGCCAAAAAAACAGCCCACTACTTTATCTCCAATATTGCACTGACCGGTTATATCCCTCTGTGCGATTTCAGACAGCCGGCCTCTGCCGCTTATACAGACACATCTGCCGGACTTTGCGCTGCCTGCGGACTGTTAGAAATTGCAGAGCATGTGGATGAGTGTGAAAAAAATCTTTACCGCACCTATGCAGAACTCATCCTCAAACATACCGCTGAAACCTGCTGTGACTGGAATCCCGATACAGATGGGATTGTACAGAACTGTAAGGTGGCATTTCACAATGACCGCAGGGAACAGACGGATCTGATTTATGCAGATTATTTTCTCACAGAAGCAGTGCTGCGACTGCTGGGAAAGGACTTCCTGATCTGGTAATATCCAAAATACACAAATTCAGGAGATTAAAAATTATGACAAAACACGAATATTCCCAGCTTCTCATGCAGCTTTTAACCCCAACGCTTCCATTTTACTCTCCTCAAAAAGCCAGACTCTGCCCAGGCAGCTCTGCCGCAGTATACGACATGGCAGCAGCCGGAGCCGAAGGCTTTGCCAGACCACTCTGGGGCCTGGTCCCCTTCTGGGCCGGAGGAGGCAGCTGTCCTGAATTTGAGCAGCTGTATCTGTCAGGCCTTGCCGCAGGCACCGATCCTGAAAACCCGGAATATTGGGGCGGCTTTCAGGATATTGACCAGCGCTTTGTGGAAATGGCTGCCATCGCCTACGGCATACTGATGACACCTCAAAAACTGTGGGATCCTCTCTCTGCAAAGGAAAAGACAAATCTGGCAAAATGGCTGGACGGGATCAACCACTATGCCTGCCCCCCATGCAACTGGATGTTTTTCGGCGTTCTGGTAAATATTGCCCTTAAATCGGTCGGTTTTCCTTATTCAGAACAGGTCCTGTCCGACTATCTGGATTACATTGAGAGCTGCTATCTGGGAGGCGGCTGGTATCTGGACGGACAAAACGGTGAAAAAGACTATTATATTTCCTTTGCCTTCCATTATTACAGTCTGATTTACTGCCGGTTTATGAGGGAAAATGATCCTGACCGCTGTGCACTTTATGAAGAGCGGGCAAAATTATTTGCAGCAGATTTTATCAACTGGTTTGCAGAGGACGGCTCTGCCCTGGCCTACGGCCGTTCTCTGACTTACCGCTTTGCTCAGGTATCCTTTTTCTCCATGTGCGCTGCCTGTGAACTGGAAGTTGTTCCCTATGGGATAATGAAGGGGCTTATCGAACGCCATCTGCGCTTTTGGACGGAGCATCCCATTGTTGACAACAGCGGACTCTTGACCATCGGCTACGGCTATTCCAACCTGCTCATGTCTGAACAGTACAACGCTCCCGGATCTCCCTACTGGGCAATGAAGGCCTTCGCCTTCCTCTCCCTTCCGGACGAGCATCCCTTCTGGAAGACAGAAGCGGCTCCCCTTCCCGATCTTCCAACGCTGACTGCTCAGACCTATGGCGGTCTTTTAATCCAGAGGCTTCACGGCGATGTTACCGCCTATACCTGCGGACGGACGCTGCCTCATCACCATGTCCTTACGGAAGAAAAATATTCAAAATTTGCCTATTCCAGCCGTTTTGCCTTCAGCGTTCCGCGTTCCATGAGAAGTCTGGCTGAAGCCGCACCTGACAGTATGCTTGCCCTCGATATCAACCATATGATCTATGTCCGCGGAATGGTTTCCAATCCCCAGCTTACAGACCATTCTGTATCCTCTGAGTGGTCTCCCTATGAAGGAATCCGGATAAAAACAGTCATTATTCCTGACAGTACCGGTCATAAGCGGATCCATACCATTGAAAGCGACCGCTGTTTCACTGCATATGACTGCAGCTTTGCATTTCCCGATACCTATACAGTTTCTCAGGAACAGAGCTGTATTCGCGTTCAGGCTCCGGATGGACGGACATACTGCGCCGCTGCCGTTAAAGACGATCCGGCCGCCATGTGCATTAACGCATCTCCGAACACAAACCTGATGGTTCCCAAAACCATCATCCCCTGTATCTGTTATGAGATACAAAAGGGAACGCAGGTAATTGAAACTCGGTTTTGGGAAGAATAGCATCAAATGCTGCCGAAGAAAAAGTAATCAAAGAGCATCCTGCGTAAAAATGCGTGGGATGCTTTTTGTATTTGAATACTTGAGTTATAGCTAAAAGTAAGTTAAACTTAGTCATAGAATTTAGTCATAAAAGCTTTTAGAAAGGCGAAATGAAATGATTTATTAGGTATGCAAAGCGGTATTTAACATAACAAAAATAGTGCTAAATCCTCAAAACGGGACCTTGTTTTTTGGAGGAATTGCAGAAAGGACTTTATCGATGAAACTTCCTGAGTTCAGAAAACAAATAGAAACATATTCCATAGAAGAGCTGCGCTATCTGACCGCAGAACTGTACAAAGCGATCCCGAAGAAAATAAAAGAGGAAAAGGACATTGACCCCCTGGTTCTGTCTGTTCCGGAGCATTTCAAAGAAAATGGAACAGGCAAGGCCTCTTCCCCCTCTAAAGTAAAAAAAGCCCCGGATCTTGGAGCCCTGGAATCAGAGATTGAACTTTTTCTTGAAAATGCCTATGCACAGAATTATTTTGCCCCAAACCGCTTCGTTCCAAAGCATGAGAGGCCCAAATGGCGTTTTAAGGTGAAAAACTATATTAAAACCCTTCGGGATCATTATACAGAAGGGGAGGAGGCTGAGACTGCGGCCCTTCTTCTGGAAAAGCTGTACCGTATGCTGTGTTACGGCTGCTGCTATTATATTTTCAGTACAACCGATCCTTTCCAGTCCATCGGAATGAGGCAGAATGAACTTCTGGATCTTGTGATCAAAAAAAGTTTTGCCTGCGGAGTCACCAGTGAACGCATCTGCAAAATGGAAGAAATTTCCACATTAAGCGGATTAAGCTATGATATGCTTTCCGAATCCCTTCTTTCTGTCCTTGCTGCAAATTTAAAGACTGCAGATATGAAGGAAACTGCGATTGCAGAGGCAAAAAAACTGAGACAGAAAATTGTCAGCATACGTTATTCCGACCGTGAACAGAAAAACAGCTTAACCACTCTGATTCTGATGATCCATTTCTCTCTGTGCGAATATGAGGAGGGGATCAGGGATTTTAAGGAAAAGTATCTGGAACCGGATAAAGAGATCTTATATTACGTACTGCTGAGCCATATGTTTTTCTATGATCTTAAAAATTACTGGGTACGGGAGTACAAAACGGCTTTGAGTCAGGGAATTTCACTGAGGAAATCTCTGATGGAAATATATGAATATCTGATGGAGCATGGGGAATTTCCGGAGAGCTTTTATTTATAAAAGGAATGGAGGATACACTTATATGTGGCTGTTTTTCGCGCTGCTGTCCGCTCTCTTTGCGGCCCTTACTTCCATTTTGGCAAAACTTGGAATCGATGGAGTAAATTCAAATCTGGCAACCGCCATCCGGATCGTTGTAGTCGTAGTGATGGCCTGGGGAATGGTATTTCTTACCCATGCTCAAAACGGAATTTTTTCGCTTGGAAGAAAAAGCTGGATTTTTCTCATCCTGTCCGGCCTTGCCACCGGCGCCTCCTGGCTCTGCTACTACCGTGCATTACAGCTGGGAGACGCCTCAAAAGTTGTTCCTGTGGATAAACTCAGCGTTGTGATGACGCTGATCCTTGCTTTTGTCTTTCTCCATGAAGATTTTACCGCAAAGTCGCTCATAGGGTGTATTCTTATTGGGGCCGGGACGTTGGTAATGGTATTATAGGTATACTGCTGAAGCTTTTTACCTCTCCAGAAAATCTATAAGTAAAAATAAAATCAAATTGGAAAGGTGACGATTATGTTAAAGAAAACTCATATGCTGTACAAAAACCGGAAATGGATTTCCAACGGTATGACAGCCAGCATAAACCGCATGAAGGATATCCTGACGATCAGTTTTCAGCCTGTGGTAGGGGAATTAAACCAAAAATACAGAGCGTCTATCCACCCTCTATAAGATAAATAGACGCTCTGTTCATTTGTATATCATGTTTCTTCATACTCAAAAATCAGTTCTTCTGTCAAATACTCATCGCTCATACAATGTAAATCTGATACCCCTTCACAGAGCAAAGGATAAAGAGCAGAACAATAGAAAAATTTCAGGGCTTCATCGAAAGACAGATTTTTCTTTTTCGAAAATCGCTCAATGATCCAGGCATATTTTTTTGCAGCAAAATCGGATTGGCTGTCAAATCTGTTCACTCCCTTCATAATGCAGATACTCATCAAGAACCGTTTGTGTACGCAGGCACATCTGCAGGTTTAGTTTTTCATAACGCAATCGGTGAATCGCTTCCTTCTTATCAATTAAATTATCAAAGTAAAGTTCAACAGTATTAAATACTTTATCATTTGCAGCACCGCCAATCACTATATCGTAATCGGTTGCATCATTCCCCTTCTGCATTTCAGAATTTTAAGTCTCTGATAAGCTGATTCGTCAAAACTGTAGTGAGAAACAATTCCTCTTTTCCCGCGCCGCTTAAATCTTTCACACCACTTTATTGCCTGTTCATAAAGTGGTGTTGTATAAAAACCACGCCCAAAATCAAGATTCTCTCTGGAATGTACTAAATCCGGAGTTTGAACTTCCAAATATGAACCATGATATAAAATCATAATTGGATATCCATTTCTTCTATAAGATTAATAATATCGTCCACAATATATTCTTTGCTCTGGGTATGAAGCATCTCATACTCCGGTATAACATAACTGTTTAAAATATCGCTCTTTTCTGTCAAAGCTCGATACCATTTTTTCAGACTCATTGCAATATTTTCAATGCAGAAAACAGCAAATTCCAGTTCATCGGTATTTTTTATTTTTATATCATTCAACATCGTCAGCTCCCCTCCGTCATTCATATTTTTGATCTCAGCATCTTGAGGTTAAAGTAAATACTTCTGTATACTTTTAATTTCCATGGAACAAGTATATGACAACCTTCTGCTTTTGGCTATCTCCCCAATGCATAAAATACCACAGCTTGTAATATGATGGTAAAAACGTTCTCAGGGTGAAATACCATGAAGGAATATATTGAAGAACGGGCCATTGCTATTGCGAATTACATTATCGACCACAACGCTACCGTGCGCCAGACAGCCAGACGGTTTGGAATTTCCAAGTCTACGGTACATAAGGACGCTGGTGTCATAATAGGAATAAGTCAAAGGGGGGCTAAGAAGCCTTGATTTTGACAGGTTCCGGGATTGTTTGGGGTAGAAACAATTCTCACATATTATGACAGGAGGTGCAGGACAATTTCATAAGGATTACATAGAGCGTTTATTCGCCCTCTTATGGGCTGGATAGACGCTCTATTTTTATGCCCTAAAATCAGAAAAATGGAGGAAATAAAATGGACTACGAAAAATTTGTAGAAAAAGTTCAAATGGATTTGATGCAAAAGCTCTCCGGTCAATACCGTAATGTAACTATCGAGCCAATAGAGGTAAGTAAGCTGCAAGGACAGTCCTATTTGGGACTTTCCGTTCGGCACGACGATTCTGCTATCGCTGAATCACTGAATCTGAGTACGCTTCATGAGTGGTATCAGAACGGTCTTCCTTATGAGAATATTTTACAGAAGATTACAGATATGGTTGTGACTAGATTTTCTAATGTATCTAAGATTAACGCAGATTCTCTGAAGGATTATGAAAAAATGAAGCCTTATCTTGCGACTCAAATCATTGGATTGGAAAACAATGCTGATATGTTATCGAAAATTCCGCATCAGAGGATGGAAGATCTTGCAATTGTTTATCGCTTTCGGGTGAGCGACATACCGAATGGGCAGGCATCTGTTTTAGTTACAGATAAGCTTTTAGAATCCTATGGTATCACAAAGGAGCAGCTTCAGAAAGATGCTCTTGAAATGGTTCAGAAAAATGAACCTGTAACCATTAAGAACATGGATGAGATGATCTATGAGATAACAGAAGGCTCTATGGGAACACTTGAAAATCCAGCGTCTCCGATATGGGTGGCAACAAATAAGAGTCAATTTCATGGTGCTTCTGTTATAGCATATCCCGATTTCATGGAGCAGGCGGCAGAGAAATTGAACGATAGCTTTTATCTTCTGCCGTCTTCTACGCATGAGGTATTGCTGATCCCTGATTCATATGATCTAAAGGCACAGGAATTAAAAGAAATGGTCACTGTAATAAATGCTTCAGATGTAAGCCCAGAAGATAAACTGATAGACAATGCTTATCATTATGATTCTGAATCCAAAGTATTCGAGCAGGCTGAGAATTTTGAAAAGAGACTGGAAAATAAGAAAGAACATGCCTCTGTATTGGATGCGTTAGAAGAAAAAAACAGCAGTGTGCTTCATATGAGCCAAAATTCAGAGAGGTAAATCGGAAGGAAGAAATGGATTTGTAATGAGAAAGGATGGTCAGTGTGTATTTTACCGAAAATAAGCCAAAAGACTGCCGAAACTGCTACTTCTGGAGAAACAACAGGGTTGGCTGTGAGCTTGGCAAAAAGAATTGCTATTATCAGAAAGTTGAGAAAACGGAAGCCAGCGAGTGCGATGACTGCCCGTATGGGCGGGCGTCCCCCTGCATTGGCTGGTGCATGAAGAAGATTTTAGGAAAAAAGGAAGGAACGGATACGGAAAAGAGGTGGTGACAGTGATCAATGTATGATGAATTTTTCGGCATTGAGGAATCAGAGCAGTATGCGTTTTACCGGGTTCCGAAGCTGTTGTTTACTTCTAAGCGATTTCAGAATCTCTCAACAGATGCCAAAATGCTTTATGGTCTGTTTCTTGACCGCATGGCTTTGTCCCGAAGAAACAGTTGGATCGACAAACAGGGACGGGTTTATATTATCTACACTGTAGAGAACATTATGGAATCTCTTGGCTGTGGAAATAAGAAAGCAGTTCAGCTTCTTTCTGAGTTGGAAAATAAAGCAAACCTGATTTTGAGAAAAAAGCAGGGACTGGGAAAACCCAATCTGATTTATCTGAAAAAATTTACGGCTGTGGCAGGTAATGTGGAGGAACATTTCTGGAAATGTGAAAATGACATTTCTGGAAGTGTGGAAATGGAAACTCCGGGAATGGCAAAAGAACACGGGAATAATACTGATATAAAAGATACTGATTATAACGATACTGATCCTCTCTTTCCTTCCGTATGTTGCGGAAAGGAATCTGAGGGAACGAAAGCATTTTCTCAATACTATGAATATTTTTACGACCAGCTTGAAATTGAATTTCTAAAAAAGGACTTTCCCTATGATGTGGAAACGTTGGAAGTGATTCTGCGTTTGATTGTTGAGGTTATGTGCAGTAAACGAAAGCAGATCCGGATCGCCAGTGACGATAAGCCCATTGAAATTGTCAAAAGCAGTTTTATGAAGCTGAATGCCGAACATATACGGTTTGTCATGGACGGTTTTCGGAATAACACCACAGAAGTCCGCAATCCCAAACAGTATCTGCTCGCTTCAATCTACAATGCCCCATTAACCATCGGTCCTTACTATTCTGCGTTATATCAGCATGACCGGGCAATGGGAAAAATTTAAAACATGGAGGTGGAAATTTGAAGAAATGTGCCATTAAAAAACGAGGTGGTGTTTAGTAATGCCGAAAAAAGCAACAGTCATTGCGGTAGTCAACCAAAAAGGCGGAACCGGAAAGACTACCACCTGCGAGAATTTAGGCGTTGGCTTGGCTCTCGAGGGAAAACGGGTACTTCTGGTTGATACCGATCCGCAGGCGTCTTTAACGGTCAGTTTGGGGAACCCCTATCCTGATAGCCTGTCCCCTACCCTCTCCGACATGATGGGGAAAATTATCATGGAGAAACCTATTGATCCAGGAGAAGGAATTTTGCACCACGCCGAAGGTGTTGATCTAATGCCTGCCAATATCGAGTTATCGGGGCTGGAGGTTTCTCTGGTAAATGCAATCAGCCGGGAAACGGTTCTTCGCCAATATCTGGATACAGTAAAGCAGAATTACGATTTTATTTTGCTGGACTGTATGCCTTCACTGGGAATGCTGACAATCAATGCTTTAGCCGCCGCAGATAATGTGCTGATCCCCGTTCAGGCTGCCTATCTTCCGGCAAAAGGTTTGGAGCAGCTCCTTGAAACAATCAATAAGGTCCGGCGGCAGATCAATCCGAAACTGAAAATTGAGGGAATTCTTCTGACAATGGTAGACAGCAGAACGAATTATTCAAAGGAAATCAGCAATCTGATCCGTGAGAACTATGGCGGAAAGTTGAAGGTGTATAAGACGGACATTCCCCGCTCTGTCCGTGCAGAAGAAATTAGTGCTGAGGGAGCCAGTATCTTTCAGCATGATCCAAAAGGAAAGGTGGCGGAAGCATACCGGGTTTTGACGAAGGAGGTGTTAAACAATGCCGAAAAAAGGCGGAAACATCAGCTTGAAGGGATACGATGATATTTTCTCCACAGAGCAGTCACGGACAGAATCGGAACAGGAACGGGTTCAGGAAATTCCCCTTTCCGAACTGCATCCGTTTGAAGGACATCCGTTCCGGGTGGTTGATGATGAGGATATGATGAAAACAGCGGAAAGCGTTAAAACATTTGGTGTTTTCACTCCGGCGATTGTTCGTCCAGATCCGGATGGCGGTTATGAAATCATTTCCGGTCATAGGCGGCATCGTGCGTCAGAGCTTGCCGGCAAAGAAACCATGCCGGTTATTGTCCGTGATCTGGATGATGATTCCGCTATTATTCTGATGGTAGACGCAAATTTGCAAAGAGAAACCATACTTCCAAGCGAACGGGCTTATGCCTATAAGATGAAGCTGGACGCAATCAAACATCAGGGAATACGGTCTGATTTAACTTCGGACCAACTTGGTCCGAAGTTGACTGCGGCACAAAAAGTAGCGGAAGAAGCCAATGACAGCCAGACACAGGTCAAAAGATATATCCGTCTGACCGAGCTGATTCCCGAACTTCTGGATATGGTCGATACTGGTCAGATTAAGTTTAATCCGGCGGTAGAATTATCTTATCTGGCACATGAAGAACAGAGAGATTTTCTTGAAGCCATGGATTATGCACAGGCTGCCCCTTCTCTCTCCCAGGCACAGCGAATCAAAAAACTGGCACAGGATGGCGAATGTTCCCTCGAAGCAATGTGTGAGATTATGAATGAGATAAAAAAGGGCGAGCTGGAACGGGTTATTCTTAAGACCGATGTACTAAGGAAGTATTTTCCAAAGTCCTACACCAATAAGCAGATGGAGGACAAAATCATCCAGCTTTTGGAGCAGTGGCAGAAAAAACGAGAAAAATCACTGGAACGCTAAGGAGGAAATCAATGTTTAGAAAAACTGAAATGGTTACAGCACTGGAATGGCTTTTAGATCTGTTTGATCTGGATGACTATGAAAATGAAGATGGCGAATCGGTGGATGTGAACGATTATTATTTCCCTGATATTGCTATGGTTCTGAGGGATCAGGCAGAAACAGTGTATCAGTACCGTATGGATACAGAATATTCCAAAGGTGTAAATTATCGTGGAAAGGAACTGTTCAGAGAGGATGCTATTTTGCTGTGTTCCGAAAATGAAAGCAGCACATTTCATGATAATATCCGAATCTGTTATGACAATGAACTCTGGATGCTGGAGGACGGAACCTTTGCGGTCGTTCATTGTCTTAACACGCAGCATGACGATGATGCGGTGTATGATACGGCATACCGTAGTCTGGTGGGAATTGTCGAAACCAAAGAAGATTTATTTTGCGGGATTGAAGATATTTTAGAGGTATTCGATCAGGCTCAGGAAAAAATCTGGGAGTGCGAAGCAGCTATTTATGAACTGTAAAGGTTCACAGATAGCTGTTTTTTTCTAAAAACGGAGGTGCAATCGTTGAAAGAATATGACATTAAAATCACAGAAACCATTGAAAAGACAGTAACTGTGACGGCAGAAAATCTAAGCGAAGCACAGGAAAAAGTAAGGAAATCCTATTCTGATTCGGTGTATGATTTTGATCCCGTTACGCTTGTCAACACAGAGTTTACGGTAGAATCAGAAAAAACGATTGATATGGACAGCCTGATGAAAATGGATGTGCTTCTGGTAAAGCCCAATATGTATCCCCAGCCCATCCGGATTGGCTGCGAACTGGAAGATTTGCAGAATGCAGTAGGCGGCGAGATTGAAGCCACCTACCCATTCCATGAACCGGTTGCCCTGCTTATGGATGGGAACGGAAAACTATCTGGAAAAGATTTGAACCGGGCATTGCGTGATGAAGATGGAGAAATGTATGACATTGTGGCTGGAGATTTTCTCATAGTCGGTTTAGGCGAAGAAGATTTCTGCTCTCTTTCGCCAGATTTAATGAGACAGTTTGAAGAACACTTCCATCAGCCAGAAACATTTTTACGGATGGGACGGGGAATGATGGCACTCCCCTTACCCGATGACAAAGTGAAACAGCCGGATTCTCCGGTTAAGGATATGTCGCTTCCTCATAAAAACAATCACGACAGAGCGGAATTATAAGGAGGACTTTATGGAAAAAAATAAGACCATTGGCGAACTGATGGAAGAAATGAGGCAAAAAGCAGGGGCAAAGGAATATGCCGGTCATTCCTATATGGATCTGAACCGTTTTGCAGATGATACCCGTCATATGATTATTTTTGATGTGCTGACCGATGATTCTCCGATTGGCTGGAAAGGCGAACGCACCAGAGTATATCTGAATGAAGAAGGCTATCAGAAATCTCTGAAAAATCAGGAACTGGGGCATATCAAGATTCTTAGTCATGCAAAGGTCAGAAATGGAAATTTATCCTATGACAGCAGAGAACAGATTCGATAGGAGCGATCAGATATGAATGAGAAAAAGAAAGTACCATTCAAGTGGGAATTTGGGGAAGAAATTATATCGCTGCACCTTGGAATGTATGCGAATAATGAGCGGCTTTATATTGGAATGACCACTCACAGCAACGATGGAGCAGAACCTTTTGCAGATATGACAGTAAATCTTCCGGGATATTCTCTGGAACCTGGGGAGGCGTTTATTTCCGGTGACATCAGCAAAGATTTAATGCAATTCATTAAAGAGAATAAATTGGGGAAGGTGCTTCCCTATCAGGTAAAATCCGGTTATGGGAAGTATTCTGTTGTTGCATTTGATCTGGAAAAGTTAAAAGCATTTGATCCGAAAGGTGTCGCAGAATTTAAGAAAGAGTGGAATTTGCCTGATAAGAAGCCAGTAAAGAAAAAGAGCCATGCAATGGAACGATGACGAAGCAACTTCTCTGGCGTCTGATAGTCCCGCCTTAGAAAGAAATGCACCATCCTTTGCAAACTTCGCAGAAAGGAGGCAGTAAAAATGCAGGAAGAAGTGGAAAACAGGACGGTCAATCTGGCAATCAGCACCACAAAGCTGACAGCACGGAGTATTGTTTCCGGTATTCGACGGTATTTACAGCATCGTGAAAAGGTCAAAGCGGGAAAATGTGGACGAAATACTGCTGTTCATGGAAAGCAGTCCGTAAAGAAACTGCTGTCTCAGAATCAGGGTGCGACCAATGCAGAGATTGATAAGGAAGGAATCAAAGACTTTGAACGGCTTGCAAAAAAATATGGCGTTGATTTTGCAGTAAGAAAAGACAAATCGGTAGATCCGCCCCGCTATCTTGTATTTGTCCGTTCCAAAGATGCAGATGCTTTAGACGCAATCTGCAAAGAACATCAGGCAAGATCTTTCACAAAGGATAAGAAGCCAAGTGTTCTGGCACAGCTGAAAAAATTCAAAGAGCTTGTAACTGCTATTCCGAAACAGGTTCGTGAAAAGAAACAGGAGCGTGATTTATAATGGATAAAGTGAAATTGAAAAAGCTCCTGATTCTGAATGTCCCATATATCCTAATGGGATTATTTGCAACAAATCTGGGAGAAGCATGGCGGTTAGCTGAGGGTGCAGATGCGTCTGCAAAACTCCTCAGCTTTTTTAATACCCTGCCGACAGCGTTAAACAATCCGTTGCCAAGCTTTTATCCATCAGATTCTTTCATCGGCATTGCCTGCGGTGCAGGACTTCGTCTTGCGGTTTATCTGAAAGGGAAAAATGCCAAAAAGTATCGGCACAATGAGGAGTATGGCTCTGCCCGCTGGGGAACCGCCAAAGATATTGAGCCGTTTATGGTTCCAGATTTTGAGGATAATATCATTCTCACAAAAACGGAACGGCTGATGATGAGTAATCGCCCAAAGAACCCGGCGAATGCCAGAAACAAGAATGTTTTGATTGTCGGCGGCTCCGGTTCAGGTAAAACACGCTTTTGGTTGAAGCCCAATCTGCTCCAATGTAATTCAAAAAAATTTCCAGTTTCATTTGTAATTACCGATCCAAAAGGCAGCATTGTAGTCGAGTGTGGAAATGCTCTGTTGCATTTTGGCTACAACATTAAAATCTTCAATACCATCAATTTCAAGAAGTCGATGCACTATAATCCGTTTGCCTATATTCACTCTGAAAAGGATATTTTAAAGATGGTAACAGCATTGATTGCAAACACCAAAGGAGACGGAAAAGCCGGTGATGAGTTCTGGACAAAAGCCGAAACACTGCTCTATTGTGCTTTGATTGGATATATCCATTATGAAGCACCTGTTGAGGAACAGAACTTTTCTACACTGATTGAGTTCTTAAATGCCATGGAAGTTCGGGAAGATGATGAAGATTTTCAGAATCCGGTGGATTTGATGTTTGAAGCACTAGAGAAGAAAAATCCAAATCACTTTGCGGTACGCCAGTATAAAAAATATCTCTTAGCCGCCGGCAAAACAGCAAAAAGTATTTTAATTAGCTGTGGAGCAAGGCTAGCCCCATTTGATATTCAGGAAGTCAGGGATGTCACTGCCTATGATGAGTTACAGTTGGATACTCTTGGAGATCAGAAAACGGCACTGTTTTTGATTATGTCGGATACGGATGCCACCTTCAATTTTCTGATTTCCATGATTTATACTCAGCTGTTCAATCTGCTATGCGAAAAGGCGGATGATGTCTATGGAGGCAGGCTTCCCGTTCATGTGCGGTGTCTGATTGATGAGGTAGCGAATATCGGGCAGATTCCCAATCTGGAAAAGCTGGTTGCCACCATCCGAAGTCGTGAGATTTCCGCCTGTCTGGTGCTTCAGGCACAGTCACAGCTAAAGGCAATCTATAAGGACAATACGGATACGATCATTGGAAACATGGATTCCCGCATTTTTCTTGGTGGTTCCGAACCCACTACTCTGAAAGAACTGAATCAGGCACTTGGCAAAGAAACCATCGACACCTATAACACTTCTAATACCAGAGGTAACAGCCCATCGTATGGCATGAATTATCAGAAACTTGGAAAAGACCTTGCTACAGTAGATGAGCTGGCAGTTTTGGACGGGAGCAAGTGTATTTTGCAGCTGCGAGGAGTGCGACCGTTTAAGTCCGATAAGTACGATTTAACACAGCATCCGAACTATAAATATACTGCGGACTATGACAAAAAGAACGAGTTCAATATCGAACAGTTTCTTAGTCACAGGCTGAAATTAAAGGCAAATGACGAGTATGTTCTTGTTGATGGAGACTAAAGGAGGATGTCTTTTGAATCATCTGAATACGGTATCCGGTCTTATAAAGGAAATTTTGAAGGAGGATACCAAAGCGAGAAATACTGACAATTATCTGTATCTGAAGGTACTGGAGTATTACTCTAATCTGAAAGGAATGGATGTGAATGCCATGACCGTTCCGACACTTTTGGAAGAACTGGATCAGTATAATCTTCCCGGATTTGAAACTGTACGCAGAAGTCGGCAGAAAGTACAGGCAACCTATCCGGAACTTGCACCTTCGGAAAATGTCAGTAGAAATCGGCGTAAAACTGAATCTGTTTATCGGAAATATGCTCTGAGTAAAGTGTAATCTTTGCCGGAGCTTTTTTCATTTCAACCAACCACATTTATCTCAAGGAGGACACTATATGGAATTTTTTAACAACGCAGTAACCGTTCTTCAGACGCTCGTAGTAGCTCTCGGTGCTGGTCTTGGTATCTGGGGAGCAATTAACCTGCTGGAAGGCTATGGAAATGATAACCGTGCGACACGTTCGTAAGTGAAAAGCTTGCGCACAAAGTCGAAGGGCAATTGTAGCCCGAAACTTTGGAGAACTGATATTCCGATGGGTGAAATGAGGGG